>CAYJVW010000030.1:7161-15081 GCA_964373725.1 uncultured Candidatus Saccharibacteria bacterium | reverse complement strand
TCATGCTTTTTCCTCATCGTTGGTTTCTGCCTCTTCCGCGGAATTCACTAGCTCATCCGCATTTCCTGCACCGATTACTTCGCGCGGCTTTGCGCCGTCGCCCGGTCCGATGACGCCGCGCTCTTCGAGGGTGTCGATGAGCCGCGCGGCACGCGCGTATCCGACGCCAAGCTTTCGCTGCAAGTACGATGTCGATGCTTTGCCCGCCTCAACCACAGCCTGCTTCGCTTCGGGGTAGAGATCGTCATCTTCATCGGTCATCGAGGAAAGTATGGGATCTATTCCGCCAGCCTCCCCCCCCTTCTCGCTAAAGTCGATCTCACTCGGCATCATTCCTTCGCTCGTTCTCGCTATGTACGCGACGACCCGTTTTACTTCGGATTCAGACGTGTAAGGCGCTTGGAGGCGGATCGGTTTTGACATCTCACCCGAGATAAAGAGCATGTCTCCCGCACCCAAGAGTTTTTCCGCGCCGCCGGTATCCAGAATGGTGCGCGAATCTATTTGCGAAGCGACTTGGAGCGCGACTCGTGCCGGGATATTCGCCTTGATGAGGCCGGTGATGACCTTCACGCTCGGTCGCTGTGTCGAGAGTATGAGGTGGATGCCGACCGCGCGGCTCATTTGCGCAAGCCGCACGATGCCCGCTTCCAGCTCGCGCGGATATATCGACATCATATCTGCCAGTTCATCGATAATAACGACGATGTAGGGCATGGCCTCCGGAAGCTTCGCATCCCTGCTTCCAGCTTCCAGCTTCCAGCTTCCAGCTTTCTCCAGCCACGGGGCGACGATATTTTCGTGATATGACATAACATCGCGTACCTTTTCGGTTTCGAGAATGTTGTATCGCCTCTCCATTTCTTTTGCGAGCCATTTTATCGCAAGGATCGCTTTCTTTGCGTCGGTGATAACGGGCGTAAACAGGTGGGGGATAGAGTTGTACATTGTAAGCTCGACTCTTTTCGGATCTACCATGATGAAGCGCAGACGTTCTGGGCCACAGCGGTAGAGGAGAGAGAGGATGAAATCGTGTATGGCGACGCTGTTATGATTTATAAATCCATTACCAACGAAAGAGTGTGATCCCGGAACCTCAAAGTCATATCCGATACCTCTAGTCCTGTCTATTTTTGCTACTTTGGCCCAATAAAAATTATTCGTGTGGATTTCTAGCATTGCTTGATACTCCTCGACACTTGCCAAGGGCTTATAAAAGTCGAGTATTCTCGCCAGGGTTTGATACGAGGGATTTCGATCTCCGTTGTTATAACTCTTGAGGCTTGCGAAAGCGTATTTTGGCACTAAGGCCTGTGGTTGGTACTGCCAGCCGTCTTGTGTGATCCGCGCAAAGGTCGAACGGTATGCAAGGGATAATTTTTTGAGGATGCGCGAGAGTGTCGGCACAATATTTCTGTTTGTATTTCGGGTTCGGGCAAGCATCTGTGCTGCTTTTTGTCTCTCATCATCCGTAAGGAATCCGATCTCGTTCGAGAATGCAGCAAAATTTGATCCATGGATGGCAAGCCTCCAATACTCATTGTGTTCGTATCCCTTCACTTTCTTTTTATGCAGAGAGCTTACCACGCCAAAATTGAGCAGCATGACTTGCAATTGTCTCAGAAGCTTTTCGTTCGCGAGAGTCATCTCGAGGCCAGCGGCAGCAGAAATATGGCCATCGTTTCTCACGAGTCCTTGAATGAACGCCTTAATAACTTCCGGTTCGGACTGGCGAATCGGTCTTGGTATCTCTTTCTCCCTAGCGCCTACGGATTTTACCCCGATATGCGCAAGAAAATCCTTCATATGTTTGCTATTCACGACAACGTCTTTTGCCTTATCGCTCTTACCGGATTTTGCAATAATCGGTGCGCTAATGCCAAAGAGACTATTGAGAAGCCTTCTATAAATATCGAGGACTTCAGGGTTCGCTTGGGTATATACTATTCTATTTTCAGTGGTTAATCCTCCGTCTGCGGTCAAGAGTCCCATAAAGAGACCCAATTCTTCACTCATTTTGTCGGGAGTTTTTATGATTCGCGCTTTATTAGTTTTGTGAGGCAGGGGAGTAAAATCGATATTTTTATACGCGCCGAATATCTTTGACCCTCTTGAGATTGCAACATATTCCCCGGCCTGCATGCTTCCGCCGTTTTGCCAGCATTCCGCGCCGTCTCGTATGACCCACAGAGGGTGTTCGGCGGTAACCTCAATGGACAATCCTTCTTCCGTCGTGATCTTATAAAAATCACACATACCGTTATTGTAGTTTTTGCTCGTTGTCTCTATGCCATCTCTCGTAGCAACGCGAATTGTGTAGTCGATTTCTGAATTAAGGGCGAGCGGGCATAACTCCTCAAATGTCAAAATTCCATTCTCACTGAAGATATATGTGTCCTTTCCACATGTTTTCCCCGCGCCTGTGGCGCCCGCGACGAGCATGTGTGGCATACGTGCGAGATCGGCAAAGTGCGGAGCACCCGATATACTCCTCCCCAAAGCAACGAGGAGCGGTTTACTCGACTCTGTGAACTGAGCGTCGCCTAGGAGTGGAGCTAACCCTAAGGTTGTGCGCGAAATATTCGGAACTTCAATGCCGACGAGTGATTTGCCGGGAATTGGCGCTTCAATGCGGACAGGGGCTGCGGCAAGAGCTAATTCTAGGTTGCTCTGAAGCGCGACTATTTTTGAGAGTCGCACTCCTTCTGCTGGCTTCATTGCGTAACGCGTCACGGTCGGGCCGATAGACACTTCGTCCATTTCGACTTGGATGCCGAAATTTTGCAGCGTGCGTTTAATGATGTTCATGTTCGCTTTCACGTCGCCGACTTCTGGCTTTCCTTTATTTTTTCCGAGAAGTGAGAGTGGAGGGGGAACATACTCGGATATACTCGCAGCGATGATGGGAAACTCTCCGGAGGACATGTTCTCATCTCCCATCGAAATTTCCATACGAGGCGTCGGCATCGGAGCGAGAGTTTCTTCGGGAGCCGGCGACACATCATCTTCATGTTCTTCGTCTTCAACATCTTCCATCTCTGCGACGCGGATGTCCTCGTCCAATTCCGGTTCGAGCGCTGCTCGCGCATGGAGTCGCTCTCGCCAGGATTGGAAGATGCGTCCAAGGTGCACGTCGAACGCAACGATGAGCGCAGCTACGATGAATGCCGTCAAAAAGACAACTGCTGCCGCGGTATCGACGGTTGCGATGAGAGGTGTGGATATTGCGGAGCCCAAGAGCCCGCTCCTCCCCGGAAATGCAATGTTGATCATGCCTAACCCTGAAAGAAGAAAGACGATAACGCTGCCGATCTGCACGATGCCGAACTGTTTCTCGAATGACCGGAGAAGCGCTATCGAGAGGATCAAGAGGGAGAGAGGAAACAGCATGTAGCCGATTCCCAAAAGAGAGGTAAGTGTTGAAAAGAGCGTATTCCCGACAGTGCCGCCAATATCGAATGCAGCAAGTACCAAGAAGACCGCGAGCGCAATCAAAAGCACCGCACCCACTCCCCGCAGAGCTTCGGAGCTTATCGAGGGCAAGGATTCCTCTGTAGTTTTCTCACCGCGATCTTTCTTTGCATTTTTTTTACCTCCATTTCGAGCCATGTTCGCAAATGATACCATGCCCCTTCCGCACAGAGTGCGGAAAACACAAGTATCAAGTATCAAGTATCAAGTATCAAGCAAGTATCAAGTTGCAAGTAATAAACATCTTCGCGTCCTAATGACATTTGATACTTTTTTCATTGATACTTCATTGATACTTGATACTTGCGATTTGATACTTCTTGCTTTCTCTATGCCTCGAACAGCTAGTCGCCACCCCGCAATCGATGGCTTTTTTCAGGACACTTTTTCTAATGGGCTACTTACGCACTATCTCTATTGCGTCTGATCGTGTCCTTTATGTATACTGTCCATATATGCCGGATCGAAAGGATCCCAAAAAGGACGTAATACGGACAGACTCCTCTTCTGAAGCAATTGTAAAGGACACTCGCTATAAGACAGACATCGGATTATTTCTCGATCAGACATTACGGACGAATCCTTTTGGACAGAATCTTTCAGGCGAGCATGTGTATCGTCGTGCCGAGCGTGTCGCAGCAGCGTTGCATATACTCACACGCCACGTTACATCAGACGAGCCAGTGCGAGGGCTTGTCCGTAAGGAGAGCATCGCACTTCTAAATCTTTCACTTGGATTGCGGAGTGAGCTTCGCGCTCATGGCTCCGAAATATTCAAACGGACACGTTCGTCTATCCGAAAACTTATTTCACTCGTACGTCTGCTTGGTGTATCGGGATTTGCATCGGTGCAGAACACGCAGATTCTGGTGGATGCGCTCGATGAACTTGGGAACGTATTGCTTACGTCGGAGAGATCAGCGCTAGCCGAGGAAACGCCTCTTTCGCGAGAAGACCTCATGCCGCGGCGCCTCGAGTCGTTACAGGGGAGTGCCGTACTCGGGAGAGAAAAAATCTCGCGAGAGCCCGGTAATGCGGGCAAAAGAAAACAGTCTCCGAAGAGTAATGTTATAAAGGACATCGAGGGGGGAATATCGCACCCTGGCATTCGCTCCGAGCGCATTCTCGATATTTTACGCTCCGGCGGGACGCTGGGTATAAAGGACATAGCCTCGAATTTGCCTGAATACAGCGAAAAAATGATCCAGCGAGAACTGGCGCTTCTTTCATCCATTGGCAAGGTTGTAAAGACAGGAGCCAAGCGATGGAGCAAGTACGCCGTTTCTTAAAGGTACCTTGCACGTGTCCCTCTGATGTGACGAAATGTCTCATCTTTGTTGACTTTGAGGGAGGGCGAGGGTATTCTCACGCCCGTAACTAGCGGTACCAGAAACGGGCTTTATTTGCCTGATTTTATCCCCTAGTTATCCACAAAGAGGGAGAGCGCGATTCATTTCGTGTGCGTGTCCTCGTATATAATTGCATGAATGCATTCCGTCTTAGGCGGGGCGCATTTCGCAGCTGGGCGACATCCTGCTCTCGGCGTTGATCTTTGACAGACATTATAGAGATACAACAGGAACGTGGCACACATGCCACGTGTTCAGAGAATATATTGTATGAAAGAAACGTTGTGCGCGTGCGTCAGACTAAAGCAGCGTGCACGTTATTCTGGTACGGGAGATATGTACGGATATGGTAAGTTATGGCTGCAAGACCGATTCCCTTCTTGGTGCTACCCCCTTTGACTCCGCTTCTATTAATAAGGAGTCGGGGCTAGCAAAATTATTAGTTTCCCTCCTTTCTTAAGAAGGTAGGGGACACACAAGCATGACGTTTCCCTCGTCGAAAGGGTTGCGTATGCGGTCTTGCTTCCGTGTATACGGGAAGTAAGACTCAAAGGTCAATAAAAAATATGAGTTTAACAACAAAGAACATTGCGACAGTGCTCATCGGTATGAGCGTCGTTCTCGGGCTTTCGTTTGCAATCGTCACACCGGCGAAAGCAGACTTGCTCTCGGACTTGCAGGCTCAAATCAATGCATTGCTCGCGCAAATTGCTGCGCTCTCCGGCGGTACACCTGTCGGCGGGACATGCAACACGTTCACGCGAAATCACCAGATGGGTGATTCTGGCGGCGAAGTGATGTGGATACAGCAATTCCTTAACAGTCATGGAGCACAAGTGTCCGCAACAGGCGCAGGTTCTCCAGGAAACGAATCGTCCTACTTCGGTGCAAAAACGAAGGCGGCGGTCGCCAAGTGGCAGAGCATGAACGGCGTCGCGCCGGCAGCCGGCTACTGGGGTCCGATCACTCGCGCAAAGGCGAATTCAATGTGCGTCCCGAGTGTTCCAGGCGTACCGGGAGTACCAGGCGTACCGGGAGTTCCAGTAACGAGCGGTGGCCTCAAGGTCACGCTCGCATCTGATTCTCCGACCAACACGGCTCTGGTCCAGGGTCAAGCGATCGCTACACTTGCAAAGTTCACCTTCATGAACCCAACGGGTTCTGAAGTTACGGTTACGAATCTCGGATTCAAGCGCATCGGCGTGTCGTCTGACTCGACGCTCGCGAATGTGTATCTCTTCAACGGAAATAAGCGCATTACGGATTCCGCTGGAGTCAGCAACACGGCGTTCAACTTCAACGACACATCGGGACTCTTCAAGGTACCTGCATTAGGCTCGGTTACTATTTCTGTCCGCTCCGACATCGCCGCTTCTACGAACGGTCAGCAAGTCGGCGCACAGTTAGTGTCCGTTGCGTCATCGGGAACCCTTGATTCTTCGGTTGTCTTGCCGATCTCGGGCTCGGCGCTCCTTATCTCTTCGGCGACGCTCGCGACGGTTGACTTCAACACAACGACGCTTCCGTCCGCAACGGCGGTGAATCCCCAGAACGATTACACGCTCTGGCAGAACACCACGACGGTCGGTACGCGCGCAGTTAACTTGGAGTCCTTCCAGCTTCGCAACCTCGGATCTATCGGTCTCAACGACGTCAGAAACCTCCGTCTTTATGTAGACGGCGTTCAGGTCGGCGCGGCCATTCCGAACATGTCGGCGGGTGAGGCATCTATTGCATGGGACTTGTCAGCAAGTCCGCTTAGACTGAACACGGGAGGACGCGTTATCAAAGTAGTCGGCGACATCGTTGCCGGCTCCAGCTTGACAATGCAGTTCTCTCTCCGACGCGCGGCAGACGCTCGTGTCGTAGACAGCGAACTCAACCAGCCAGTTCTTGCGACGGCGAACGGCAGTGCCTTCTCGGCACGCTCGGCGACGTCGGCAACGATCGGCTCCGCATCAGTTTCGGTCACGAAGGCGAACACGTCGCAATCGTCGAACGTTACTCTCGGCGGATCAAACATTAAGTGGGCGACCTTCGAGGTCCGCGCTTCCGGCGAGGATACAAAGATCGAATCACTCGATGTTCAAGCAAACACGACACTCGATCGCGGTCTCGACAATGGTAAAGTATTCGTCAACGGCGTACAGGTTGGTTCCACCAAGGACCTAACTGACGCGACCGATGTGAACTTCACCTTCGGCTCTTCCTTCATTGCGAAGGCAGGCGAAGTCGCGATCGTTGATATCTATGCCGACGCAAAATCGACAACTGGCGCAGCGTTCGTGAGCGGTGAAACCGCAGCAATTACGCTCGGCACCGGCGCGTCGAATGCATTCGGTCAGGTATCACTCACGGCTGTAAACGTCCCAAGCGCGGACGTAACAGCAAACACAGTCACGATCTCATCGTCGAGCTTGACTGTGACGAAGTTCTCCGGCTACGGCAACCAGACGATGATCGCGGGCACCAACAATGCTCGTCTCGGTTCCTTCACGCTCTCGACAGGCGCTACGGAAGGTGTGAACGTGAACACCATCTTGCTTAACCTCTCGACAGCAGAATCGGCGACGATCACTGATCTGCGGCTCGTGAACAACGCGACGGGCGCTGCGATTGGCACGGCGAAGCCTTCACCATCAACGGCAAACTCGTTCTCGGTGAACCTCAACGTTCCGGTTTCAAGCACGGTGACAATTAATGTCCTCGGAAACATCAAGTCCGGCGCAGAAGCCGGTTCTTGGATCGTGGATGTGGATACGACGACGGGCGGTACCGGCCTCACCACGGGTAACTCTGTGACGGTTGGTTCCACCGTGTCGCTCCAAACGATCACGGTTGGCTCGGGTACGCTTACGGTCACACGCGACCCAGGCACGCCGGTCAACTCGAACGTCGTTGCAGGTTTGACTTCAGTCCATGTCGGCAAGTTCGACTTCGCTGCGGTCTCTTCTGCCTACACAGTGCAAGAACTTCGGGTCAAGGTTCCGGCTGATGCCGCGACCTCGGTCTCGAACGTAACACTGAAGTACAAGAACCAGGCGGGAGTCGAACAGACTGTCTCGCAAGCGATCGCACTCTCATCGGGCGTGCAAACACA
>CAYJVW010000030.1:0-7061 GCA_964373725.1 uncultured Candidatus Saccharibacteria bacterium | reverse complement strand
AGGAGGATTCAACCGTCGGTGCAATCGCAAACGCGGCTGCATCGGGTCTCCACGGCACTGCCAACATGGTCTGGTCTGATCGCTCGACGAACAGCCACACCACGGCAACAGCCGACTGGACGAACGGCTACCTCATAAAGGATCAGGACAACGACACTCGTCAGTGTCAGTTCGGAACAGCTACTGTCTGTACTCCGTAATGTCCTAACCCTCGGATTGGCCTTATGCTGATGCGAAAGTATCCAGCGTAAGCTCGGTCTCCAGCTAGGGAATTCGGCCTAGCACAGCAAACCCTCGGAGAGAAATCTCCGGGGGTTTTGCTTTTTCAGCGTCCCTTCGCAACATTCGAGAGATGCATTGCTTTTTTTGGTCCTCGCGGTACGATTGAATCCATGCAAACAAGTGTCAAATATTCCCCGAAACAATATGCGGATGTACCTGTGGCTTGGAAGAAGGCCGCTGGAATACTGCGCGTGTCAGCAAAGAACAACATTGCAGAACAGAAGAAGCTTCGTCGCGAATGGAACAAGCGGTCGTAGCGCTCCATGATCCTTCTCGACAGCAACATCATTATTGGTTATCTGAATGGTGATACGCGCGTTGTCGAGACACTTGATGGACTCATACGTGAACGCCGCGCTCTGTTCGTTTCTCCTGTCTCTATTGCCGAAGCGCTGTGCTTGCCTGAAGCAACCGGAGAAAACCTAATCGCAATCGAACAGTTTCTCGACGGTTTTATCGTCATTGAGCCGGATAAAACTATCGCGAAAATGGCGGCATCGCTTCGTCGCAAACACAGACTCGATATTCCGGATGCGTTTATCGTCGCGACAGCCGCAGTCCACTCCATTCCTCTCGCAACTCGCGACAAGAGGATGCGGTCCGTACCCGGCATTGTGCTTGCCGATATATAGAATTCATTGATTCCCCCTCCTCAATTCTCGTATTGACGAGGGCTTTGTATATTTCTAGAGCATGTTTAACCCCGAAATTGCGCTTGGGCGGCGCTAGTTCATGGGGTATACTGCTTTTCTTATGGAAAATTCAAATACAAACGTGCGGATAGGCATTATTGCTGTAATTATTATTGCAGCGCTCGGACTTGGATATTGGTACTACACACAAAGCCAGAATCCGTTTCCCATGGCGGCAGGTGATTCGATCGAATCATGGGATTTCCAAGGCTCGCACAATGATGACGGACCCAATGAGCAACGAGCAAAGGATGAGATAGCTCGTCTCGAGGGAGGGCTAAAAGATGAGGCAACCGAGCCGCCTGATTACGCGCTCTACGTTTCGATTGCGAATCAGTATTCGCTTCTTGGGGACGGGAAATTGGCATACGAATATCTCGGAAAGGCCCTTGAAATCGATTCCGAGAAAACGGGTCTCGCGTGGCACAATATGGGTTCCCTTATGGAGCGTCTCGGCGCCTTGAATACGGCGCGCAGTGCGTATGAACGTGCGGTCCGGGCGCAGCCGAACATCGAGATTTACCATCTGGCAAACCTGGAATTTCTGATGAAGCATTTTAGGGAGGATACGGGTGCTATCGAGGAGGCGTTTGCGGCTGCTGAAAAGCAATTTAAGAATCCCGCGCCGACATTCCAACTCAAAGCGAGTTGGCTTATAGAGCAGAACCGTCCCGTGGATGCCATCCAGTATCTCGAACAGATTCGTGACGTTGTTCCGACTGACATGCAGGCAAGTATCGACGCAGAGATTCGCGATCTGCAGGAAAAGCAGTAGAACTCATAGCAAAAATATGTCGAAAGGAGTAGAGCGGGCAGCAACATGGCTTCTCACGCTGCCTGCTGTCATTCCGCTTATCTATGTAGGCGGGCTTTTGTATCCGTATGTCGCGCCAAAGACGCTTTTGCTGCGAACGCTCGCTATTTGTCTTGCCGCTCTTTTTGCGTATCTTGTGTTATCGAATAGGCCTCTCTATTGGTCGAGACTACGGAAACGCGCATGGATTCCCGGCGCACTTCTCCTCGTTGCGTACGTTACCTCTCTCTTTGGCGTTGATTTTTATCACAGCTTTTGGTCTATCTTTGACCGCGGCGACGGACTCTTGACGCTGACCGCACTCGTTCTATTTTTCTACGGCACACTTCTCTACGCAGACGAACGACTGTTTCGGCGAATTACTGTTGTCGTCGTGTGGGTCGCGTCACTCGTTGCGCTCTATGCGCTTCTTCAGTGGGTCCAAGCAATACTTGGCGTCGATTTGCCGTTTATCACCGAGCCCCGCGGTCGTTTTGGCGGAACATTCGGAAACGCTGCGTACCTTGCAAGCTATCTCGGGCTTACGGTTTTTCTGACGCTAGGGCTTTTGCTCGAATATAGAGAGACGGCGCGCCACAGCGGGAGGCGAAACGCGCTGTATGCGTCTCTCGCTCTGCAATTGATTGTCATTTTTGTTGCGGCGACGCGCGGCACGCTTCTTGCGCTCGCTCTCGTCGCTTTTATCGCGATTGTTTATTTCGCATGGAAAAAAGGCGGTTCTATTCGTACCTACGCGCGCGTCCTGTTTGTGGCGGGAATCGTTCTCGCCGCGCTGTTCTTTTTATTTCGCGAGCAGCTTTCGCACTCCGGTATTGAATCGGTGAAGCGCGTCGCATCTATTTCACTTCGCGATGCGACTGTTGAGAGTCGTCTCTTTATCTGGCGGAATATGTTGCAAGACGTTATGAGTCGCCCACTTACGGGATACGGCGCCGAACAGGTGGCTGTGCCGTTCAATCATTTCTATGACCCGACCGCAATCGGCGAGCAGTGGTTCGATCGCGCTCACAATTCGTTCCTCGATTATCTTGTGCAATACGGCGTGGGTGGATTGTTGCTCTATCTGTCTCTTATCGCCGCATTTTTCTATACTGCCTTTCAGAAATTCCGAGTAGGCGAAGAGAAGATGGGCTTGCCCGCCATAGCTTCGGCGCCCATTCGACAGGCTCAGGGCGAGAAGGCGGGGCTCTTGGCGTTGCTCGCGATCGTCTATGCGATACAAAATTTCTTCGTCTTCGATACCGCGTCAACGTTTTGGCTTTTCTTGATCTTGTTTGCCGGGCTTCTTGCGGAGGGAGGTACAACAACTTTGGCTCGTCTTCCGAAGGTGTCACCTCTCGTGCCTGTGGGAGTCGCGTTTGCGATTCTTGTGCTTATTTTTCCCGTTACGATTCAACCGCTTCGAGCGAATCTTCTCCTCGCAGAAGGGTATCTGTATCACATCGTAGACGTACATCGCGCCGTTGTTTCCATGGAAAAAGGTCTGTCTCTTGGAACGTACGCGGATTTGGAAGTCGGTTATCAGACATATCAAATGTATACCGACAGGCAGGTAGAAATGTTGAAGGGGGAAGAACGTGTTACGGCATATCGTTTTGCCGTTAACACGCTTGGGAATAATTTTGATAGATATCCATACGATGCGCGCACTGCAACGTACCTTGCACATGTTCTTGATTCGGCGCCGCCCGAAATTGCGGTGAATGACGAGGAGCTTCGCCGCGTGCTAAATCTCGCGATCGAGCTTTCGCCGAAACGTTTGCAGCCATGGTACCTCTTGGCGAACGTCGATATTAGAAAAGCGGACAAGATGTCTCCGGGAAAAGAGCAGAGCCAGCTCTATCTACAGGGTATACAAACGCTGAAAGACTATGCAGCTGTTGTGCCAAAGTCTGCAGAGCCGCGGTACATTATTGCGACGCTCTATCTTGTGGTTGGCGATCCTGCCGAGGCAAAGAAGTGGGCCGATGAGGCGCTGCCTTTGTATGTGAAAGATGGGCCTGTGGCGCGCCGCGCGGCGAGGTACTACATAACGGTCGAGGATTGGGAAAATGCCCGGCGCTTCCTCCTTGATCTTGTCGAGGTGAACCCGGCCGACTATCCGGTCGTGTACGATCTGGCAAAAGCCGAATTTCTGGCGGGGGACCCTGAAGCCGCGCTCCAAATTGTTGCACAGCTTCGCATCGATGCGCCGGGCACCGTGGAAGCCGACCCCGCGTTTCTCGCGGCGCTTGAAGGGAGATAGCGTACTATCGACTTATCCCGCACACTAACTTGTGTCTTGTGTTTTATTGCCATGAAGCGTCAGCCAATAAAATGTATGTTTCGAGTCAAGCGTAGACATAGGCAGCGAGATGACGAAAACACAGATGCAATGAGACACAAGTTAGTGTGCGGGTTATCCACAGATGCACAGAGAATATGTCTGGACGAGGCTGACGCGGGTCTACAATGACCGGGTATTTGCTGCGTGCGCTTCGCGTGCGTAATTAATTAATAGGATCGAATTATTTACTAATTATACATAGTTTTTTCATGTCTATGAAAAGTTTTTCGTTTATTAAAGACGGTGGGTGGCTCACGATGACGATCGCGGTGGTGCTCGGGGTGCTTCTCGTTGTCGGTTTTGTGCAGGCAGCGACGACCATCAGTACGAACATAAGTACGGACGGTACGCTTAACGTCACAGGTCTTTCAACATTAACAAACTCGTCAAGTACCATCGTTTCGACAACAGGCAACTTTATGGTGAACGGCTTTGCGACGACCACTGCAGCCAGCGGCAACTTTGCAACGGCAGGAACACTGACTGTCGTCGGCGCAAGCACACTCACCGGTACGGTCACTGCAGCGGGAAGTGTTGTCGTGGCTGGCACGGCAAGTACCTCGGCGCTCAAAGTCGGCGACGAGCCGGCGGCGCCCACGATGAACGGCATGGTCTTCGGGTACTGTTCGTTTACCGATGTAACGCTTGCCGCATCCTCAACAGCTGGATTTACGGAATGCACGACGACTCCTGCGGGAGCGCTCGTTGCGGGGGATCGCGTGTTCGTTCAAGCGACGAGCTCGTTTGAGGCTATGTACGTCATTACGGCCGCTTCGACGACTGGGGTAAGTACAATTCAATTACGAATAGCAAACACCGGTCTTGGCGTTGCAGACGGCACCCTCTCGGGTACTGCAGTCAACTTCTGGGCGCTTCGCTAATGGTGGCGAGCATTATCAGCTTCACCATGGCGAGCTCATGAAAAAAATTCTCATAGGTACGCTCTTCCTTCTCGCACTGCCTAGCCTCGCGTTTGCCGCGGCCAACGATGTCACTATAACGGCGGATACGACGACGCTCAGCGTCAACGGTATCTCCATCAGCGTCTATAGTTCCAATGCGGTGATACAGTCGCTTGTGGTAAATGCAAGCGACTTTGTAGTGACCTTAGGAAACGGTTCGTCCATAGAAATTCGCTCGTCAAGCGCGAAGGTAATGGGCGTGAGCCCTACTGCGTACACGGTAACGGACGTGTGTAGTTCTTCCGAATCGCGCCTCAAACTCTCGAATACAAGCGGCTCGACAGTCGCGATTACGGTAACGCCAACAAGCAGCACGTGTTCAGGTTCAGCATCGACGGCAGTTGCCGTGTCATCTGGAGGTGGGGGCAGTGGTGGCGGAGGCGGAGGTGGTGCGGTTACGACGACGACCACTACGACTGCGACGACTACGGCTGCCACAAGCACTCCAAAGGTGGCGACAACGCTTCCGACGACGCCTGCGACTACACCCTCGACGCCTGCTGCGCAATCTCCAGCGGTCAACGCGCTTGTCTTGCAGTTGAAAGCACTGATCGCACAACTGAAAGCGCTCGGTGGAAATGTGTCTCCTGCGCTTGAGGCGACAGTGAACGCGCTCGCAGGCGGTTCGACTCCTTCCAGCACGACGTTCACGCGCAATCTCGAGGTCGGCTCGACGGGTGCGGATGTAAAAGCGCTCCAAGTGTGGCTGAATGCGAATGGCTATCCGATCGCCGCATCTGGCGCTGGTTCTTCAGGGAACGAAACGACCCGCTTCGGCTCTGCCACGCGCGCGGCCTTGATCAAGTTCCAGAAAGCAAAAGGCATCACGCCTGCTGCTGGGTATTTTGGTCCTAAGACAAGAGCAGCACTTGGAATGTAGACACGTCCATGCACGCCACGTAAGTGTCGTGTACATTTGCGCAAAACTCCGCAAAGGTATGCCGGAGCTCGTGGAATTGGGATAGAATTGAGCACACTCGCGGCTCTCTGAAAATTGCCTCGCGGTTTAGTATGCTTTTGTCCACACATTTTAGTATGCTTTTGTCCACACATTTGTGAGTCCCTGCTCTATTCTTGCGCAGCAAGATGCATCATTATCTATACCATGGTTCAGAAGAGTACACATCCGCACAAGGGATATCTCTTTGACGACACACCGCGCGGGATGTTGGAATTGCTTCTTGCAACTGGTGGCATGATGGCCGTTCTCTCCGCGGGGCCAGTAGTGTTTGCGGCACTCGCGGGAGTTGGGTATTACATTCAGGCAAAGGATCGCGCGCGACGTAGAAAAGTAGAGTCAGCTTTTCAGTACCTTAAGAGAAATAAGTATGTCAAAGTCTCCACGATTGGGAAGAATGTCCGGCTGCAACTTACCTCCGCAGGTCAGAGGCGAGCTAAGTTTCATCACGCGCGGAAATTGCTTGTTCCTGTGAAGCGTCCGCCCGTATGGGATAAGAAATGGAGACTCATCCTCTTTGATATACCAGCGGACGAGCGAAGGAAACGCAATGCCTTAAGGGGGCTCGTTCGACGTCTCGGGGCAGTGATGCTTCAAAAGAGCGTCTGGGTATATCCGTATGATTGCACCGAACAGGTAGCGTTATTGATGGATTTGTTTGATCTGTCTTCGGAAGAACTTCGTCTCGTTATTGCAGATTCAATAGGGGACGCTTCAAAATACCGTAAGCATTTCAAGGTTTAAGCGCATGTATCACCAGCTAGACCATGGTATAGATTGTGATACATCTCAGTTTCAGAAGAGGTACAGAAACTTTTTTTGTTATGAAAGGTCGAAGTGCGTAATGCACAGTAACAATGATTCTTGCAACCTTGTTACAGTTTTCGAGCTTATACTATCCGAATGAAGTTGGGGCTCGGAAGCCTGGCCGTGGAGCTTGTGCTTGCTGCGTTTACAGTTCCGAATCTTTTATTCGCCCTCGACAGTCCAAAACAAATCGGCTATTACTGCGGATTTGACTCTGTGA
>CAYJVW010000029.1:0-15486 GCA_964373725.1 uncultured Candidatus Saccharibacteria bacterium | reverse complement strand
GCGACCCGATACTTGAAGGAGCTCGTCAAAACGGGGCGGCTCAAGCTTTCCGGCACGAAAAAACATGAACGCTATGAACCTCTGTGCGACCAATTTTAATTCGCGGTACTCCGCGTTATTAAAATGGAAGTGCCCGTGTGCGACCTAATTTTCTTGAGGGTAATCCCGATTAGAAAATGGAAGTACTCGAAGCGTAGCGGAGTGGTGGTGAGGGTCACATAGCGCTATGTGACCCTCAATTTAATTTCATTCCACGCTAAACGTTACAGAATCCTCTCTGATACCAAACGGTGATTCTAGAACGGCGCGGAGGAGCGCTGTGCCGGGTGATCCCGGATCGAACTCAAGCTCGAACGGTGCTTGTGACACAGAGCCGACAGAGACACCGTTTAGATAATAGGCGACCTTTGTAGGGGCGAGCGACGATACATATTCAACGGATACCCGTACCTTTTTTCCCGATGGATATGATTGTCCGCTCTCTGGGGACGCGATCAAGAAATCATCCGTCCTCTCCGGCGTGGTGCTTGTCGCTTGATTTGCCCACAGAGCGACCGGATATTCCCACAGCGCGAATTGCGGGTCGGACGCTCCCGTGGCACCGCCGGATCGCGGGTTGTCTTTGTTGATCCAATAGAGGATCTCGTGCGCGCCCTGGGTTGGATCGCTATTCCAATTACCTCGGAGGACTGGCGGGAGAGAATCAAGATCCGATTCCGGAGAGGGCGGCGGAAACGATTCTGCGGGATATTTCGTGAGCGCGTATTCCATAAATTCTCTCCACAGAGGGGCAATGATGAAGCCGGCAACACGTTTCTCCATCGGAGAGTTATCGTTATTTCCCGCCCATGCGCCTGCAGCAATTCCTGGCGTGTAGCCGATGATCCACGCGTCGCGGTAGTCGTTGGTCGTACCGGTTTTGGCTCCGACATCGTAGCCGGGAATATAGAGTGCGGAATCGGAGCCGAATGCGGGCGCCCGCGCGACGTTGTCGGACAAGATGTCATTCAGCGTTCGCGCGATCTGTGATGGGGCGGCGCGGCTGCTCTTGTCCTCGTATTTCTCCATGATCTCTTCTCCCTCTTGCACTTCCAATATTCCTGTCGGCGGATTGAGAATCCCGTCGTTCGCATAGCCCGCGTATGCGCCGGTCATTTCAAGGAGCGTTACTTCTCCGCCGCCGAGGACCAGTGTGAGTCCGTAACGGCTCTTGTCGCCGAGCGTCGTGAGCCCCATCCGTTTTGCCATGTCCAAGGCGCTATCGAGTCCTACCAAGTACAGCGTTTTTACCGCGACGATGTTAATTGATTGCGCAAGAGCGTCGCGCAGCGTCATCGGACCTCTAAATTTGTTGTCATAGTTGCCCGGTGAATAGCAATTGTCGTGCGTCTCAAGATCGTCCGGTCTGCAATAGCCCGTGAATTGGGTTTTCAAGTCGAACAGAATAGTATCTGGCGTGTAGCCTTTCTCGAATGCGGCGGCGTACACGAACGGCTTGAACGCAGAGCCCGGCTGGCGTTTCGCGAGCGTGATGTTCACCTTCCCGTCGATCGCGTCGTCGAAGTAGCCGCGCGAGCCTACCATCGCGAGGATCTGTCCCGTTTTAGGATCGATCGCGACGAGGCCTGCGTTTTCCGCATTGAACTTCTCTTCGTTCGAGAGCGCGCCTTTTTGGATTATCTCTTCGGCTTTTTTCTGCAGATCGTAGTCGAGCGTTGTGATGACGCGCAGCCCGCTGTTCGATACGACATCAGCGCCGTATTTTTCCTCTAGATACTCTCGGACGTAAAACACGAAATGAGGCGCCTTGATACCTGCCTCGGCTTCGTCGCTCCACGTAACGGTCTCGCTCATGGCCGCCTCTCGCTCTTCGTCCTTGATGAACCCGAGTTCATCCATGCGCGAAAGTATGAGCGTTTTTCGCGCCTCCAACTCGTCGCGGTGATTTCCATAGGGCGAATAGCGCGTCGGAGCGCGCGGCAGCGCGGCAAGATAGGCGGCTTCCGCGAGTGTCACGTCTTTCGCATTCTTAGCAAAGAAATACTGCGCGGCTTCCTCGATGCCGTATATCGTGCCGCCGTACGGATTTTCATTCAGGTAGATTTCCAAAATTTGCTCTTTGGTGGCGACACGTTCGAGTTTTATCGCGAGCACCCACTCTTTCATTTTTCTGATGATAGTTTTGTCTTGCGTGAGAAGCGTATTCTTCACGACCTGCTGCGTTATAGTCGAGCCGCCTTGGCTGAACGAACCGGTCGTGATGTTCGCGAGCGCGGCGCGAAGGAGTGAGAGAGGACGCACTCCCCTATGTTGGTAGAACGTATCGTCCTCTATAGCGATCGTAGCATTTTGTATATAGAGAGATATCTCGCTTAAGGGGACACCGGTGCGCCGCATCGAGCCATGGACGTCAAAGAGGAGTACGTTGCCGGTGCGGTCGTAGATCTTTGTCGATTCCGCGACTTTCCGATTCTCAAAGCTATCAACTGAGGGGATCGAAACGACAAGTGCCCAGGCAACGAACACGCCGAGGGCTCCAACAGACAAGAAACTGATTATTTTTATGGACGTGCGAATCCCTCGGCGCAACCTTCGCGACCTAGGGCGAGGGGGTACTACTCTAAATGGGCGCGGAGGCATGCCCGTACACTAATTTTGTCGTAATTTCTGTCGTGACAAATCCAGCGACCTCTGGGATGTCAGTATAGTGCTGTTTCTATTGTGGGTGTACGGGGTAGTGTTCATAAGAGACAACGACAAATTTAGTGTGCGGGCATGCTGTAAACGTGAGACGGCGAAGCGCGCCCGAAGTTACGCGCATGGTAGCGCGTTACCGCGCGTGTGCCAAATGCGTAATACCTACCGCGATTGCGTCGTACTCGTCGTCATGCATGATCTTTTTCTCTATCGTGATGAGCGCATGAAGCATCGTTGCGACTCCTTTCTTCTCGGCCCTTCCCCATCCGGTCGTCGCCGATTTCACTTGCCCGGGAGTATATTCAAACGTCGGGATACCGGCGGAGACGGCAGTGTGCAAAATCGCGCCGCGCACCTCCGCGACATGCATTGCCGTTTTTTGATTCGACGTGAAGAAGAGCCGCTCCATCGCAAGCGCATCTGGCTTGAATTTTTGTATCAGCCGTTTCGCTTCGCTCGCGATAAAAGAAAGACGCTCGTCAAAAGCCGCTTTCGCAGACGTCTCAACGCAGTCGGAATAGATCAACTTTTCTTTTCCATCATTTTTCTCAACAACCGCCACCCCGCAGCGGCCGTATCCGGGGTCAATTGCAAGCACGCGCATATGTACTATCGTACTCGCTTCTCGGCAATAGGATAGACGTCGCGCCTATGAACGATCGCGATAATGCGTACCACTTTCGCATCGATTCGGTATACGACCCGAAAATCACCAATACGCAGCGCCTTGTGGTTTCGGAGAGAGTGCCTGAGGGGCTTCCCGAATATTTCAGGTCGTATTTTGAGTTTTGTTCCAATCGCCTCTTGAGCTCGTTCGGATATTTCTCGATCGAGAGCGGGAATGTCTTTTTCAAGCACTATCGGGGCAAAAACAACCGTATACGACATGTCTATTTTTTTACCTTCTTGAACGCAGCTTTCCAAAACACTTCAGATGACATCCACTTCACGCCGGGTACGTCCCGTTCGGCGGCAAGTTTGGACAGCGCAAAATCCTCCTCAATTTCCATCGCTTGCCGCACCAGTTGTGAGGCTTTCGTTGCGCGCGGTACTTCGTCGCGTTTCGCGAGGATCATCAGAAATTGCTCCTCGGGTTTTGAGAGCGAAATATGCAAACGCGGTTTTGTTGTGGCCATGAAAAAAGTGTATCAAAAGTGGAGCACCTGTCAATTCGAATGATATCGCTATTTCTTTCTCGGCGCTTTGTAGATAGTGCCCAGCACAACCTTCTCCCCATCCTTTGTATGTGCGTAATAGTCTGCCTTGAATTCGAGGCTCCCATTCTTTTCCCAGGGCTCTATCTGAACTATGGAACCTTCCGTCGGCAGGCCGATGACCGTATTAAAAAGGGAAGTAGATCTCTCTCCAAATGCGCCAGCTTTACCCAACATACAGCCGTCGAGGATGAGCGTTGCTGCGGGAGCAAAAGGCCGGCGTTTTTCCTTCCAGGCCTTGAGAGATTCAAGACTATCTATTGAAATGTCTTCGCCGTCTTCCGGGCCAAGTGAGAAACCTTTGCGGTGGCCGTGTGCCCGTACCCATAAGGCTTCGGATTTAAATTTATCACCATGTGCTTCATCTATCCCATTAATAATAGCCACCATCTCCAGCAGGTTCCTGGCCTCTATTGCAATGACTCGATAGCCCATCTTGTCGAGACGTTGCGTTGCCTCTGCGAGCACCGCCCGACCGTCTTTATCTCCGTATGCATTGTTCCAGTCGTCGAGGGCAGTAAGGACAATGATGAAGGGCTTGCCTGCGTCGTCGCGGAGACGATACTGTTCTTTGAGGAATTCTTCTCCGTATCGATTGAACATTCGTATGCCATAGAGACGATTCAATTCGGATGCCGCATCGCCTCCGAGCGTCTTGAGCGTCGCAAGTTCTCGCAGAATCAAATCAATATAGATGCCATCGCTCACCGAGTGATGCAGGCCCACTTTCGGCCCAAACATATGCTTCGATTTTCGAGAACATTGGTCAAGTACTTCCGTACATGCCCGAAATGGCAGCTTGGTCTGTCGCAAGGCCCGCAGCATCACGCGCGACATGCCGTCCCTAAACGATCTGGTTAGGAACTCTTTGAGAGGCTTCGACTGTTCGGGAGTTGCGCCGTAGATTATGGACGTGGCGATATCGTCGAGTGCATCGTCGGGCAAGAGTTTGTAATAAAAGAGGTTCTGTATCGGCAGAAGGACATACTCGAGTTGGCCATTGCTCATATCCATGTCGCATAAATTGTCGCGTATCGAGTCTTTGTGTCGAGCGAACGCCTCCTGGACTTTCGACATGGCCTCTACGGCTGCCTCGACGTCTTTTGGTTCCCGCACGACAGAGTCGCCAAGCACACAGGAGTTCAAGAGAGCGGTGAACGTGTTGAGGAATTGTGGTGCACGCGGAAGCAAGTTTTTCTCAAGCACGGGGATATTGTCGACGACCATGTCGCGAGCCGCTTCCGCAGTTTCGGGGATGGCCGCGATGCGAATCGCAAGGCGCAATGCGACGGGTTGAAGCAGGGGATCTGTTAACGCAACGGAGACACTGCCTATCTGTGCGGCAATTTTCTGCACCAATGCGTTTCTGCTTCTCTTTTCTGATTCGGTCGGTTCTTTGCCCGAGCTATCCAATGCGATGATCGGCACGACCACCTTTTCGAGATCGTCCAATACACTCCTCAACTGTTCAGTCGACGTTTTATCAGGAGCTTTCTGATGTTCTTGTGCCGGCTGTTTTTCGCGGACCATTGCCTACATTATGCAGCATTTGTGAAGATATTCTCTACGTCATCATGTGCGTCGATTTTTTCGAGTATCTGAATGAGTTTTTGGTTGTCTTCTTCCGAAAGAGGCACGCTTGTCTGTGGTTCGTAGCCATCGGCTGTTTTTGTGAACGCCCACGCAGCGCTTCCTGGTGCTGCAAGTGCGAGACCGAGTTCGCTCAAGAGGTGTTTTATCTCCTGCGAGGTCCGGTTGCGATTGTCTGTGAGCACGTCAATGATGATAGCGGCGCCTCCCGGGCCGTAGGCTTCGTAGGTTATAGATTCAAGTTCTCCTGCATCTGCTGACGTGCCTTTGGCGAGTGCCCGTTCGATGGCATCTTTCGGCATATTTTCTTTCTTTGCTATTTCGACAACAGCTCGCACATTCGCAGCATTTGCATCACCGTTCGCTTTTTTGCTCTCTACCGTGATGCGCCGCGACAGTTTCGCCCAGATCTTGCTTTTAGCAGCGTCGTTCGCGCCCTTCTGCCTTTTTATCTGCGACCATTTGTTATGTCCTCCCATACGTGCACTATACTAGAAGCATGCCTGCGACCACGCAACCGGATCGTGTCTGGATATTGATCGGAGTTCTTATCATCGGATTACAAGCCGTTGCGCTCTACCTCATGGGCCAGCCGCTTATAAGCGCGAGCGGGATGGTGAAATTGTGACACGGCGTTGTGGTAAGTTCCGAGAATTCACAGCAAATTTCTGACTGGTATACCTTCTCTCACGTCCTCCACGGATTTCTGTTTTATGCGGGTCTCTGGTTATTATTTCCACGGATGTCGGTGGGAATGCGCCTCACTCTCGCAGTAGGGATCGAAGTTGGATGGGAACTATTCGAAAACACGGATTTCATAATAAACCGCTATCGCGAGCAGGCGCTCGCGCAGGGATACATCGGTGACAGCGTCATTAATTCGTGCTTCGACACGATTGCAATGGTCGTTGGTTTCGTGCTCGCGTGGCGTATTCCAGCTTGGACATCGGTGATCGCGCTAATCGCGATCGAATCCCTCATGCTTTATTTCATTCGCGACAGCCTTACGTTGAATATAATTCAGCTTATCCATCCATCGGATGTAATTTCAAAATGGCAAGCAGGAGGTTAAATTCCAAGCGACGGTTTCTTTGGAGTGTCGAAGCCCAGATGCTGATGGCCCTTGTCGGTGACGACGCGGCCGCGGGGAGTGCGCTCCAGGAGGCCAAGTTGCATGAGGTAGGGCTCGTGAACTTCCTCCAGCGTCGCTTCTTCTTCCGAGAGCGCAGCGGAGAGTGTTTTTAAGCCGACGGGGCCTCCGTTGAATTTTTCAATCAGCACTGTTAAGAGATCCCGATCGGTTTGATTCAAACCAATCTCGTCAATTTCCAAAAGCGCGAGAGCTTTTTTTACCGTCTTTACATTCAGCGGCTCGCCCGAAACCTCCGCAAAATCGCGCGCGCGTTTCAGCAAATAATTCGCCGTGCGCGGTGTTGCGCGGCTTCGCCGCGCGATTTCTCGGATCGACTCGTTATCGGCATGTATGCCGAGGATTTTTGTCGAGCGCTTCAGCACTTCCGCGATTTCATCTTCAGTGTAGTACGTGAGTCTGAATGTTCCGCCGGAAAATCGGGAGCGAAGCGGCGCGGAGAGCATTGAAATGCGCGTCGTCGCGGCGATAAGCGTGAACGCCGGCAGTTCCAATTGCACGGTGCGCGCAGATGGGCCTTTGCCGATGACGATGTCGAGTACTCCGGCTTCCATGGCAGGGTAGAGAACTTCTTCTATAGTGCGGTTCAGACGATGCACTTCGTCGATGAACAACACGTCGCCCGGCGAGAGATTAGTCAAAATCGATGCGAGGTCGCCGACACGTTCAATTGCGGGGCCCGATGTCGCGCGAAGCGATGCGCCGATCTCGCGGCTCATTAAATGAGCGAGCGTCGTTTTTCCTAAACCGGGGGGTCCGTACAATAATACGTGTTCCGGTTGCTGTTTGCGGCCTTTTGCGGCAGTGAGAAGGATGCGCAAGTTCTCTTTTATCGTTGCCTGCCCCACGTATTCTTTCCATTCTGCCGGGCGCAGCGCGTGATCCAGCGTTTTGGCGCTTCTTTCTGTTGGATCTTGTTCTTTTTTTGTCATGCGGGAACGGACATTGTCGCGTCCGCACGTATTCTATAGCGCCACAGCACACATTGACAAAATTTTATTTCGTGATACAGTCTCGCCAGTTTCAATTATGTTCGCCGGAGGCGCGAATTTCGCAGCGATATAGGAATTTTGCCGAGGATGGCGGTGGTTCTCAACCTTTACGGCTGGGAGCGCTACCCCTCTCCTTAGGTTTCGTTCCACTTTTGATGCATTTCGAAAGCATCGCTGCGAAATTCGCGCTTTCGCGTTTTCAACGAGTGTCTTCCAACCTTAGCATTGATCATCGATTCCACAACTGCACACAAAGGGTAACCCTTTGTAGTAAAGAAATTACGTCACAACGTTCAGCGACAACGTATCGTCATTCAGATCAACCATTCGCGAGAGTTCTTCAAACGACGTAACGCCCTGCAGCACTTTCACGGCGCCGTCTTGCGCCATGCGTCTGATCTGTTGGTGCGCAGACGCGGCCCACAGATCGCGCTCGCTTGAAGATTTTCGCACCGCCTGTTCCATCTCTCTGTCCATAAGGATCACTTCGACGACGGCGATACGGCCTTTGTATCCCAGACCTCCGCACTTGTCGCAACCTTTCGGGACCCACATGGTTTCGCGATTCTCCGGCACGCCTTCCGGGTGCGGAATATTTTTGAGGAGTCGATCCATTGTCGCTTTTGCATCGCCGTCCAGCACATGCGATTCTCGGCACTGTTCGCACAGCCGGCGTACCAAGCGCTGTGCCATTGAAACGGTGACAGAGGCGCCCAAAATATCCGCGTTCACGCCCATATCAATGAGCCGCGGGAAAGTACCTGCGGCGTCATTTGTGTGGAGCGTTGAGAATACGAGATGGCCGGTCAAGGATGCATGCACGGCGGTCGAGGCGACCTCGGCGTCTCGAATCTCGCCCACCATGATGACGTCCGGGTCTTGGCGGAGCGTCGAACGCAGGCCCGAAGCGAATGTGTAATCTCGCGAGACCTGTGTTTGCACGATACCCGACAGATGGTACTCGATCGGGTCTTCGATCGTAACGATTTTTATTCCCGGGTTGTGCACTTTGCGGAGGAATGCGTAGAGCGTTGTTGTTTTTCCGCTTCCCGTCGGGCCCGTGTTCAGTATCAAGCCGTTTGGTTTCGCTATCTCGCGGTCGAATATCTCCATGAGGTATTTGTCGAAGCCGAGTTTTTCCATCGGGAGCGCGATTGTCGAAGGATCCAAGAGACGCATCACGATTGTTTCCGCATAGGCGCCAGGCAAGACCGAAGTACGGATCTCGATCTCTTTTTCATTCACCACAATCGAGAACCGCCCGTCTTGCGCCGCGTTTTTAATGTTCAGTTTCAGTCCAGAGAGAAGTTTTATTCGCGCAGAGATGAGCGCGTACGTTGCAGCGTCGAACATGGTAACTTCGATCAATACGCCGTCGAGGCGGTAGCGCATACGTACGCCATCATCTTCGGGCTCTAGGTGCACGTCGGATGCGCCTAACGAAAGCGCGCCCGCCATGATCACTTCGAGGACGCGCGAGATGCGGTGAACATCTTTGCTTCCCATGTGTCCCTTTATCTCGACTCGTACGTCGTCGAGTTTTTTTAGCGTGGCGAGCATGCGCTCGATCGTCTCGTTCGAGAGTGTGAGGACACCTGCTTCGGTTTCCGTCGCGTATGAGAGGTCGTGGTAGCGATCCCACGCATGGTCGAGCGACGCGCGCGAGACGATGAAGCGGCGAGTTTCATATCCGAGACGCTCGAGATTTTGTACGGCTTGCAGCGAATCCTGACGCTCCGGTGCGCGCATCGCGACGAAGAGTCTTTTATTGATCTTTCGAAATGCAGCAATCTCCGCTGCGCGCGCCTCTTTTTCGGTAATGAGCTTCAGCGAATCCGTATCGATTGATTTGTTCGTGAGGTCGACATACTCGACGCCGTATTTCGCCGCGAGCATCTCTGCCAATTGCTCTTCTTCTTTGCGGTGCAGCTCTTCCAGCCGCTCGGATTGTTTTTTATCGTCGGTGAATTGAACCATTTCAACAGCATACAGCTTCTAGTCTTTTGCTTCTAGCGTTGAGAAGGAACAAGAAAATGCTCGTGATGTTACAATCGTAGAATGAGTGAAAAAGCAAAACAAAAACGGATCATTCTCCTCGACTCTCACGCGATCATCCATCGCGCCTACCACGCGATTCCTGACTTTGCGTCTTCCAAGGGAGAGCCGACCGGCGCGCTGTACGGACTTGTTTCGATGCTCCTTAAAATGACAGCGGATCTGAAGCCGCAGTATGTCGCGGCGGCTCGGGACCTTCCGGGCGGCACTTATCGCCATACAGTGTACGAAGCATACAAAGCGACGCGCATGGAAGCAGACAAAGCGCTCGTCGCACAGCTTATTCGTGCGCCGAACGTATTTGAGTCGTTTGGCATTCCTCTCTATGAGGCGTCCGGGTTTGAGGCGGATGATGTCTTGGCGACGATCGTCCGGCAGCTTACTGCGGAGAACGGCGTGGAAATAGTGATTGTAACGGGCGACATGGACACCCTTCAATTAGTTCAAGGCAAGCGCGTGCAGGTCTATACCCTTAAACAAGGGATTTCGGAGACGATCCTTTACGACGAAGATCGTGTGCGTGAGCGCTACGGTTTCGGACCCGACATGATTCCCGATTACAAAGGTCTTCGAGGAGACCCGTCCGACAATATCAAAGGCATTGCCGGCATCGGCGAGAAAACTGCAACCGAGCTTATTACGAAGTTCGGCACAATCGAGGACATCTATGAGGTCGTGCATAAAGATCCGGATGAATTCAAGAAGCAAGGCATAAAGCCTCGCGTTTTGCAGCTCTTGATCGCGGGCGAGAAAAACGCGCGTTTCTCGAAGGAATTGGCTACGGTTCGCTACGATGCGCCGGTTACATACAAGCTGCCAAAGAGTGAATGGCGGCTCTCGGAGCACGCGGATGCGGTTTTGGCACTCTGCGACGAACTGGAGTTTCGATCGCTGAAGGAACGCGTACAAAAAGCTGCGCACGTAGCGGAACATGCACGCGAGCAGATTGTCGAAAAAGAGGAAATTGAGGTTGCAGAGACAGTGGATTCGCAGGAGGAGGCGGAGACATCAATAGCACTCTGGCTTCTCGACTCTGATACGGCGTCTCCGACACTTGAAGATATTCTGCGCTATACGGGAGAGAGGGATTTTCAAAAGGCAAAGGACATTATTTTTCAAAAACTCCGCGAGACGGGAAAACTTCAAGAAGTATATGAACACATCGAACGTCCACTGATTCCCATCGTAAAACGAATGAATGTCGATGGGATCGCCGTCGATACAAACTATTTAAAGCGTCTTTCCAAAGAATATAGCGGTGAGCTTGCGCGTATTGCGACGCGTATTTACGGACATGCTGGGCACGAGTTCAATATTAGCTCGCCCAAACAACTTGGCGTTGTGCTGTTTGATGAATTGAAGATAATCGGGTCATCAAAAAAGACAGCGGGCGGTGCGCGTACGACGCGAGAAGAGGAGCTCGTAAAACTCAAGGATCAGCATCCCATCATCGAGGATATTCTCGCATTCCGCGAACTTCAGAAACTGCTCTCGACGTATGTCGAGAAAATCCCGGCGCTGGTTGGGAAAGACGGAAGATTGCATGCGCGTTTCTTGCAAGCCGGAGCGTCAACCGGCCGCATGGCAAGCGAGTCGCCGAATTTGCAGAACATTCCAATCAAAAGCGATTACGGCAAGCGGATCAGAAACGCTTTCGTTGCAAAAAAAGGCTTCGTTCTCGCATCACTCGATTATTCTCAAATTGAGTTGCGTATTGCTGCAGGTCTTTCGGGGGATAAAAAACTGATTGATGTGTTCAAGAACAAAGGCGACATTCATACAGCGGTTGCCTCCCAGGTGTTCGGAGTGCCGCCGGAGATCGTCGATTATGAAATGCGTCGGCGAGCCAAAGTGATCAATTTCGGCATTATCTATGGCATGGGGGTGAACGCCCTCCGGCAGACGCTCGGGGCAAACGTGACTCGCGAAGAAGCGTCGAAGTTTCTTGCAGATTATTTTGCCAACTTTCCCGATCTTGCACGGTATCTAGAGCGCACAAAAGCATCTGCCGCTCGTCTCGGATATACAGAAACGCTGTTCGGCCGCCGCCGTTATTTTCCCGGGTTCAAATCGCACTTGCCGAATCTGCGCGCGCAGGCCGAGCGAATGGCCGTCAATGCGCCGATACAAGGCACGCAGTCCGATATCATCAAGCTCGCGATGGTTGAAATCGATCGCCTTATCGAAGAGCGCGGATGGCGAGATTCCGCAAGACTCGTGCTCCAAGTGCACGACGAACTCGTCTACGAACTCGAAGAGACAAGGGCGGAAACTATTGCGCTTGAGATTAAGCGGATTATGGAATCCTCGAGCGCCGCAGAAGGTCTCGGAGGAGTCCCTATCGTTGCCGAAGTTTCGATTGGTAAGAATTGGGCGGAAATGAAGAGGTTATAGAAACGGAATGCCATCGTGATACTCTTGGAATATGATACTTGAAGCCTTTAACAACAAGATGGCGCAGGGTTTGAAGATTGTGATCGCAGGCACTATGCTTCTGTTGACCATCCCCGCAGCAAAAGCGGGCTTCGAAGCAAAGGCCGTAAAAACGATTGAACTCTGCGTCGACGGCAAACATATCGGTGTAAAGACGGTGGATGGGAAGATGGTAACGATTGACCCGCCGGAAATAGATTTGGCTCGCAAAAATCCCACTATCGAGCGCCACCTCCTCTCTGATCCCGAGTGGTCGATGTCTTATGGTGTCGAAAGAAATGATGAAGATACAGAGGATATCTACGTACTAAAGTTGAGAAATAGGAGTAAGGACCAGCATATCAACATTATTATGGAGCCATGCGCTCCCTCATCGTAAGGGAGCGATTGTGTCGTGGCTGCGACATGCTATCATGCGCATAATGACACGTATAGCAATATGTATATGAAAACAGCTACCTTTACGAGCACTATATCACCAGAACTTATCTCGTGGCTCGATCGTCGCGCAAAAGCGGAAAAGCGGACTCGGCGCGCGATGCTGGAAGAAGCGATTCGGCTCTATAAGCGAGATATTGCGCGCGAGACGCTGAAAGAGGGGTTTGCGCGCGCCGCGCGCGATCCTGATATGATCGAATATATGGTCGAATTGGCCGAATGGGGTATGGGTGATTATGCGAAACTGATCGAACGTACATAAGTGTATGCGACAAGGCGAGATTTGGTTCGCTGATCTCGATCCTGTCAAAGGTTCGGAACAGGCCGGGAAACGCCCGGTCGTTATTGTCTCCGGCAACTCGCTCAACGACACATTTCCGATCGTTATCATCGTTCCCGTTTCGTCAAAACTAAAGTCATATCCCACGTGCGTCACATTGCAGGCGAGTCGCTTGCATGGCTTGAAGAAAGATTCCGAGGTGATTCCTTTTCAAATTCGCACTCTCGCCAAAAAGCGTCTCGTGAAGCGCATCGGCAGTGTAACGCCTGCGGAACTCCGGGATATTGTACGAGGATTGCTCGAGGTTCTCGCGCACTAGCTCATGTTGTATTTCTATTGTGGAACGGACCGTGACAAAGCTCGCGCGGCAATGCAGAAAGAGGTTGAAAGAATTGTTGAAAAAGAAAAGGCGACTGTTGTTCGGATCAGTGATTCGCATTTGGTAAGCGATCTTGCGGCGGCGATGCAGGGCGGAGGAATGTTTGGCGGCTCTCAAGTCGTCGCGCTTGAAGGAATACTTGATAACGAGGAAATGAAAGATGCGTTTTTTGCAGAGCTTGAATTCATTGCCGGTGCTTCTGATCATTTTTTTCTTCTTCAAGAAAAAGTCGATGCTGCGACGAGAAAAAAGATAGAAAAATATGCGGAAAAGACAGAGCGGTTTGATTCTGCAAAAAAAGCTGAAGACAAAACAATATTTGCGCTTGCGAATGCACTGAAGCGCCGCGATAAGAAGGCGCTCTGGATCGGCTATTTGCGGGAAATAGCAAAAGGTTCACCGCCGGAGATGATTCACGGTATTTTATTTTGGGCGGCAAAGTCGGCGCTGCTGTCCGCGAAAGCGGACAGCCCCGAGCAACGTCGAGGGGCCACACTCGTTTCAAAACTCGCAGAGCTTCCGCACATGGCGCGACGGCACGGTTTCGATCTCGAATATGCACTGGAGCGATTTGTGCTGTCGCTGTCGTGATAAACTGATTCATACATATGTATCCTTCACGCGCGATCGTGGACTTGATAAAGGTTATTATTTGCGTGGCCTCTGTGATGCTAATTCTGGTATTGATGTTGCCCTCCTTCACAGTGGCCCAGGAGGGCAACGCGATTTGCTTCGAGCCAGGCATGTGTCAGTTTGGGACGTTTTGCGATCCTCCTGAGAATACAATACCGGGTGTCATAAATAAACCGTGTTTTGAAATTGAGAATGGGAGACCGACAACCGGCATTTGCATCGCGCCTTTCGATTGCAAGGCGACAAAAACATCTGCAGGGAAATCCCCCATGGATCCCTCGAAACTGATGGAGGCGCTCAAAGCGCTCATGGACGCTCTGAAAGGCAAGAAAGGGGGTGGTGGAGACAAACAGGAGCCTCCAAAGAATCAAGATCCTTTTAGTCAGTACCCGCCATGTGTGAAGAACGAGGCGACCAACACCACCTCGCCCATCCCATGTAAAAATCCTGATGGAAGCGTCAATTATGGAGATGGCCAGTCGAGCGGCATCGGAGGAGGGCTTTCCGGTGGGGGATCGACTATTGCAGACGCGCTTCTCAAAGCGCTCGGTGGCTCTGTATCTTCTAAGCTCACCGGGAAGGATTCTGGAAAAGACTCGGGGAAAAGCGATGAAGAAACCGGCTCCGATGAGGAATCCACAGGGGATTACTTCGATGAAATAACAGATGAGGAGAAGACTGGGATTGGCGATGATTTAATTAATCTTCCGGAGTCGGAGGGGGGAGGCTCGTCGGATGAAGATGGCGGAGATGACACCAAGGGCGTTGTATCGAAAGGGAACCAGAAAACTTTGCAATCCAGCTTGGTGGGCGATATTTTCGTCGGGGATTCGGGTGCAACTATCTTTGCCCGGTCACGCGATCCAGGGAGCAATACGGAAGTCGCGGGCTTCTACGGCGGTGGCGCATTCAATGCACAGGCGTCGCAAAGTTTGGTCGGACGCATGTGTGCGTCAAGGCCATGGAGTACGGGCTTCTTGGCGAGCGTCATTCCGCCTTCTTTCTTTGACGGTCTTTGCCGTCGCGCGGGATATCAGGTAGGCACGCCTGCGGCCAGTTCGACCGGCGCTCCGGTTAAGAAGGTTGCTCCGCCGAAGAAAACCGCGCCAAAGGTCAAAGCGCCCCCCCTGCCAAAGATATATCCCGAAGTCGATATTTGGGCCGAACCGCCGAACGTGCGTCTCGGTACGCGAACGTATATTTTCTGGACCTCAAGCGACGTGATCTCCTGCGAAGCAACCGGGCCGAGTTTTTACCAAAAATCTCTCTCCGGTGGCGCTTCCACCGTGCCTCTATCTCAAGCGACCACATTTAACATTGTGTGTCTCACCGTAACCTCAACGACGGTGGAGGATAGCGTGACGGTCAGGCTTGCATTGTAAACCGGCTCCGGTTTCTGATTCCTCGGCTCGGAAGAGAACATGTACTCATGTTCTCTTCTCTCACTCTACGTCGCCAGTAAGCGCTCTCGGGTTGCGATGAACGCCGTTGCTCCCGATTGGTTTGTACGACGCGATCGCTCGCCGCAGAATCTCGCGTTTCTCAAGTGATTGTTTCCAAATACTGTTCGAGCGTTTGCCATTTATTCGCACGCCCGGCGAAAACCCGATTTCTTTTTGGAATTT
>CAYJVW010000028.1:11871-15662 GCA_964373725.1 uncultured Candidatus Saccharibacteria bacterium | reverse complement strand
ACCGTGGTTCTTTCACGACAACTTGCATCTCTCGGCATCTATCCTGCGATCGATCCACTAGATTCTGGTTCTACCGCCCTTACACCGGAAATTGTCGGGGAAGAGCACTACCTTGTCGCGAACGAAACGCGGCGCGTCTTGCAACGTTACAAAGACCTCCAAGACATCATCGCGATTCTTGGTATCGAAGAGCTTTCCGAGGAAGACAAGAAACTGGTCTATCGCGCGCGAAAAATCCAACGATATCTTTCACAGCCATTCAATGTTGCGGCGGTATTTACAGGAAAATCGGGAAAATACGTATCGCTTGCCGACACTGTCCGCGGCTTCAGCGAAATTCTGGAAGGCAAACACGATTCGCTAGACGAAGCGGCGTTTTATATGAAGGGGTCGATTGAAGAGGTACTTCAATCGTAAATCAAAAATCAAATCTCAGAAATCAGAATGATAATACAAATCTTAAAAAATGTAACAAATTATCAGTTTTGACTTATCACTTTGACCTCTGATTTCTGCATTTTGACCTATGCCCACATTTCATCTCATCCTCACATCGATAGAAGGCGCGAAATTCGACGGCGAGGCCGTGTCGGTAACCGTTCCCGGATCGGCGGGGGAAATGACGCTTCTTGCCAAACATGAGCCGATCGTTACGACTCTCAAGCCGGGAACTATTACCGTCCGAAAGCCAACAGGGGATTCAGATCAATTTCATATACAAAAAGGCGTGATGGAGTGTTCGAGCAACCACATTACGATTCTTGTCTGACTTTTTCAACAGACACTCGTTATAGTATCCAAAAAGGAGACTACAATGGGGCAATATGTTTCGTGTCTCGTTGCTTACGCTAGGTTTTTTTGTCTTGTTTACGTCATTCGCGAATGCGGGTAAAGTTGCCAATTGTGATCCTTGGGTCGGCGGGAAAGAGCCGCCCGTTCGACCATCTGAAGATCTGGCGCGGGACATGAGTGCAATGGTAAATACTATCGATGCGTGTTCAGACGAACGTGTCGTTATGATCGTCGATGACTCATATGACACGCACGTGCAAAGAGGTAAGACTAGAACATGCAATTCGGATGCTGATAGGGCAAAATATGGATGTAATCCCGGGCAAGTTCCTCCGAAAGCTTGCATTGAGATTCCAACAGTTCGGCTTGCCGGTCTAACTGGCGGCAAATATGAAGTTTCCAAGTGCGATAAAAATGCGCTTAGGGCAGCAATTACATCTGTCGCTAGTACAAAAGATACTCGTGCCGTTCAATCTCTCGCTTCATCCTATAAGGCAGGGGAACCGATACCGGGAACGCCTGGTCCAACTAAAGATGTGCCATTTCCTGAATCGGCAGGAAAAGTTATCAATAAAGCTCTCGGTGATGCGGGAATCAAAGATCCTGACATCGTTAAAAAAGTCGAGAATGATGCAAGGTTACGCGACATTGTAGCAAAAGGAGGGAATCCGGTGGAAGTAGATAACAGATTAAGAGAATTGGGTCTCAATGCAAAGGAGAGAACTCAACTGACAGAAAACGTGACGGCCATGACTCCGGGTGAGCCGGACAGCAAGAATAAAGAAAAAGACGGTCCGCCCGCGCCGTCGAATGATCCGACTAGAAGGTGGGATTGTCTTGTAAGTACAAATCCTATATATGTGCTGCCAGGAAAATACGGGCCTGGCTGTATAAATTATGGGTGGCCGGAAAATACAAGCTTTAGTCAGCCATACAATCAGGAAAACTCACAACAGCCGCACAGCAGCAGTAAACCACCTTCATCCTCATCAGCAAGCCCGTTCTCTCTCGGAAGCATGTTGGAGGGTTTGATGAAGAATTTTGGGAAGCAACTCACCTCACCATTCAATATGGGAAAGCAGAACAAGCCAAGTACCACGCCACGTTCAGGGCAGCCGAATGCTCCGCAACAAACTTCCTCGTCGCAAGACGGCATGCCTCTGATATCCGACGTCATCAGCGGACGCGCGCCGTATGCCGCTTCGGATTTCTCGTCAAGCATTCTGAAGCCCGTGATGACCATCATTGCGCAGAGAAAGGAAATTACCGCAGGACAATCCATGTCTGTCAGTTGGTCCAGTCTACGCGTCCTCACAGATCCTCCATGCACGCTCACTATGTCAGGTACTGCAGGCGATAGAGAGATCGCAGAGGGGCGAGGAGGCACAAAAACGATTGCAACGGCTAAGGGGATGTCCGGCACAGTGATATTCACCTTGCGATGCTTATCGCTCTCGAAAGAGGAAGCGACGGCGTCTACGACGGTCTCGATAAAGTGATGTACCAGAGATTTCAACAGGACTGCGAGGACGCTTCCGATTTGGGGGTACAATGAGTACCATGATGCGCTTTGCCGGGATTCTTTTTATAACGCTGTGTGCCTCGGTTGCGTACGCTGCGATTCCTCCTGACACACCGTCCTCGCTAACCCCAAAAGTTGTGTTCAGAGGCGATGCATCGACCTATAACCCGAACTATCCGGGATACAAGACGGGAGGCCAATCGCTGGCAACCGGTGGAAGATACAACCCGAACGCCTGGGAAGCCGCACTGCAGCTTGGCCTTGCAAGAAAATATAGATGCGGTTACGGGGCTGGCAAAACATGCTGTGCAATTGTTCAAGAGCCGCGCGGTCGCTCTCTTATCGTGAAAATAAATGATAATGGCCCGCTAACTGCTGGAAGAATAATCGATTTGAATGAGAAATCGATGCAATATTTGAGCCATGGCACAAGCAGGCCAAATAGCGGTATCATTAAAAATGTCTCCGTAGCGCTTCTTGACGGGAATAATTGCACAACGGGACCAGTAGACGAAGCGGATCGTGAGAAATGGAACAAGGCGATTGTGAGTGCGCCTACGGATGTCCCGCCTCCAAGCACGTATACGACAGCAAGTGGATACCCGCAGACGGTCGGGCAAGCCTATCAATCGAACGAACCAACGAAAACGGGCTATCCGCAGGCCTTTGCCTCGCAACAGGCGCAGCCGGTCCAGCAACCGACACAATATTTCAATCCGCAGTCCGCGGGTACACCGGGCTCCACCCCTTCACCGGGCTCTCTTCCGCTCGATTCGTCATTTATGGCCAATCAACCAGAGCCTATCGCGTCAATAGCTGATCGATTGTTGGATTTGATCCGCAGACCTAGTGACAGAGGCGCGTCGAGCGGGACGAGTACGAAGGGTATTACTGTTCGCGCCGAAGTGTCAAATAAGAAAGTTACGATCGTCTCTGTCGGGAAAAAAGCGACAACAACCGCCTCCACCACCGTCATTGTGATCGGACAGCCTGTCCAAACATTCAATGTCGGAACACCGGTCGCGCCAGCGCCGAGAGAGGACCCGAGTCCTCTCTTAGCCATGCTTCTGCGTCTTCGAGATATGCTTTCCGGAATATTAACGTCGTTGCAATCGCTCCGCATGGTGCGGTAGAGTGACGCTGATGGCGTTCATAAGAACCAAAGAGGACTTTCAATGCGAAAAGTGTCTCGCGAATGTTACCGGAGATGGCTATACAAATCACTGTCCGGCATGTCTCTGGAGCAAGCATGTGGATATCAATCCGGGCGATAGAGCGGCCGTATGCGGCGGCATGATGGAGCCAGTGTCAGTTGAGGGTGGCGCTGAAGAATACGTGCTCATCCATCGTTGCGTTATGTGCGGCGCTATTCGTCGCAGCAAGGTCGCGCGGGGAGATACCATGGACGCAGTAATTGCTATCTCCGAAATGTGTAAGGGGAGCCCTTACACATAGACAGAGCGCTGACAAGGAAATG
>CAYJVW010000028.1:0-11771 GCA_964373725.1 uncultured Candidatus Saccharibacteria bacterium | reverse complement strand
GTAAGGGGAGCCCTTACACAGAGCCCTTAGGAAATGCGTAAGGGGAGCCCTTACACAGAGCCCTTACACATAGACACGCCGAGCGATGACAAGTACCGTCCGTGTGGTATTCTGGACACATGCCTGACGACGATCGCCGAAGGGATGAAGATTCCCGTCAAGACGGAGACGACTTGATATACATACCGCGGCTTCGGCTTGGCCCTCGCGTTGCGCACTACTACGGCGACCACGTCCGTAAACTTTTCATTGGCGCCGCCGCGGTCTCGCTTATTCTTGCGCCTTTTTTTAGCAACTATTTGCCATTCACATTGCCGTTCGAGATTCTCGGCGCGATCGTGCTGATTGTTTTGGCTGCTCTCACAAATCCGAAAAATGAATTGGTGATGCTGGCGAATGCCGCCGCAGCTGCGATCGGCGTCGTCGCGAACGAGACGATCGCACTCTTCGCGTATCTGAACGGCGAAATACTGATTTTTAGCGCCCGAGAGGCGCTCGCTTTCATATTTGTCTTCGCGTTATATTTCAGTCTCAAGACCGTACGCGCCATGCAACTTGGCCAGATCGGCAAGCGCGAGCCCCCGGGAGAATTTTACGAAGATTATATGGAAGAAAAGATAAAAGAAAACCGGCGGAATCTTTAACGATTCCCTGACGGTAGTTGGATGACATCTTGATCGTTAAGCGACATTGCTCGCTGTCGGCGCCATGCGCTTCGCGCGAGCGAAGCGTGTGAGGGAGTCGGGGAACGGGAGTTCCCCGTGGAGGAGAGCAGTGAGCGCCAGATTTTCTACAGTGCGTACTCGCACTGTAGAAAATCCAGTGCCGATGTACTCATCGGCCGAAGCGAGCGTTGAGAACCGCGGGTCCTCAAAAGCTGGCATCAGCGAGCACGCTGACGCCAGCTGCCTGGCCATCTGTACGTTAGAATCGGAATCATTATTAGAGTTAAGATCATTGAGAACGCAAGGCCGAACATGATTGCGAATGCCAAGGGACCCCAGAGCGCCGATGCGCCCGCGAGCGGTGCCATGCCTATCACGGTTGTTATTGTTGTGAGGAATATCGGTCGCAAGCGCGAGACCGCAGCCTCGACGATGATGTCCCGATGCGAAAGATTGGATGCAGAGTGGGACAGGCGTTGGATCGAGTCGGTAAGAATGATTGCATGATTGATGATGACGCCCGCGAGCGCGATAATACCGATGACCGACGAGAACGAAAGCGTCTGGCCAGTAATAAACAAGCCTCCAAAAACACCGATCAGAGAAAGAATAACCATAAGGATGAGATACAGTGCATGGCGAAGCGAATTAAACAGCATCACCATGATCAGGGTCATAAGGACTAATCCTGCGATAAAGGCGAATCCCATTTCTGCGAATGATTGATTCACATCTTCTGTCTCGCCGCCGATCTTCCACGTGATGCCGGGAGCCAGATCAAGTTCAGCGATTCGGCCTTCAAATTCGTTCGTTATTTCGACCGCAGTTCTTCCGCTGGTTACTTGGCTCGAGACTGTCTCGATCCGCTTTCGGTCGTCATGCCTTATCGAGGCTTTGCCTCGATGGATTGACGTATCAAGAATGGATCCTAACATCACTGGACCATGTATGGTGGGTATCGTGATAGAGCGAAGTACATCAGGATTTATGATAGTGGTTTCCGATGGGTCGTCATACACAGGATTCAGAGCAAGCTTGACGACAACATCAATGTCGTTTTCTGCATTTCGAATCGTTGTGGCTGTTTGTCCGTGTACTGCCGTACGCAAGGTTTGTGCGATCACGGCAGGGGAGAGGCCATGGGAAGCGGCTTTTGCGCGGTTGATTGTGAGCGAAAATTCGATGCCGTTATCCTTCACGCTTGTTTCAATATCAGACACTCCTTCAATCGATGAAAGGAGGCGTTCGCCGTTCAAAGCAGCCTTTTCGAGTTCATCGAGATCATCACCCGAAAACGTGACGAGGACGGGAGAACCAGTGGGAGGGCCGTTATTTGGTTCAGATACGCGAACGATTGTTCCCGGGATTTCCCTGATATTCTCCTGTATGTTTTTAACTACTTCGGACGATGTGCGATTGCGGTCTTTTTTGAGAAGTATGGTGATGTTGGCAAGATTACCGCCGGTCGTCGGTGCGTCTCCTGTGAGAGCGCTCGAGCCGCCGGTCATTGTGGTGAACGAATCTATATCTTCATTTCCATAGAGCGCTTCCTCTACGATCCTGACCGCGAGATCAGTTTCCTCTAGCGTGGTGCCTTGCGGTTTCTCTATTTCCGCAAAAATGAAATCGATGTCTTCTTGCGGGAAGAACGTTGTCTTCAGGAGTCCTGTAATCGGAAGCAAGATCGCAAGGATAAATCCGCCGACAATAGAGCACAAAAAGATATTTTGCGTGCGTTTGTTGTCTAACAAAACAGTCAATTTCGCGCGGTACCATTCTTGAAAGAGATGCGTATACTTTTCTTGTCGTTGCTCCAGAGCGTTGTGTTCCTTTTTAGTAAACAGAATAGCGATCAAAGGCACTATGCCGAGAGCGACAAAAATGGACGCGACGAGTACGAAAATGAGCGTAAAGGGGATAGACGCGATGAATTCACCAACGATACCGGAGATAAAAAATAGTGGCGCGAAGACGGCGATACTGGCCATCGTACCGCTAATGAGGGGCCACGCGTATTCCTTAAGAGATGCAATAGCCGCTTCTTCTTTTGTTGCGAAACGGCGTATGCGCGTATGAATTGCCTCCGTTATGACAATGCCGGAATCCACGAGAATACCGATTGCGAGAATCAGGGCAAAGAGCGATACGAAATTGATCGTGTTGCCGCTGGCCTCGAGACCAATAAATGCGATTAGGAATGAGAGGGGAATAGAGGCTGCGGCGACCAGAGATTCCCGCCAGCCTATAGTGAGGAACAGTGTGAGCATCACCAAGACCAATGTCTCGAATCCAACCGTCGTTAGTTCGGTGAGATCGCGATTTACTTCGTCTCCTAAATCGAGCGCGATAACGACGGTGCTGTCCGCAAGCATGTCCTGTTTCAGCTCATCGAGCCGCTGTTTGACGGCGTTTGCGGTAGCCACGATATTTCCGCCCGAGCTTTTGAACACGGAGAGCGTAAGTGCCGGTTGCGACGGCTCTCCATTCTTTGAAGCGCGTGAGATGCTGGTTTGCCTCTCGAGTCCATCGACGATATCGGCAATATCGCGTACATAGACGAGAGAGCCTGATTGTGTTTGTACCGCGATGTCGCGGATCTGATCTGCTTTTGTAATATCCCCCTCGAAATTGAGAGTGTATTCTACGGAGTTGACGGTAATTGACCCGACAGGGAGCGACGCATTCGACATCTGGATCGCCGCCCCGACGTCGGTAAGTCGCAATCCATATTGCTCGAGTTTTTCTTTCCGAACGACAACGTGTATCTCGCGCTTTCGAACTCCGGAGACCTCAACACGCGAGACTCCCTTCACGTTTTGCAGCTCTTCTTTCAGATCGTCGCCGAGCTTTGTCAGGATCGCGGGCAGATACTCGCCGGTAACGGAAATGATTAAAACCGGCTGCTCGGAGAAATTAATCTCGCTCACTACGGGTTCATTCGCTTCTTCCGGCAAATTTGGTTTAGCAGCGTCTATGGCGTCCTTCAAATTTTGAATAGATTTGTCGAGGTCGGCGCTCGCGTCGAATTGGGCCGTCACTACCCCAAGCCCTTCGCGAGAGCTGGACATGAGTGTATCGAGGTTCTCGAGGTTGGCGATTGCTACCTCGATCTCATTCGTTACGAGTTGCTCGACATCTTCAGCGGATGCGCCGGGGAAGGCGACTGTTACGATGCCGACCGGAATGCGTACTTCGGGCGCAGATTCTTTCGGTATCGAGAGCAAGGCGTAGGTTCCTGCGCCGATAAGCGCAACTATAAGAAGCGCCGTGAATTGACGCTTACGTAGGAAGAAAGTCCAGAGAGAAAGCATACGTAGAAATTAGATGTTAGACGTTAGAAAAGAGATTGAAATCAAAAATACAAAGTACGATTCGTACAAATCTAATGTCTACTTTCTAATATCCATTGTCTGAGTAACGACTTCATCGCCGTCTTTAAGACCGCGTACATCGGTGACAATCTCGGTCTCTGCGGTCAAGCCCTTCGTTACTTGCACATAGTCGCCCGAGAGTTTGCCTATCGTTATTTCCTTCGCGACCAGTCTGTCATTTTCAACCGTGAACACTGTCGTGCGGTCTGATTCCATTTTGAGCGCGGTAATCGGGATTGAGAGAGGGCCTTGCACGGGCTTTGGAGCCGCTTGGCCGGATTCTAATTCGACACGAAGCGATTGTCCGTTCGTGAGGGCATGTATCGCCGTCTTCGGAAGTCCAATGCGCACTTCGATGCGGCGCGTAACCGGGTCAAGCGCCGGCGCTATTTTTGTGATCGTCCCTTCGATGTTTCCCTCGAGCGAGACTTTTTGTCCGGGTGCCACGCGAGACCTATCTTCCTCCGAGAGATAGAGAACGGCCTCGAGTGCGTTGTTGTTCGAGACGATAGCGATTTCTTGAGATACAGCAACCGTGTCTCCTAGTTTGATCGTAAAGTTGTTCAGTGTTCCTGAAATAGGGGAGCGGATTATTGTTTTCTCGAGATTTGCGACAGCGGCGTTGTATGCCCCTTGCGCCTGTTTCGCTGCAGCTTTAGCGGCCTCAACGTCTTCAGACTGTGCGCCTATTTCTCCCTGTTCGAGGCTTTTTTCTGCAGTTTGAAGCAAATTTCGTGCCGCAGTTATGCCGGAAAGAGCGCTCGTCTGCGCTGTACGCGCTGCCGTCGCATCTGCTTTATACGCGCTAATATCGCTGGAGTTAACGGTGGGAGAATCTATCGCATCGGCAAGCGCTGCAAGAAGTATGTCGACGAATGTTCGCGTCTCCCGCACTTCATCTTCGGTCATCTGCAATTCGCGCTTCAGATCTGACGACACAGAAACGGTTTTTGAGGATAATTCCTGTCGATTGACAACAACGACTAATTTTCCCCTCCGTTGTTCCAAATCTACTTCACGCTGCTGATTCGATGTCGAGGGTGTGAATTGGATCTGCCCGCCTTCGACGCCAGTGAACATCTGGTCTGCCGTATCGTTAATTGCGCTATCAACAGTTGCGTATGCGGTAAGAAGCGCGTTGACTGCCGTTCCTCTTGCCGATGCAACACCTGATTGCAAAATGGCGAGCTGCTCTTCTCGTGTGCCGCCTTGCACCTTTTTAAGTGCAGCTTTGGCTGCGTCGTACGCGCCTTCTGCCTGAACCACTGCGGCTCGTTCGAAGCTATTTTCAATTTCCGCCAAAATTTGTCCAGCGCCTACCTGGTCTCCGAGGGCTGCGTTGACCCGCGTCACTCGTCCGCTTGATTCAGGGCTTATCTTTGCTTCATGTGCTGATATGATCTCTGCAACAGATGAAAAAGACTTGCCCCCATTCATAAGATCAGAGACGCGCGCTACTTTGACTTGGCGACTTGCGCCGGTCGGAGGATTGACGGAAGAATCCCAAACACTCCACAGCACGATGACAGGTATGAGAACGACGCCCGCGATAGACGAAGCAACCTTCAGATGACGTAGGAGGTAGTGCACGGCAGCGGAAAACATCGAGCGCATATTTGGCTTATTTCATAGATAAAAAAAGAGGGGCTACCATACCATGAGCGCGTCCGAATGTCCAATCAGTTAGCTGCGGGGTTTTGAGACTCGTGTGTTAAAGTTGTCTTTATAATATGGCTGCAAAAAAGATTTTTCTGCTGCTGGGCCATCCGGACAAATCCGGCATGTGCGGGGAGCTTGCGGACGCATACGAAAAAGCGGCGCGAGAGGCAGGGCATACGGTGGAGCGTATGAATGTGGGAGAGATGCAGTTCGATCCAATCCTTCACAAAGGGTACCGCGAGCGCCAAGAACTTGAGTCTGATCTGGTTCGCTTTCAAAAATTAGTAACCGAATCCGATCATTTTGTCATCGTATATCCCGTGTGGTGGGTGGGTATGCCAGCGCTACTTAAAGGGCTGTTCGACCGCGCATGGTTGCCGGGCTCTGCATTTCGTTACATCAAGACAAAAAATAATCACCGTACGATTTTCTGGCATCGTCTCTTTCGAGGCAAGACGGCGCGCATCATCATGACGAGTGGTACCGCACCGTGGCTCGTCCGATTCCTTCCGGGAAACGTAAATGCGCAGCTGCGGTGGGGAATATTATGGTTCGCTGGGTTCTCGGTTCGTACGACATGGTTCGGTCCCGCGGAAGATCCGGCACATGGCCGTAAAGAGCACTGGCTAAGGGTAGTCCACGCACTCGGCGCGAGTGCTTCTTGACGAATCGTTGTAAACGTTACTCAATATATGGACACGCCGTGTCCATATATTTCATTCGGCGTTGTACAAATCATCTCGCCATTTTTTTGCGTTCTCGTCATCGCGCGTCTCGTGAGTGGATTCTATAGGCGTCGTTCCAGGTTTTGGTTTCTCTCCGAGGCGTCGGTGCTCTTCTTTTTCAGCAGCTTTCCGATCTTCGTTGGCCTTCCACTCGTCGTGATCGCTCAAAGGTTTGATGACCATGGACACATTTTCCCATATGCGAAATGTGCTGTAAAGTAAGCCTCGATGTCTCTCTCAATCGCTATCGTTGGTCTTCCCAACGTCGGGAAATCCACGCTCTTTAAGGCGCTGACCAAAAAAGAAGTGCTTATTGCCAATTATCCATTTGCCACCATAGATCCGTCAGTGGGCGTCGTTGCAGTACCGGATATTCGGCTCACGCGCCTCAGCGATATGTCGAAATCGGAGAAAACCGTTCCTGCGATCGTGGAATTCGTCGATATCGCTGGTTTGGTGAAAGGAGCATCGGAAGGTGAGGGGCTTGGCAATCAATTCCTCACGAACATTCGAGAGACGGACGCAATTGCGGAAGTTGTTCGGCTTTTTGATGATGACGACATTCACCATGTGCATGGGGAAGTAGATCCTTTGCGAGATATCGAGGTCGTCAATCTCGAATTAGTATTAGCAGACCAGGAGACTGCCGAGAAGCGGTTGGAGCGAGTCGAACGCGATGCAAAAGGAGGCGAGAAAGATGTCATTGCGGAACGGGATGCACTGCGCAAAATAGTTCCGATATTGAATGCAGGGAAGGCCGCTCGCGAGGCCGATCTCAACGACAGGGAGAGAGAAGTAGTGAAAGGTTTTCATCTTCTTACCATGAAGCCGATTCTGTATGTCTTGAATCGAAAAAGCGGAGCGATAAATATGGATGCGGAAAATGGAGAGCGGTGGCGCGAAGTAAAGAATTTTCTTGATGCTTCGAATGCAAAGTATGTGTTTGTGGATGCAGGTGTGGAAAATGAACTGAATGATGTCGGGGATGCGGAGCGTTCAGATTTTCGGCGAGAGCTCGGCGTTTCAAGTGATGGCGTCGACGATCTCATCAAGGGCGGGTACGAATTGTTGGATTTGATTTCATTTTTCACAACCGGCCCGGACGAATCCCGTGCATGGACGATAAAACGCGGCTCAACCGCTCCCGTTGCGGGTGCCGCCATCCACTCCGATTTCCGAGACAAATTCATTCGCGCCGATGTGATCCAATGGGACAAGTTATTGGAGGTTGGCTCATGGAGCGCGTCGCGAGATAAGGGCGTGCTCCGAACGGAAGGCAAAGAATACATCGTTCTAGATGGCGACGTAATGGAGTTTAAGCACAGCTAGTTACGTTTGGACTTCGTAAGTCCAAATTTGGACTTACGAAGTCCAAACATCAAATCACTGGTCTAAGGCCGTTGGATTTTGCCGCCCACATCGCGAGATTCCAGAGGATGCGCATACCGACGTTTGCGTCCCATGTCCTCTCCATAGCATTAGCCGAGACGGGCGTGTCTTCACCTGGACTCACCTCGTTCACATCGAATCCAATGATGGTTTTGCCGGATTCTGCTACGGCGCGAATGAGATACACAGCTTCTTGAAATTGCAATCCGCCCGGAACTGGCGTACCGGTATGCGGACATAGCGAAGGGTCTAGCCCGTCGATATCAAAACTGATATATACTTTTGCAGGTAGAACATCTACAACATTTCGAGCAATTTCCTGCCAAGTATTTCCTTCGTATTGTTGTCTTTTTATCTCCGCGTCAAAAAAAGTTCGAATTCTGCCGCTGGACTTCTTGATCAAATCATTTTCACCGATTGAATAGTCACGGATGCCAACCTGCATCAATCGCGTGATGTGAGACAGCCTGAGCGCATTCCACATAATGGATGCGTGAGAGTAGGTAAAGCCCTCATAAGCCTCGCGCAAGTCGCAATGCGCATCTATCTGCAATATCCCGAATTCACCATGTTTTTTTGCGAGCGCACGCATGAGTCCAAGTGGAGTAGAGTGGTCGCCACCAACCAATCCTACCAGCTTACCCTTCGCAAGAAGTTCAGTCGCAGTTTTCTCGACTCGCTTATGGAATCTTTCACACCCCTCATTGATGACCGACATCGTATGTCGGTCATCATCACCGTCGCCGCGCTCCAGCGACTCGATATGTGCTTTTGCTTTTTCTCGTAACGCTACACCCTCTCTATATGCATCATCCCAGTTTTCAAGCGGCAGCATCGCAATCCCCAGCTTCCAGGAGTCATTTCCATAACTGGGATGGTAGAAATCAATCTGCGGCGATGCTTCGTATATTGCCCTCGGTCCGTTATGTGTCCCTCCGCCATACGACACGGTGACACCCCGGGGAGCAGGTATCAAAACTACCTGGGCTTCATCCGGAGAGAAGGGAAGTCCGAATATCCCTGAATCTTCTTGTCCTACGCCATTTGGATCAAAGTTACCGATTGTAGCCATATCAGCTTTAATTGAATGATATAGTGTACACGTTCTATGAGCACGAACAATCCAGAAGGTGAAATACCGGGGTACGATCGTCGAAAAGCTTTAGAAATAGCTGCTGCGACTACAGCTGGCGTAGTAATTGGGTCTGGAACGGTACATACATTGAAAGAAGGAGAAATTGAGAAAATGACGAAATTATTGACACAATATCGGAATGAATATGCAGGACTGAAGGCATTAAAAAAGATTCAAGAAACGAAACACGCCGAGAAAAGTAAACTCGATGTAGAGAACATGAAGATTCTAATTGAGAAAATTAAGGGCCTTCTCCAAAAGATAAAGAACTTGGAGCGTGAATTAGAGTCCGAAAAAAGAAGGAGAGATATGCCAGTTCTCCCATCACCAAAGAGAGACATCGATGCTTAGCGTCACATGATCGGAAAGGAGCGCGCATTAACCCATTCTCGCTCTAAAATCTTGATAAGTGAACTCTCGAATTGTTTTTGCGTTGCCGTCTTTCCAAAGAACGATGCTCGGATGCTGAACTCCATTGAACATGGTGCATTGGACAAGGTTGTACTGTATCCCGTCCTCCATAATGACTTTGTCTCCGGTTTTCAGGGGTTTTTCGAATACATGGAAATGGCCAAGTTTGTCGCCGGTAACACACGTGCCTCCTGCAAGTTGATATGCATTTGTATGCCTTTTGAGTTCTTTTTCATCGTGGACTATAGTCGCTCCGGTAACAGACATATCAAGCTCGTCGCTGAGAAGAAAATCCGGAGTGTGTGCGTTGAATGACATATCGAGGATCGCTATTTTGTAATCAACATCGTCGCGGTATACGACGTCTAATACGCTCGCCACGAGTGCTCCGGCATTCTTTACGATCGCCGCTCCCGGCTCCATATGAACGATTACGCCATGCTTCTTTTGAAAATCGTTCACGAGCGTTATAAGACCTTCAACATTGTACTCGTCGTCGCTGATTTTCTGTCCGCCGCCGAAATTGACCCATTCCACTTGCACGAAATATTTGCTGAAGTTCTTTTCCACAACCGCGACTGCCTCCTGTAGCTCGTCAAACGTCTTATCCCAAAAGATGTGGAAATGGAAGCCGCTGATTCCGTCCAGCGCAGAAGGGTCATCTTTGAGCGCGGCTTTGAATTCGTTGATTCGAATGCCGAGGCGCGAACCAGGCGCGCACGGAGTCCATAAACCTCCCGCCTCATCTTTGCCTACATATTCAGGATTGATGCGAAGACCACATTCGCACTTTTTGCCGGTTTTTTGGACGAATTTCTCGACTTGGGGCTTAAATTTCTTCCACTGCTCGAACGAGTTGAAGATTATTGTGCTGCAATATTTTAGAATATCGCCGAACTCTTCGTCTTTGTATGCAGGCGCATACATGTGCACCTCGTGATTAAACTCATCGTAGCCGAGTCGCGCCTCGTTTAAGGAGCTTACCTCCGTGCCATCGAGGTATTCGCGAGTGATGGGGAACAGCGGCCACGTAGCCCACGTTTTGAGAGCCTGGTACATCTTTGCTCCTGTCTTGTCTTTTACATACTTAAGAACGCTCAAATTATGTCGAAGAATCTCTTCTTCGATCACAAACGCCGCCGTCTTAATTTTGGACGGACGAAGTGTCGAAGCGGGCCTTTTTTTCATATAGTGAAAAAATATGGACACGCCGTGTCCATATTTCCTAGATAATCTTTGCAGGCAATGGTTTGTAGTTGATAACTTTGAAGGGGAGGCCGTTTTGGGAGAGGAGTTTGAGGAACGGCTCTGGGTCGAGTTGCTCCACATTAAAAACGCCTGCGCCCTTCCAGATACCCTTCATGACCATCATGGCGGCGATTACCGGCGGCACTCCGGCCGTGTAGGAGACGGCTTGTGAGCCGACTTCGCGGAAGCATTTTGCGTGGTCGCAGACGTTGTAGATGTATTTGGTTTGTAGTTTATTGTTTTTAGTTTTTTGTTTTGGCGTCCCCGTCACGATGCAACCGATGACGGCTTTTCCGCTGTAACCTGTCGCAAGCGACGCTGGGTCGGGAAGAAGCGCTTTGAGAAATTGAATGGGAACGATGTCTCTGCCTTCGAATTTCACCGGATCGATGCGGGAAATGCCGATTGATTCCATGACACGCAAGTGCGTAAGGTAATTTTCTCCGAATGTCATCCAAAAACGCATGCGCTCAACTGTGGGGAAGTGCTTTACGAGTGATTCCATCTCCTCATGGTAGAGCATGTAGCTCTCGCGTTTTCCGGCGACAGGATAGTTGAATGTAAAGTGTGTGCTCCTCGGGTCCATTATGGGCGGTGACTTGATCCACTTGCCTTTGTTCCAGTGTTTGACTTCCTGCGTGACTTCACGGATATTTATTTCAGGATTGAAATTCGTTGCGAACGATTTTCCGTGACTGCCGGCGTTGGCGTCGAGAATATCAACGTACTTTATTTCGTCGAAATATTTTTTTGCAAGATACGCGATAAACGCGTTCGTCACGCCTGGGTCAAATCCCGCGCCAAGGACCGCCATAATACCTTTCTTCTTGAACCGGCTCTGGTACGCCCACTGCCAGCTATATTCAAAGTGTGCCTCATCTTTCGGTTCGTAATTCGCCGTATCGATATAGTGCACGCCAGTCGCAAGGCACGCATCCATGATAGTCAGGTCTTGGTAGGGAAGAGCGACGTTAATGACTACTTCCGGGTCAGTTTTTCGGATAAGTTTTGCAACGTCTTTTGATTTATCTGCATCAACAACATGGGTTGTAATATCCACGCCCCATCGCTTTTTTACGTCTTTCTTTATGGCATCGGGCTTGGCTATAGAGCGACTTGCGAGATGAATTTTTTTGAACACGTCTTTATTCATCGCACACTTGTGCGT
>CAYJVW010000027.1:0-16010 GCA_964373725.1 uncultured Candidatus Saccharibacteria bacterium | reverse complement strand
CTATGGTAGCGCAGTTATGCAAACTTTGGAATGGGGCTGTCGGTGTCCCTTCTGCAGCCCCAATTCGCGCATCATGAAAGCGCAAATTGGAGGCTGGATTTCGGGGGCACTTCGAATTTCAATTTACGGTTTTTCCTACGGCAGAGTCGTTATGCGAACCTTACTGTACGGCTGCCTGTGTCCCTTCTTTACAAAATGACGGCTTTTTGGGCGGTAGCGAATGATTGTGACTTTGTCGTCTCTTCCCTGCTCGATCAATTCTGCTGACACTTTGGCGCCGGATATATATGGCGCTCCAACTTTCGTATCCGTTCCATCATCCACGAGAAGCACTTTATCAAACGTTAGTTTGTCGCCGACAGTGCCGCTGTCGCCGAGTTTTTCAATCTCAAGCACACTGTCCTGTGCGACAACGTACTGCTTTCCGCCTGTTTCGATGATTGCGATTTTTGCCATGACCCGAGGAGTCTACAATAGATCCGCCATTTTGCAATCAGCTGTGCGTAAGGGCTCCCCTTACTCATTTCCCTATTCTTCTTGATGCGGCCGATCTAGCAACCCAGCTTCCAGTCCTGCAGATTCGCCAGTAATTCGAAGTACGTCTTTATCAATCTTGCCAAGCTCTTTAGAGCCCGCATTGTAATGATTCACCGTTGTTGAGAGAGAATTACCGATCTTTTTATAAAAATCCTCATACGCTTTCAAATGCCGCGATAAATTCTCGACGTTCTTCGCAATATCTTTCGCTGTCTCTTCTATTTTGAAAGCTTTGAATCCGTACAAGACTGATTGAAGATATGCGGCGAAGGTCGTCGGCGAGACGATGATGACTTTCTTTTCGTTGTAGGCGTAGTCAATGAGATTTCTAGTGTTTACTTTTACTGAACCGACTTCGTTTATAAGCAAGTCATAATAAATACCCTCCGCGGGAATGTACATGAATGCGAACGGGAGCGTGCCGTCTTTCGGTCGGACATATTTTGCCGTCTCGTCAATGCGAAGCTTCAAGTCGTTCTTGAAATCTCTCTCGAGCTCGGCCTTCCGAGATTCATCGGTTTCGTTGACCACTCGATTGTAATTGTCGAGAGAGAATTTTGCGTCTATCGGAATCATTCCTTCTTTCGTAATAATCACTGCATCCACCGTCTCACCGCCGGGAAATTGATATTGCATTTTGTACGAGCCAGGCGGCAGAATATTTGCGAGCGTGAGCTCAAGAACTCTTTCACCAAGGTTACCCCTTTGTTTCTGATGTTTCAGAACTTTTTCAAGATTTTGCAACTGCTCGGCGAGCGTAAACACCTGCTTTGTCGATTCTTTCGTCTCCGCGACGCCTTTTGCTACTTCGGTAAGCTGCGTGTGGACGAGATCTCGGATGTCCGTGGCAAGCCGCTGCGATTCGCCGAACTGTGTCTTCATAGACTCAAACATTCGTGTCGTCCCCTCACCCAATTTCTGCTCCATTGAACGTGTCAGATCCTGCAACTGATTTTGAAGCATGATGAGGCTATCAGAGGGCTTATCCGAACTCTTGCCTCGGCTCCACAGAATGTAAATGGTGGCAATGTTGCCTAACACGAGCAGAATTAACATGACTATCAACCAATCCATACCGAGTAGCGTATAGCGATTAGCGTATAGCGTCTAGTGCCAGTCAAAATTCGAAACCATCAAGTAAGCACTTTCAGGAGAAACATCAAGGCAACCGCGGCAATAATGAACACAACCTGCGCCTTGCTCATTACTTCTTTGTAGAGGAGCCAACCAACGACGGTCGCGACAAGCGTCGTCATGGTGAGCATACCCGAGGCAAGCGCATAGGGACCGTGGTTTACCGCGAACGCGTAACTTGCGGTCGCGGGAATTGTGAGGAGCGATACGAGAATAACTTTCAACGCATCCGCGCCTGGCAATATCACATTCGTGTCGTAGCGTTGAGCCGCGAGTAGGCAACCGAGATATACAAGCGCGAATACGCCGACTCCGACTTCCCAGAAATACGCGGCCACCAGAGGATTAATTTCTCTCGATAATATGGTAAAAAAATAAAAGGTGAGGGCTGCGCCGACGCCGGAGAGGGTTGTGAGAAGAACGCCTTTCGAGACGGTGCGCGCCTCCAGGTGCGGCTGCTCCGATTTTAAAAGCGCAAGCGATATAGCAGAGAAAACGAGACCGGTTAATACGAGTAACTGAAAAAACGTCAAATACTCTTGCAGGAAAAAGATGCCGAGAAGAATTGCAACGAACACATGCACCATCTGTCGAATCGCGCTACTAATGCCTATCGGCAGATACCGCGACGAGGAGAGGCTGCAGATCAAACTGAATGTGCCGGCCATAGAGCCCAGAGCAAGAACGAATAGATGCTCTTTAATTTGCACTATTTCTGCGAAGGAAACAAATAGAAATACCGGAAGCATTGTGACAGTGAGTGAAAGATTCCGATACAACGCAACAACGAGCGCGTCGTATTTCCGTGCAAAAAATACCTGTAGCGACCCCTGGATCCCGTACGAAAGGATCGCGACTGCGATAAAAAAGAAAAAAGTGGTATCGAGCATGGTGTGTATTAAACCACATAATTCTGCATGATTTCTACGTTCTGTGTATGTACTATAATTGGACGATCGTCTGTTTATAGTAGATGTCGTTTTATGTTATTGAGTATTGATGTCAACCGATAAGAAAGATACAATCTCACTATGTTAGCGGCGAAGATTCGAGAAGATATGAAAGTAGCGATGAAAGCGAAGGACGATTTGCGCGTGCAGACGCTCCGCGGTGCCATGGCGGCGTTTACGAATGAACTTGTCGCGAAAGGTAAAAAGCCGACAGAAGAACTTGATGATGTAGGGGCAATAACAGTCTTGAAGCGACTTGCAAAACAGCGCAAAGATTCGGCCGAACAATTTGAGAAAGGACATCGTCCGGAACTCGCTCAAAAAGAATTAGCCGAACTAAAGATTATAGAGGCGTATCTCCCCCAGACTGCCAGTCGCGAGGATATCGAAAAAGTCGCGCGTGCCAAAAAAGAAGAGCTTGGCGTTACCGATGTATCAGGAACTGGAAAGCTTGTCGGCGCCGTTATGAAAGAATTCGCAGGAAACGCCGATGGTACTGACGTTAAAGAGGTAGTTACAAGCCTGTTTACATAAAACTCCTAGCAGCATTAAGTACTCCTCTTTTGGACGCACGTATACCTGACGCAAGCGAAGCGACTGCGGCAAGCCCAAGTGCCCCTGCTAGAGCAACGAGGGGTGAGGCGTAGAGCGCGAGGATGACAAGAGCGAGCACCAAAAATATTCGACCAAGCGCAAGGCCCATTTCTTTCAAAACTGTGTCGTGATCAATATAGTGAGATGAATCGGCTGCTTGCTCGTGGGCAAATTGATCGAGGCCGTGCCCCTTCGGCACACTGGCGTGGTATAGGACATCTGCGAGAATTACCGTAGTCGGAGAAAAAATCAGAAGCCGGAATACCCACGACGACGCGGCAAGCGTTCTCTCAATCGGCTTCGAGCCTGCAAGACCAAAAAAACCGAGCGTGCTCGGCAGATATTTTTTACAAACAAGAGTCAACATAAGCGTCACTGACATAATGGCGCCAAGTAATTGATACGACCAATCAAACAAAATAAAAATCGCGAGCGGCCACGCGAACAGAAGCGCGGCACCCTGAACGCCATAAAAAATCGACGCCACGAGCGTGTCTCGATTATTCGGAGCGAACAAATTACGAATGGTGTCGCCATACGTCCAAAGAAACGGCTCGTATGTTTCTCGTACATGGAGGAGTGCGATTGAAGAGAGGAACGCGAGAACTGCACAGCCAACGAGAAGCATCCACGATCCGTTCGAGAAAGCTGACAGAATCACACTAGCAGAGAGCGGCATGAGAGTGAGAAAAATCTCTAACACGTAGTTTGTTTTCGCGGGAACCGCGGCGTCGGACGTCACCCTATACGGCACAAAGTAAAACGCTCGATAGACACCGCTCAAGAATACAAAACCAGCGATGCCCAGCCAGAGGTTTTGGACATCTGATCCAAAAACGCCCACGGAGGAAGCGGCCAGCCACACATACGCAGCAGAGAGCGCAAGCGTCGCATAGAGAATCGAGCGCTGCGTACCGTTAACAAGATTGGCTGCCGCAAGAGGTGTGAGAAAAAACGCGATACAATGAGACAGCCCATACCAGATTGCGGTACTCATTAACGCTCCTGTTTGCGTTTCGCCGCTGTAGTAGAGCGCGTGAAAAATCAGTACCCACGCAAAAAGGTTTCCCGCTGCAAGGGCGACTCGAAGAAGAAATCTATGAATCGTTATTGCATTCATCATCAATTAATGTTCGGAGCTTGCGCCGGCCACTTTACGGATAGTACCGGCACGAGAGCAACGAGCGCATAGCCGAGCCACACTTTCCAGTCATAGTAAATCCCCCAACCAGCGAACGGCACCGAATAGATCGCATCCATGAGTGCGACCAATACCGCCCATGGTACCGAGTGCACGAGCATGTCTTGCCATGTGGTGAGGTGGAGCGAGCGAGCGGCGATCGTTGTTACGAGGATGAGTGCCGCGAGCTGCACGAGCCACGCCCACGTGGTGCCCGCAAATCCATATATAACGATACCGGACCAGAGCAAAAACATCACTGAATAAATGACGATCGCCCAGCCAAATATCGTACTGTATTTCATGATCTCCCCAAAATTTTATCTGCAAATCCGTATATCTCGCTAGCATCCACTTCCGAAGGTACTCCATCTGATGCCAGAATCCTGTCGACAAGACCCTCAAGATCTAACCATGCTTTTTCTTTTCTCTTTTCGTTCGGCGGTACGTCGTTAATAATGTTCTTGATTCCTTCAATATCGATATCCTCTGGCTCATCTGCCGCATCTATGATCTCTTCAAGTCGCTCATTCAAAGCCTCCAGGCTCGGCTTATCCGGTCCGCCTAATGTGTCGTCAGTCATACGGATAATATCATACACCCCCGTCGGCCTTTCGGCCGACGGGGGTGTAGATATCCAAACTTGAAAGTTGGATTACCAGCGTCCCCCACCGCCACCTCGGTTACCTCCGTATCCACCGCCTCCACCTCCTCCTCCACCACCGCGGAAATCGCGGCGTGGGCGGTCTTCTAACGGACGTGCCTCGTTGACTGTGATCGAGCGGCCACCGAAGTCCTTGCCATTCCATTGGTCAATTGCCTTCTGTGCGTCCTCATCGGAAGCGAACTCGACGAAACCAAAACCTTTCGAGCGACCGGTCATCTTGTCCATGATGACGACGGCCGAAGAAACGGCTCCAGCTGCGGAGAACGCATCCCTCAGCTCTGCGTCGGTCGTGCTGTAAGGCAGCCCACCGACATATAACTTCTTTGCCATGTATGTGTACCCAGTCACTAAAAAGCGCAATGCGATTTTTCTGTGCCAGGCTTTTCTCTTTTTCTCTACTCTCTAAAAAATGTAAACCAACCTTTCCTTTCCTCTCGCATGGTCTACGGTTCGCGTATCCCCTCTCAAGTATGGAAAACTTACATTACGCCGCCAGTGTACAGCGGGACAATAAAAAAGCAAGGAAATTTTGGACCAGCGGGGGATCGCCCGCGACTCTCGGCTCGTCGTCACTCGCCTCGGTCTGGGCACCGCCTCGCGGTTCGGCTTGCTAGCCTCACATCGCTCCGGCGTTCGACCCCCGACGCACGCCAAACAATTGGCGTGCTCTATTCCAAAATTTACTACGTAAATTTTGGACCAGCGGGGGATCGAACCCCGGACCTCCTCATTGCAAATGAGGCATTCTACCACTGAACTACTGGCCCTCGCGGAACAATCTAGCATCCGTTCAGCGTCTCGCCAAATGAATCGCGTGCTCTAGAAACTGTTTTACAGATGAACCGACAGATTCTAGTTTCTGCGGAAGCGCAGAGCCTTCGTAGAGTCCCGGCAACGCATTCACTTCCAGAAGGTGCGGACCGCGGTTCGTCACGATAAAATCGGCGCGAGAGAAATGCGACAGGCCGAGCGCGCGGTGCGCCGCGCGCGCCGCGTCCGCTAGCGCTTTCTTTTCAAGGTCGCTAAAATCGCTCGGTGCCATATGTCGAAGCTCGCCCGATGCATGGTGATCGAAATGTAAAAACGGCGCGTCGTCGGGCAGTATCACTCGAGCTGGAGGAAGCGCATATAATTCCTCATCGCGAAAATCTTCGATGACTCCGACAGTCGCTTCCTCGCCCATCAGATACTCTTCTATGAGCGCCGCGCCATACGCATCAAGCACATCTCCTATCGCATCGGGCAGTTCGATGATGGTAAATACGAGTCGAATACCCGTCGAAGCACCTTCGCCCGCAGGCTTCACGAGATACGGCGGCCCAAATTGCGAAAAGACGAGCTGCGCCATCTCACCCGTATCGAGATCATTCGAGAGAGAAAACGCAAGCGCCTGCGGCATCATAACGCCCGCCTTCTGGAGGACTTCTCTCGCGCGAACTTTATTCAACGATAGTGCCGAAGGCATCGGCCGCGAACCTGCATACGGCACGCCGGTGCGCTCCAAAAGCCGTGTTACAGCACCGTCCTCACCCACGCCTCCGTGGAGCCCGTTCAAGACAATGTCAACCTGCTGCAGCGCGCGCGCTGGCGCAATCGGCATGCCGCGCGAGTGCCACACTCCCCTTTTGTCTATCAAAATATCTCGCACGTCGTACGTGTCTTCCGGAAGCGCATGTAGCATAGCCCCTCCCGTTTTAAGCGAGAGATCGTATTCAGAAGATGTACCGCCGCGCAGGACACCAACAGTGGTTCTAGCCATACGAGCATTATAACTCAATTTTCAATTATCAATTTTACAATTTTCAATAAATGGCCAATGAATTAATTTTCAAACATTGAGACCTTGAAAATTCATTGGAAATTGAGAATTGTAAATTGAAAATTTATATGATCTTTTTTCGGCTTCTCTTTCTATGAAATCCAATCGCGAATCGGTGTGCTTCGCTGTTCGCAAGTAATATTTCTTTTTCATACGCTCGCGCCATCCGCTCGTCTCCGATTACTTTCTGCGGTCTGTGGAACGCATCTTTTGTGACGGCAACAAGAGGAATCGTAACGCCTGCTTTCTTTAGCACGCGCGCTGCCGCATTCAACTGCCCCTTCCCCCCGTCGATGACAATTAGTTTCGGATACGACCATTCATGATGCGCGAGACGGCGTTCCAAGATTTGCGCCAAAGCTTTCGTATCATCGTTCTTGATATCGCGGATCTTAAACATCCGATATGCGGATTTGTACGACTCTCCATTCTCGACGACAGTCATCCCTCCTACAGTCTCATCACCCGAAGTATGCGCGACGTCGTACGCCTCTATTCTGAAGGAGCCTCCGGGCGAAACCCTGTATTCATCTTTAATAAGTGATACGTCGCGAATGTGCTCTAGCGCTGATACCTGCCTTCGCAGGCGCTCGGCCCTCTCGAAATCTTCGCCTTTCGCTGCCTCTTTCATTTCTTTCTCGAGCCGCCGCTTCAGTGATCGCATCCCGCCCGAAAAAAGTTCTACGATATTTCGTATCGTTTCCTTGTACTCGACTGCACCCATTTCCCCTGTGCATACACCGGGACACAATCCAATCTGCCGGTTAAAACACGGCTTACATGCCATATCGGGAGATCGTAACTCCCGATATCGGGAGTTACGATCTCCCGATATTTGATCGACGCAAGGAATACATGCATTATCACGGAACGGGAAAATGCGCCTCACCATCTTTACCGCTTCTTGCAACGCTCCCCCGTGCGGATATGGCCCGAATGCATATTTGGACTTCGTAAGTCCAAACGTAAGAAATAGCTCTCTGCCGCGAACTACCAACACCCTTGGAAATGATTCCTTTGTGATGACAAGATAGTTGAAACTTTTATTATCTTTTTGGTCAACGTTAAACGGCGGGTCATGTTTCTTTATGAGATTCGCTTCGAGGATTAGCGCCTCAAGGACCGTATCGACTGCCTCCCAAGTTACGACCGCAGCTTGCGCCACCATTCCCGCTATCGCCGGCGAACGCGTGTCCGAAAGATCAGTCGCAAAATAGCTTCGAACACGGTCTCGTACCGATGCAGCCTTCCCGATGTAGAGAATTTTGTCCTTCTCGTTGCGAAACATGTACACTCCGGGACCATCCGGAAGCGCTATTTTTTTCAATTCTTCGCGAGTCATCATGTCAGCTTACATAAAGTCATGGAGTTATGCACACATTCGTTTTTTTGACGGCCGGCGACGGTGCGTGTATACTCCAATTTTAATGAGTCGGAAGAAGATAAAGACCCGTCACATCCCGACCCCATCCCATCTTGCATTTTTTGCCCTCAGGACGGAGGGCTTTTTAATATGAAGCTTGTACTTAAGGACGGAACCGTATACGAGGGCCAAAGTTTTGGCGCCGCGTCAAACGCGACTGGAGAGGTAGTTTTCAATACAGGCATGGTTGGGTACGTTGAAAGCCTCACCGATCCATCGTATGCGGGACAAATTCTCGTCCTTACCTACCCGCTCGTCGGAAATTATGGAGTGCCTTCGCGCGACGCATTCGAATCGAAAAAAATCCAAGTCGCGGGGCTTGTCGTCTCGGAATACAGCGAGACCTATTCGCATCATGCCGCAAAACAATCGCTCGGCGACTGGCTTAAGAAATCAGGTATTTCCGCGATACAAGGCGTCGATACGCGAGCGCTTACAAAGAAACTTCGAGAACATGGTGTCATGCTGGGTCACCTGTCCGATAAAAAATATGGACACGCCGTGTCCATATTTAAGGATCCAAATGAAGAAAACTTTGTTGCTCGTGTTAGTATCAAAAAGAAGGTAACGTACGGCACCGGCAAGACAAAAATAGTGCTGGTAGATTGCGGAGCAAAAGAAAATATCGTCCGTTCTCTCGTCCAGAGAGGCGCAACAGTAATTCGTGTACCGTGGGACTACGATTTTACGCATGAAAAATATCATGGGCTTGTTCTATCAAATGGCCCGGGAGATCCGACGATGTGCGGTAAGACTATCGAACACATCAAAAAAGCGATGTCGGGGGATATGCCGATACTTGGGATTTGTCTCGGAAATCAACTACTGGCTCTCGCCGCAGGAGCGAAAACGTACAAACTGAAATACGGCCACCGCTCGCACAACCAACCTTGCATACTCGGAGGTGTCACCTCCGAGTTGGGGAGCAGATGTTATATCACCTCCCAAAATCATGGTTACGCCGTCGATGCAAAGACGCTTCCGAGCAATTGGGAAGAATGGTTCGTAAATGCCAACGACAACAGCAACGAGGGTATCCGTCATAGATCAAAACCCTGGCGCTCCGTCCAATTCCACCCGGAAGCCTCTCCCGGACCGACAGACACATCATGGATATTCGATGGGTTTATAAAGTCGCTATGACGCAAATTTTCAAGTATCAATTTCCAATTTTCAATCAATTAACAATGTGTCAATTTGAAAATCGGAATTTGAAACATTCATTGAAAATTGAGAATTGTAAATTGAAAATTCTCTATGCATAAGCCTAAATCAGTACTCATATTAGGCTCCGGCGGTCTCAAGATCGGCCAGGCCGGAGAGTTTGATTATTCTGGATCACAGGCCATCAAGGCGTTGAAAGAAGAGAAAATCCGAGTCGTTCTTATCAATCCGAATATCGCCACAGTTCAGACGGACAAGGGCCTTGCAGACGCAGTGTATTTTCTGCCGCTCACACTGTCATTCGCGACGAAAGTCATCAAAAAAGAAAGACCGGATGCGATACTACTTGGATTCGGCGGCCAGACTGCTCTGAATCTCGGCCTCGAACTGGAAGAGCGCGGTATTCTCAAAAAATACAAGGTGCGCGTGCTCGGAACGCCTGTCTCCACGATACGCGATACGGAAGATCGTGATCTTTTCATCAAACGTCTCGCAGAAATAGCGGTAAAAACGGCTCGGAGCCAAGCTGCGCGAACTATTCCTGACGGCCTGAAAGCTGCTTCGACGATCGGATACCCCGTCATGATCCGCTCCGGCTTTGCGCTGGGAGGTCAAGGTTCCGGAATTGCGACATCTGAAAAAGAACTGGCCGAGAGATTGCAAGAAGCCTTCTCATCCAGTCCGCAGGTACTCATCGAGGAGTGCCTTGTCGGCTGGAAAGAGATCGAGTACGAAGTGGTGCGCGACAGATCGGACAACTGCATCGCCGTGTGCAACATGGAAAACATCGACCCGATGGGAGTGCACACGGGAGAGAGCATGGTTGTCGCGCCGTCGCAAACGCTCTCTAACGAGGAGTACCATCGTCTTCGAGAAATAGCGATCAAAACCATCCGGCACCTCGGCGTCATCGGGGAGTGCAACATTCAATACGCGCTGCATCCAAAAACTGGCGATTATCGCGTGATCGAAGTGAATGCGCGCCTGTCACGCTCCTCGGCGCTCGCATCGAAAGCGACGGGCTACCCCCTCGCGTTCGTCGCTGCAAAACTCGCCCTCGGTTACAGGCTCACGGATATTAAAAACTCAATTACTGGAACGACAACCGCGTGTTTCGAACCGGCACTCGATTATCTTGTCTTGAAAGTTCCCCGCTGGGATCTCAACAAATTCGAAAACGCGACACTGCGGATCGGCACAGAAATGAAAAGCGTCGGCGAAGTGATGGCGATCGGACGCAGTTTTGAGGAAGTGCTGCAAAAGGCTCTTCGGATGCTTTCAATAGGGGCCGAAGGATTCTCCCCGTTAGAGGGACATCGCTCCCTAAAGGGGCAGACCCTTTACCTGGACGAAATTCGATATCCTACAACTGGACGCATTTTTGCGATCGCAGAAGCGCTGGAAAAGGGCGTGTCCGTGCAGAAACTTCACTCGCTTTCAAAGATAGACCCGTGGTTTCTCGACAAAATGAAAAATATCACGGACTTCGAACGTTCCATGTCAAGGCGACGCCTCGACAGGGATACCTTAAGAACGGCTAAAAAGCTCGGTTTTTCTGACTCACAAATCGCAACCGTAAAAAAAACCACACCAGAAAAAATACGCTCGTTGCGGAAGAAACATCATATCCTACCTGTCATAAAGCAGATAGATACTCTTGCCGGAGAATTTCCTGCAAAAACGAACTACCTCTACCTCACCTATCATGGCACCGAACACGATGTTCGACCTACGAGGTCGAACATTGGTGGCGTAGCGGTTCTCGGCAGCGGCCCATATTGCATCGGCTCTTCGGTCGAATTCGACTGGTGCAACGTGCAAGCGCTTCGCACCCTCCGCGCACACAAACGAGAGACCATCATGATCAATTGCAATCCCGAAACAGTTTCCACAGATTATGATGAATCCGATCGTCTGTATTTCGAAGAACTCTCGTTCGAGCGCGTCATGGACATACTCGAATTCGAGAAACCCGCGGGTGTTGTTGTTTCAATGGGCGGCCAGATACCGAATAACCTCGCTATGTCTCTTCACAAGGGAGGGGTACGGATACTTGGCACAAAACCTCGCGATATCGATCGAGCGGAAAATCGGCACGTATTTTCGACGCTCCTCGACAGGCTCGGAGTACACCAACCTCTGTGGGAAGAAGTGACGACACCTGCAAAAGCAGTTCAGACCGCCGACAGATTCGGCTACCCGGTGTTGGTGCGACCATCATATGTGCTCTCCGGGTCAGCTATGAATGTTGCGTTCGACAGAGAATCGCTGCTCAAATTCCTTCAGCGAGCTGCGGATATTTCGAGCGATCACCCGGTAGTCATCTCGAAGTTTGAAGAAAATGCGCGGGAAATAGAGATAGACGGCGTCGCGCAAAAAGGAAAACTTGCTATCTATGCCATTTCCGAGCACGTCGAGAATGCGGGCACGCACTCGGGGGACGCTACCGTTGTGCTTCCACCGCAACGCACCTATCTTGAGACGATACGGCGTGCAAAAGAAATCACGAAGGCCATTGTCAAAGAACTTTCGATCACGGGGCCCTTCAATATTCAGTTCCTCGCGAAAGATAACCGCCTCATGGTCATCGAGTGCAACGTGCGAGCGTCGCGCAGTTTCCCATTTGTCTCGAAAGTCACCGGATATAATTTCACGGAGCTCGCGACGAAAGCGCTCCTCGGGAAAGATATTTCCGACGACTATCGCACCGTCGAGCTGGATTACGTCGCGGTCAAATCTCCACAATTTTCCTACGCTCGCATCAAGGGCGCGGATCCCATTTCCTATGTTGAGATGACCGCGACCGGAGAAGTCGCTGCTTTTGGCGACTCATATTCGGAAGCCTTGCTTACGTCGATGCTCGCCGCCGGGTTTCGTTTGCCGAAAAAAAATGTGTTGGTTTCTCTGGGCGGAGACGAGAATAAAGTGAAACTATTGCCGGCCTTGCAGAAATTACACGAGATGAAATACGAATTCTATGGTACGGAGCACACGGCAGAATTCCTAGAAAAAAACAGTATTTCCTGCAAGACGCTGTACAAGATATTTGAGAAGAAAGAGCCGAGTACGATCGCACTCATTGAAAAACGCGCAGTCGACCTTATCATCAACGTACCCGTAAAGCCGCTCGCTCGCGAAACCGCAGATGGCTTCGAGATCCGCCGCCGAGCAGTCGACATGAATATCCCGCTCATCACGAATCGCCAACTCGCGGAAGCGTTTATCATGGCGCTCGCAGAGCGGCGCGGGAATGGCTTGAAGGCTAAAGCATGGAGCGAATATCGCTAAGCTTTATTCTTTTTTAGAACTCGTTTTAAATAGTACCCTGTGTGGGAACCCTCGGTTTTCGAAACTTCTTCCGGAGTTCCGCGTGCGACGATCTTTCCTCCGCCTGCTCCCCCGTTTGGTCCCATATCGATGAGATAATCCGCACACTTTAAAACATCGAGGTTATGTTCGATGGCAACGACGGTGTTCCCTCTCTCGACGAGCCGCTGCAAAATTTCTATAAGTTTCTGCACATCGTCGTAATGCAAACCGACCGTCGGTTCGTCTAAAAGATAGATGGTTTTCGTCTGATGCGGACGGTACAATTCCGATGCGATCTTCACACGCTGTGCTTCTCCACCCGATAAAGTCGTCGCGCTCTGCCCGAGTTCCAAATACCCAAGCCCCACATCGTTCATACTCTTCAGTCGGTCTGCAATCGCCGGAATATCTTCGAAAAATGCGAGCGCTTCTTCGACCGTCATCTTCAAAATATCGTGAATGCTTTTCTTTTTGAATTTCACTTCGAGTGTTTCTTTCATAAATCGCTTTCCGCTGCACACGTCGCACGTCACGTACACAGTTGGCAAAAAATGCATTTCGACGGCTATCAAGCCGTTGCCCTCGCATGCTTCGCACCGCCCGCCTTTTCTATTGAAACTGAATCGCCCGGGTCCCCAACCGCGCGCCCTTGCTTCCTCGCTCATCGCAAACATGTCGCGGATGTGCGTGAACGCGCCTGTGTATGTTGCAGGATTCGAACGCGGCGTGCGACCTATCGGCGATTGATCGATGAGAACTGAGCGGCCGAGATAATCAGTTCCAGAGAATTCTGCAGCATTATACGTTTTCGCCGTTCGGAATCGCTTGTCGAATCGCGCTCGCAGGTTGCGGTGAAGTATTTCATACAGAAACGTTGACTTGCCGCTCCCCGATACACCCGTCACGCACACGAGTTTTGCAAGTGGAATATCGACATTCACTTTCTCCAAATTAAATTTGGACGCGCCGCGTATCTTGATTTTGCCCCGATCCGCAGTACGTCTCTTTTCCGGCGTCTCGATTCTGGTTTCGTCCCGCAAGTATGCAAGTGTGCGCGAGTTGGCCTCATTCGTTTTCGCCGTAAGCAAATCTTCTAGCCAACCTGAAACCACTATTTCGCCGCCGTGCGTACCCGCGCCGGGACCGAGATCCACGATATAGTCGGCAGCAAAAATCGTATCCTCATCATGCTCGACGATCAACACCGTGTTGCCGAGCTCTCGCAAATGCTTCAGTGTGGCTATCAAACGGTCGTTATCTTTCTGATGAAGGCCGATCGTCGGCTCATCCAAGACGTACAGCGCGCCCACAAGCCCGCTTCCCAGCTGCGAGGCGAGTCGGATGCGCTGCGCCTCGCCCCCGGAGAGCGTATTTGCGCGCCTATCGAGCGTTAAATATTCGATGCCAACGTCGAGCATGAATTGGAGGCGCGAAACAATCTCCTTGATGACGACTTTGGAAATTTCCTTTTCTTTTGCAGTCAGCTCTAATCCATCAAAGAATTCCTTGGCTTGTTGAATTGACATCGCCGTAAGTTCTACAATATTGACTGATGACGGACTTCGTAAGTCCGTCATAATGACGGACTTACGAAGTCCGTCATTTTTCTGCGACCCCAAAAAGACGTTCAGGGCTTCCGAACGCAGCCGCGCACCGTTGCACGCCTCGCATGTTTCGTCGCCGAAGAGATATTTGGTCCCCAAGCCATTACAGGTCGGACATGCTCCATACGGAGAGTTGAACGAGAAAAGACGGGGCTCGACCTCGGGAAATGAGAACCCATCGTACGGACACATGAATTTCGCGGAAACAATGCGACTTGAGTCGCTTGTTTTTGCCCCAAGCCCCGAGGGGCTGGTTATTCGCACAAGGCCATCGGACTCATGAAGCGCCCTCTCGATCGCTTCGCTTGCCCGCTCATGCGTACCTTTCGGGTCGTCAGAAAATTCGCTCACGAATATATCGTCGACCACAATATCGATGTCGTGTTTGAAGTGCTTTTTAAGCTCGATGCGTTCGCGCAATGATTTTTCTTCTCCATCGATGACTACTTTCTCGAATCCTTTATTTAACGCGTCGTACAGCAATTGGTAATATTCGCCTTTTCTCCCAACCACGACCGGAGAGGAGATACGTATGCGCGCCGCGGATACGCCCGCCGTGAGTTTGACGCCTGATCGTTTCGCCAGCTTGCTCGTTTTCTCTACTGATGCGAGTACGGATTGCAATATCTCCTCGTTCGACTGTTTGCGAACTTCCCTGCAACAGACGGGGCAATGTGGATGTCCGATACGCGAATACAAAACGCGAAGATAGTCGTATATCTCGGTTATCGTCGCAACAGTCGAGCGCGGGTTGTTCGAGCGGCTCTTTTGATCAATCGAAATCGCGGGAGAGAGGCCGCTTATTTCATCGACATCCGGCTTCTGCATCTGCCGCAGAAATTGACGGGCATACGCAGACAGCGATTCCACATACTTGCGCTGTCCTTCGGCAAAAATCGTGTCGAATGCAAGCGAGGACTTCCCGCTTCCGGAAAGTCCTGTAAACACGACCAACTTATTGCGCGGGATACGAACGGTAATGTTCTTCAGATTATGCGTTCTTGCACCTTTGACGACGATTTCATCTTCCATACAGCCCAGCCCCTCGGTTCCTCCGAGGGGTCAGTGCGCAGCACTATATCACAGTGTGTTCGACTATTCACAGCCACACCTTTTCAGCTGCCCGAGCGAGGAGTACGCTTATAGATGATATTCTATCTCGTCGTCGCGGCCGCCACGTTCGTCTATTTTTTTCCGACGTACCTCGCTATTGTGCGCCGACATGTTGATTGGAAAGCGGTATTCTTCACGAATCTTGCGATCGGCTGGACGATCATTGGGTGGTTCATTCTCCTCGTGTGGTCATTTGACAACAAAAAAAATTGATTCTTTTTTTTCCACACCACCTCTTAACAGGTGAGGTGGATGTGTGATAGAGTGTTGCGACATAAGTAACGCGTGCATTTTTCCGCTAGCATAGGACAGCGAAAAGCGCCACTACGTTGCTTTTTTTGTTTAAGAACTCCCTTTCCCCATCATGCTGCTTTATTTGCTCATAGCCGGATACGTATATTTCTTTCCGTCTATCTTGGCGGTCATCGTTAGGCACGCTAACCCGGCTGGAGTTTTCTTCGTGAATCTCGCGATCGCGTGGACATTTATCGGATGGTTTCTCGTCCTCGCCTGGGT
>CAYJVW010000026.1:5309-16176 GCA_964373725.1 uncultured Candidatus Saccharibacteria bacterium | reverse complement strand
TATGGCAAAACTTCCAAAAATAAAATTAGGACAAAAACCGACCTACGTGAAGATCGCGGAGGATGTGGACTTTTTCAATTTGTTCAAAAAAGTGGAACAGCATGTCGACACATGCTTTATCTTCGAATCCCTCGGGGAAGAAGGTAAATTCTCGCGCTATTCCATCATCGGTTTTGATCCCGCTCATCTAGTCTCAGCGCGAGAGAAGACGTTTTCCTTCGACGGCACTCAGTACGAAGTCGAAAATCCCTACGCAGCACTTAAAGAAATATTGCCGAGACAGACGATCGCGCGGAATTATGCCGGCGGCCTCATTGGGTACTTAAGTTACGAAGCGGTCAATTATTTCGAGCTGTCCGTGAATGTGAAAATACATGACGCGTTTGATCAATTCATGTTCGGCGTGTACCTCGACGGCGTGATCTTGGACAAGCTCACCAACGAATTGTTCTACTTCTATTACGAGACCGATCGCAGCGACCTTCTCAAAAAAGTCATCCATGAGGCTGCGAAAGATACATCATTTAAGGCTGAATTTATTCGCGATGGCCTCACGAAAGACGAACACGCGGCGGTCGTCGAGCGAGTGAAAGAACAGATTCGCGCGGGCAATACATTCCAATGCGAAGTCGGATTCAAGAGCGAATACACAATAGAGGGCGATCCGGTTGCTATCTATGAACGGCTCCGCGAAGTGAACCCATCGCCTTTTATGTATCACTTGAAATTTCCCTCCTTCGCACAAGGCTTCGGAGGGCAAGGGCAAGCAAAGCACATAATCGGTGCCAGTCCGGAGTTGCTCTTTTCGCTCCGGGACGGAGAAATGACGACTCGGCCTCTTGCAGGGACGATTAAGCGTGGAGTGGATGAAAAAGAAGACCAGCGGCTGGCGCGAAAACTTTTAAGCGACCCAAAAGAGCGAGCGGAACATACGATGCTTGTAGACATGCATCGCAACGATATCGGAAGAGTCGCGCAATTCGGCACGGTGCGTGTAAAAGATTTGATGACCGTGAAAAAATTCAGCCACGTCCAGCATATGTCGAGCGAAGTTGTTGGCGTTATCCGGCCGGGCGAGGATATGTTCTCGGGACTTCAGAGTAATTTTCCTATGGGAACGATTTGCGGAACTCCGAAAGTAGAGACGATAAAAATCATAGATTCGAATGAACCGGAGGCGCGGGGACCGTATGGCGGTGGAGTAGGGCATTTCGGATTCAACGGCGATTGCACGTTTGCCCTCACACTTCGCTCCATATTCATCAATGGTTCCGACGCGTATACGCAAACATGCGGAGGTATCGTGTATGATTCGGATTCTGAAAAAGAGTATCAAGAAATCGTAAATAAGCTGGCTGCCATGAAAAGGGTTCTTTCTGGTTCGAAGCTAGAAGCTAGAAGCTAGCGCCTATGAAGCTATTAATTATCGACAACTACGATTCGTTTACGTATAACCTCTACCAGTTGGTGGGAGAAATACTGAAAGCAGGAGGTAATTTCACTATAGACGTTGTGCGCAACGACGAGATTACTCTCGACGAGATTAAAAAACGCGCGTACGACCGAATAATTATTTCCCCTGGACCAGGTGACCCGAGTGATAAACACTATTTCGGCGTATGCGCGGACGTCATCACGTACCTGGGAAAAAAGACTCCAGTTCTGGGTGTATGCCTCGGCATGCAAGGAATCGCGCACTACTTTGGGGGGCGCGTCAAACGCGCTAAAGTGCCGATGCACGGGAAAACGAGTGAGATAACACACGATGAAAAAGGTGTTTTCGCGGGGCTACCGCAGGGCCTCGAAGTTATGCGCTACCATTCGTTGATTGTCGAAGAATCGAGCTTGCCGAAAGACTTGGTTATTACTGCGCGCGTAGGCTTGCCCTCCGAAGCCTTGGCGAAGGAGGGGGAGATAATGGGACTGCGCCACACAAAATATCCGATAGAAGGCGTCCAGTTCCATCCGGAATCGTTTGCGACAGAGGGAGGGAAGCGCCTTCTCGAGAATTTCCTAGCACTATGATGCACGAGCTTCTGAAGAAACTCGCCGAGAAGAAAGATCTCACCGCAGAAGAGGCGGAGAACTTCCTTCTCGAAGTCATGAAAGGCGGCGCGGATACGGTGCTTGTCGCAAGCATTCTCGTAGCGCTTCGCGTGAAAGGAGAGTCTGTGGATGAGATAGTCGGGTTCCTGCGCGCGATGCGCGCAAATATGCTGAAAGTAAACGCGCCTGGCGCTATAGATATCGTGGGCACTGGCGGCGACGGAACCGGAACATTCAATATTTCCACGGCTGCCGCGTTTGTTGTTGCGGGAGCGGGAGTCAAAGTCGCAAAACACGGCAATCGTGCGGCTTCCAGTACATGTGGGAGTGCTGATGTGCTGGAAGCGCTCGGAGTGAATATCCAACTTACGAAAGAGCAGGCGGAAGAAGTGTATCGGAAAGTCGGGCTTGTCTTCCTCATGGCACCTCTCTTCCACCCTGCGATGAAAGAGGTAGCCGCAGTGCGGAAGCAACTCAAGATCCGCACCATCTTCAATATTCTTGGGCCTTTTGCGAACCCGGCGTCGACAGAGAGGCAGCTAGTCGGTGTTCCGAACAAGGAACTTGCGAAAAAAATGGCAGAGGCCGGGAAGAAACTCGGCTTCAAACGGCTCTTGATAGTCTCGAGCAAAGACGGCATGGACGAGATCAGTTTGTCAGGGAACACGCACCTTTTCGATGTGAAGGGTTCTCGCATCAAACAATCGATCATCGACCCCAGGAAAATGGGATTCAACCGCGCAAGCCAGAAAGAGGTTATGGGCGGCGATGCCTCGGAGAATGCACTGATCGTGCGCGCCATCCTTAGCGGCACGAGCGGGCCGAAACGGGACATCGTGATTTTGAATAGCGCATACGCGCTTGTCGCAGCTGGAGTTGCCGCTTCTCCGAAAGAGGGCGTAGACAAAGTTAGAAGCTCGATAGATAGTGGAGCAGCGCTTGGCGTTCTCGAGTCATACGTTCGAGCGACCCAAGAATTCGCATAAAGAATATGGCATCAGTGAAGTTGACGCTCTTAAAAGGGCCCGTTGAAGCGACGGTAGAAATACCGGGCTCGAAAAGTTATACGAACCGGGCGCTTCTCATGGCAACGATGTGCCGCGAACCTGTCCGCATACTGAAGCCTCTGATCAGTGACGATACGAGGGCGATGCTCGGGTGCTTGCAAACACTGGGCATTCAAGTATCCGAAAGAAAAGATGTAATCGTAGTCGAAGGCAATGTTGACGATGTAAAAAACGGCGAGCATGACATGGATGTTGATCTTTCAGGCACAACGATACGCTTTATACTCGCCCTTTCATGTATCGTCCCGGGCGTTAAAACGTTGCAAGGCAAAGAAGGCCTGAACAAGCGTCCCATCGGAGATCTGGTTGATGGGCTCCGGCAGCTCGGCGCTAAGATCGAATATCTTGAAAAGGAAGGATTTCCGCCTCTCCGCATTACATCGTCCAAACTCTTTCCTGGAACCATTCGTACGAATGGGCGAATAAGCAGTCAGTTTATATCTGCGATTATGATGATTGCTCCACAAGTTGGCGAAGTAACGATCGAAGTCGTCGGCGAGCAGATATCAAAGCCGTATATCGACATGACCATCGATACGATGTCACGTTTCGGGGTGCCGGTCGCCAACTACAACTATGGGCAATATCAAGTCTTGGGAGGACATGTCTACCAGGCATCTGAATATACGGTTGAGGGCGATGTCTCGAGCGCGTCGTATTTTGCAGCCATAGCGGCTCTGACAAAATCTCGCATTACGCTTACCAATATGAATCCGCAATCGGTGCAGGCTGACATGAAATTCTTTGAAATCCTAGAAAAAATGGGCAGTGAGGTTTTGTACGAGAAAGATTCCATTACAGTCCGCGGGGCTGGGGTTCGACCGATGGATGTTGATATGGAAAGTTGTCCAGACCAGGCGCAAACAATGGCCGTTCTCGCAGCTTTCGCGGATGGTGTTACCAAGATATCGGGTGTTCGCTCGCTGCGGGTCAAAGAGACGGAACGAGTGAAGGCGGTTGAGAAAGAGCTTGCAAAGATGGGTATTAAGACAGAATCGACCGAAGACACGCTCACAATTTACGGTGGCTCTCCGCAGCCTGCGACGATAGATACCTATGGCGACCACCGCATGGCTATGTCATTTGCAGTCGCAGGTTCGACAAAAGAGGGAATTCAAATCAATGACCCAGATGTCGTATCAAAGACATTTCCCGACTTTTGGGAGAAACTCAAATCCATCGGCGTCCACCTAGGAGGTGTCACCTCCTAGGTACGCTATATGTCTAACATTGTGCTCATCGGCATGCGGGGGAGTGGCAAGACAACTGTCGCAAAGATGCTATCAAAAAAGCTTGGGTGGGATTTTTTGGAGTTGGATGAGGAAATAGCAAAAAAAGCAGGTATTCCTATTGCTGATATGGTCGCCACACATGGATGGGATTATTTTAGGGATAGGGAATCAGAAATTGTGGAGAGCGCCGCAGCGAAGGATACATCTGTAATATCAACGGGAGGCGGCGTTGTCATGCGCGATAAAAATATTATTGCACTCAAACGGAAAGGAATATGTATTTTTTTGAACGCATCTTTGAGCACATTGTTCACACACGTTGGTGGCGAGGGATCAAAGCTACCACGACTCACTGGCAAGCGATCAATGCATGACGAAATGGAGGAAATATTCAACATGCGTCAGCCGGTCTACGAGAAAGCGGCGGATGAGACGATCGATACGGAGAAATTGAGTCTCGATGATGTTGTCGAAGAAATAGTGAAAAGGCTTACATTAAGAAAGTTGGTATGATGAGAGAATTAAGACAATCGGATGCAGTTCAAGGCGCGGGGAAAGTGGCGCACGAGCCGTATATGCTATACGGTGAGTGCGACGCAGAGGCCCTGCAACGCAGGAATGCGCCGATTGGATAATTCGAATATGGCAGGAAATTCATTTGGACAACTTTTCAGGATAACCACCTTTGGCGAGTCGCACGGCGGAGCTGTTGGTGTTGTTGTCGACGGCTGCCCGCCGGGGATTGAAATCACTGAAGAAGAAATCCAAAAACAGCTCGATCGTCGCAAACCGGGGCAGAGCAAGATAACGACTTCGCGAAAAGAAGCGGACAAGATCAACATTCTCTCTGGCTACTACGACGGCAAAACGACAGGGACGCCGATTCTTCTCATTGCATACAACGAAGATGCCAAGTCGCAAGATTATTCCGAAATGATGAAAGCGTACCGTCCCTCGCACGCGGACTATACCTACGAGGCAAAATACGGTTTCCGCGATTGGCGTGGAAGCGGACGTGCGTCCGCGCGGGAGACGCTCGCGCGCGTGGCGGCCGCGGCTATCGCACAAAAGTATCTGAAAGAAAAAGAAGGAATCGAGTGCTTGAGTTACGTCGAGCAAGTAGGGGACATCAAGTCTAATGTTGACGAGATTGAGGTTAAACCTCAATCTATCGAATCGAACATAATCCGCTGTCCTGACCAGAAAGCTGCGAAGAAAATGATTGCGCTGGTTGAGAAAGTGAAAGCCGAAGGAGATTCCGTGGGCGGAATCATACGAGGAATTATTCGGAATGTTCCGCCTGGTTTGGGAGAGCCGGTGTTCGACAAACTAAATGCGGACCTCGGTAAAGCGATGCTCTCAATCAATGCGGTCAAAGGTTTTGAGATCGGTTCAGGCTTTGCCGGCACTACGCTCCGCGGCAGCCAGCACAACGATCCGCTTTATACCGACAAAAATGGCAATGTGCGGACAAAAACAAACAACGCAGGCGGAACGGTCGGCGGCATCTCAAACGGCGAAACAATTCACTTCCGCGTCGCTTTCAAACCAGTTTCAACGATAGGGAAAGAGCAGGACACAATCACGAAAGACAAGAAAGCAACAAAGCTCGAGGCTTCCGGCCGTCACGATCCATGCGTTCTCCCGCGTGCCATCCCGATTGTCGACGCCATGAGCGCGCTCGTCATCATGGATCATTATCTCCGCAACAAAGCGCAAAATTCGTAAATGTATGCCAGACGATTTAGAAAATGCGGGGATGCCGGACGAGCTCTTGGAAACGCAAGTTTTAAGTAGATTTGCTCAAGATCCGAATGCAAAAGAATTGCACGACGAACTGCAAGGCCTTTTTCAAAGGAGACTTTTAAAAGTTTACAAAAAAGATAAGAATTTACTTTCGTTAGTTGCAAAGACGAATGAGAAGAGAGATATGCATCCGATAGTTGATAAAACTAACAGACTAATTTTTGTGCTTGGCTGGGGAACACATCAAGAATTAATGGCATATTTATATGCTTACGAATGTGCAAAGAAGGGCTCTCCTCTCGAGTGGGGTTGGGATTTAAATCATGAGCCGTGGGCCGATAAATACATACAAGAAGGATTGGGGTATTACTTCTCTGGCGCAGATAGCTCACAAATTTTGGCTAACAAGAATATGGTCTATGGAGTAAACTACCAACCGGACAAAAATGACCAAGCTGTATTTGCAACTTATGCTGATAAAGGCCAAAAAATATTCTGAGCTATGCCTAATGATCTAGAAAATAAATGCGTAAGGGGAGCCCTCACACACTTTCGCTGTCTCGTTTCGTTCCCAGTCTCACAGCGGCCAAAAGCCGTAACGCCTCAGATACCCGGTATTTGAGGCGTTTGCGACCGTTTGACCTCCGGTCGGGAAGTTCGTGGACTTCTACAGTAAACGCAGATTTATTTTTCTTGAGAGCTGCAACAAACACACTCCCCGCAATCATGATGCCGGCGGGTTTTGAGACGTCCTTCAAAAACAATTGTGAAGTTGTTGCAGCGACTCTCGTAATGCTTTGGGAGACAGTGTGTCAATCGTCTTTCCGATGAGCGATTGATCTGCGCTAAATACGTTTTGCATGCTGATGTACGAATCCTTTATCAGTTTTTTCTTTACAAGTTCCGTATTGGCAAGCTTTATAGAAAATGGTTTCTTTGTTCCGTATATGCCCGCGAGAATACAGTTGTGATGCTTGTTGTATGCCCCATTGGAAAGTACAAGCGCAGGGCGCAGCTTCCTCTCCGATAGGTCGGAGAAGGGGAATTCAATCAAGACGATGTCGCCTTGCGGCCAATTTCTCTTGCCCGAATTCGGGCTTAGAGAAATGGAAGTGCCCTTGTGGTAGCGCATAAGCTATGAGAAATCAAACAAGTCGTCGTTTATAGGATCGAGCCAGTCGCGCATTGTTGCATTGAGGATTTGCGCGTGCTCACTCGCAGGCTTCTTATGCTTAAGTGCTGTCACCCGGAGAGAATCGCCCTCTTGCGTAAAGATGACCGCGCGCGCGTGGGCAAAAGCGGAAGAGCGCCGCATCTTGTGAGGGAGCGTGATTTGTCCGCGTTCGGTGATCTTGCTAATGGCCGTATTCATATTTTCATACTATAAGAACCGATCAATGCTGTCAAACGCTCTCGTCTCTATCTTACTGTTAGTTCTTGCGCCTTTCTCTCGACTGCCGATGCATTTTCATTCTTCTTAAGCGAGGCGACAAACACACTTCCTGCAATCACGATATCCGCGATTTTTGAAAGATCTTTTACGTCTTTTCTAGACTTAACGCCGAAGCCGACAGCGACAGGAAGATTTGAAATGCTTCGCAGGGTTTTTATAAAACCAGGCAAATCGGACGCGAACACACTCGTCGCGCCGGTAATTCCTTGGCGCGTCGTGCAATACCAGAATCCTGTTGCGTCTTTCGCGAGCATTTGTAATCGGTCTTTTGGAACGCCGGGGGAAACGACGGGGATTAGCGCAACACCTGCGGCTTTGCATGTCGCAAGCAGCGACCAGCCTTCTTGTGTGTCGAATGGACAATCAGGGACGATAAGACCTGTCGCACCAGCCTTCGAGATCGCCTCAATGAATTTCGGAATTCCCATGCGATAGATTGGGTTGGTATAGGTCATCACAACGACTGGCTTTCCAAGCTTTGCGACTTTTTTCACGACTGCGAGCGCTTTTGCGACTGTCGCACCTTTCTTGAGAGCCTCTTCGCACGCGACCGCAATGGTCGGACCATCAGCCATCGGGTCAGAGAAGGGAATTTGCACCTCGAGAATATCTGCTCCACCCTTAGCTAACGCTTTCGCGACTTGCACCGATTCCGCAATAGTCGGATAGCCCGCGATCATGTGCGCCATGAAAAGCGGTTTTCTGCCTTCAATGTCAAGGCGTCGCCTTGACATTGACCTTGACATTGAAGCCTGTAGATCAGTCGTATCGGCCATATTCATCTTTTAGAAAATCTCTAAAACTTTTGTCCTTGAACGCTCTCGCAAAATTAAAGAGGTCTTTGTCTCCGCGGCCGGAGAGTGTTGCGACGACGATCGAATTCTTCGGCATCTTTGGCGCGAGTTTCTGTACTTCCGCGAGCGCGTGCGCGCTCTCGAGTGCGGAAATTACACCTTCGAGTCTCGCAAAGAAATCAACGGCGGAGACGGCTTCTTTATCAGTCGCATACGTAAGCTCGACTCTTCCTTGTGTATACAGATTTGCGAGTTCTGGTCCAATACCTGGATAATCAAGTCCCGCAGAAATTGAATGCGTCGGCGCAATTTGGCCGTCCTTTGTCTGAAGAAAAAGCGACTTGTATCCCTGGAAAATACCAGCCTCTCCGCCTAATTTGCGCGATGCGTGCTCGCCTATTTTCTTTCCATGTCCGCCTGCCTCAACTCCGACAAGTCTGACTTGTAAATTGGGTATAAAATCGTAGAAGCTGCCGATAGCGTTCGATCCTCCGCCAACGCATGCAACAACAACGTCGGGCAGTTTGTTTTCGCGCGCGGCAAGCTCCGAACGAATCTCGCGGCCAATGACGGATTGGAAGTAACGATTCATTTCTGGGTATGGTTTTGGTCCGACGACACTTCCGATGACGAAATATACTTCGTCCAGATTTTGCATCCAGAATTTAAGTCCTTCGTTTACGGCGTCTTTTAATGTCTTGCTGCCGTATTCGACGGGGACCACGGTTGCACCCAAGCGCTCCATCAAAAAAACGTTCGGGCGCTGTCGTTCTATGTCGACGTGGCCCATGAAGATTGTGCATTTAAGACCCAATTTTGCTGCAACGGTCGCTGTCGCGACGCCATGCTGTCCGGCACCTGTGTCGGCAATAAGCGTTTTCTTTCCGAGACGTTTTGCGACGAGTCCTTGCCCGAGGCAGTGCGTGATCTTGTGCGCCCCCGTGTGGTTTGCGCCCTCGTTCTTCAGGTATATCTTCGCGCCGCCAAGCTCTTTTGTTGCGCGCTCCGCAAATATTAAGGGTGTGGGTCGACCGGAGAAATTCTTCAAGAGGTCTGCGAATTCTTTTTGGAACTCACGATCTTTTTTCGCTTTCTCGAATGCGGCGATAAGTTCCTGCAGCGTTTTCCAGAGCATCTCTGGCACATATGCTCCTCCGAATGCTTCCTTTGATGTCATGGTTATTTAGTGAGCGCGTGCTTCAACTCCGTAATCTTCTCGAGCGGGTCAGGTGATTGTAAAATTGAGGTTCCAACGAGAATGCCTCGCACTCCGCATGCTAGTATGCGTTTTACATCGTCTGCTGAACCAATGCCAGACTCGCTCACCACAGGAATACCCTTCGGGATTTTCTGCATCAATGATTCGGTTGTGTGCCAATCAATTTTGAACGTCTTCAGATCGCGATTGTTTATCCCGAGAACTTTTGCGCCCGCTTCAAGTGCCTTTTCCAAATCTTTTTCATCATGGATCTCAACAAGCGCGTCCATGCCAAGCGATGCGCCAAACGCGATAAGGTGCGCCAAAACTACTTTTTCCAGCACGGTGGCGATAAGCAAATATGCATCTGCGCCTGCGATGGTGGACTCGTATATCTGATACGGGTCGACGATAAAATCTTTGCGCAGTATCGTCTGGGGAGCGCGTGCGCGCACATCCTTGAGGAGCTGCAAGTTCCCGCCGAAATACTTCTGGTCGGTCAAAACTGAAATGACATCCGCGTCGCTCTTTGCATACAAATCTGCCATATCAAATATGGACACGGCGTGTCCATATTTAGAAGGGTTTGGGATAAGTTCTCCTGCCGAAGGGGAGCGCGGTTTTATTTCGGCTATGAGGACCGGTTTCTCGAAAAGAGATAGGAACGGACGGGTCGTGCGCTGGCGTGCGAACTCGATGGCATCTATTCGTACCCTTTCAATCGGAATTTTTCTCGCGAGAGCCTCGATTTCCCCGCGTTTATGCTCGACTATTTCTTCCAAAATCGTCATTTGGGCATTATATGGATAATCGACAAAATACATAGAGTTAGCAGGTATATCCCTAGCTTGTGCGGTCGCATAAGCTAGGGATATACCTTTCGGCAAGTCTAGTTTTTTTTTCAATAAGGTCTACGATACCTCAATGGTTAAGGTAAACCCGTACACCAACTTTGGCATAACGCCGGAGGCAGTCGCACCGTCTCACAGCTAACGCGATGTACACGGTAAATTTTGACTACACATAATTATGACTGAACGCGGCGCAGTAAGAGACAATGCTAAAGTTGGTGTCCGGGTAAAGATCTGCGGTAATACAAATCAGAAAGACGCACTTGCAGCACTCGAATTTGGAGCCGACATGCTTGGGTTCATCGTGAATGTCCCAGAATCGAAGTCTTCTATCACACCGGAACAAGCGTACGGAATAATTTCTGCGCTTTCTTCTGGCGAGACTGTGATGGTAACGACTGCTTCTGATACAGAAGAAATAAAAAGACTCGCTCAAACGGCCGGAGTTTCGACCATTCAATATCACGGCGACGTGTCGCC
>CAYJVW010000026.1:0-5209 GCA_964373725.1 uncultured Candidatus Saccharibacteria bacterium | reverse complement strand
GGCTTAAATCCCGATAATATCGAAGAAGCGATACAGATCGTGAAGCCCTATGCAGTGGACGTGAATTCAGGCGTCTCGAATCCAGACGGCTCCAAGGATCTCGAAAAGGTGAGGTTGTTTATAGAGCGAGCAAAGGTGGTTAACAGAACAACCACATCACGGCGAGATTGAGGCAATGGAGCGTAATATACGGTTGATCTCGCGGATGTCTTTTGGGTGTAATCTGCCAATGACGGCGATGATGCGACGCACATCAACTGAACGAAGTTGGTACACAAGCGCTACCGAGTCTACGTCGAGGCTGTTCTTATTATCGTGTTTGAGCAAATATGTTGCTACGAATCGGCTAGTACGAAGATTCGATGTAATGGGGACGAGAAGGCATAAATTTTCGGATCGCGATACAAAAATCGCCGGCCTTGCACCTGCCTGCTCATGACCAAACGGTGAGTTGCCGAGGTCGACAATTACCGTGTCGCCTGGCACCAAGTTCATAGCTTATGTTTCGCAACTGAAGAGGCAAAATCTTTCAATGAAGCTTGTTCCCACAGTGCTGTGTCTTCCTGGAATTTTTGGTCATCGATGATTTGAGTCGCAATAAGCCGCATACGCTCCGACATGGCGAGTAGCTCATTCGCCCTTGCTCGAGGCGAGATATCTTTTTGCAATGTTGACGATGTCTTCATGAGATTAGATTATCAAAGTTATACATGTTGAGCAACTTCTGTTGTGCTGGCCGAGGGACTGAATCCCGAAAATGTTGCCGAAGCTATACAGATCGTGAAGCCCTATGCAGTGGACGTGAATTCTGGGGTTTCGAATTCGGATGGGTCCAAGGACCTCGGAAAAGTGAAGTTGTTCATAGAGCAGGTAAAAGGGAAAGAGGTTTGAATTGTGATAAAATACCAATATGGACGAAGCGCCGAAAATTAAACCGTTGGGACACGAAAGGGTGCAGCCGGCGCATTTTGACATAGATGTTGTTAAGATGTCAGAAGGTAAGGGGTTTCGTATTGCAGATGTAGTCACGGGAGAGAAAAGTGTCGACAATATTCGTTATACATCGTGTACGTCTCAAGAGTTGGCACGGTTACAGGTATCAGCCAACAATCTTTTTGAAGCAGATGACAGTGTGAAAGCTTTAATATCAGAACTGGGAACATATGCCGATGATGAGCGCGGGCGAGAACTTGCCGGGATACTAGCAACAGCGATAAGAGCAAGAGTTGACAAGGTGCACGGAACAAGGCAAGTCAGCGGAGGAAATTTGTCTTGACAGGGGTTTTCAATACCATATACTGCCTCTAACCACTGAACTCGGTGGTTTTTTGACCCTCCCAGCGGGAGGGACAAAATCGGTGAACTTGACCTTTGACAACTGAATATGAAAAATTGTACGCAAAACCAAAAAAGAAATTGGTAAGACTTTTATTTCGTTGAAATAAAAGTAGCAAACAAACACAAACACACACCCTACAACATTCGCACAAGCGACTGTTCAGGGTAAACAAAGCCCTACTTCGCCGCGTTAGACGCGGCTTCGAAGGGCGAGCAAGAAGAAACAGTAATTGGAAGAAAAGTATCCTGCTTCGCTCGCATACGCGAGCTTCGCAGGATGAAATTTTCTCAAAAGGAAAATTTCACATTCTTTTGTTCCGTCCAATCGACGTGAAAACGTCGATTGCCCTGCGTAGCTTTATGCGAAGCAGGGCATAAAATCCTAAAAGAAAACAGAGCAGTCAAAAACTAGTAAAGTTTTCTTTACTTAGAGTTTGATCCTAGCTCAGGGTGAATGCTGGCGGTATGGATAAGGCATGCAAGTCGAATGCTGGGGACTGGACACTGGAGTCTAGAGACTGGTTAAATACATACATGGGTAGCTATCAAGAATTGGAGGTATACAAAAGGGCGCAGCAATTGTTCCCTCGCGTGTACGCTCTTGTTCGCAACTGGAATCAACTCGACCAACGAGAAATCGGTAGTCAGCTGATCCGTTCTGCGAATTCAATACACGCAAATATTGCAGAAGGACATGGCAAATCTCGATCGGAGTTCATTCGCTACATTGGCATAGCGATTGGTTCGTGTGACGAGACGAGGAGTCATTTGCAAGACGCGAGAAATATTGGAATTCTTGAAAGCAGTACTCATGAGGAGCTTCTGCGCGAGTACATTATTGTCGGGAAACAATTGATGCGCTTGAAGCAAGCATTGAAACCAGCAACTAGAAACTAGCGTCCAGTCTCTAAGCATGGCAGACGAGGTAGTAACAGGTAGGAACGTCCCCGGAAGTCGGGCATAACCGGTCGAAAGATCGGATAATTCCCGATGGTATTCTGGAAGCTAGACTCTAGAAGCTAGAAGCTGGAGGTGCAGGAATGCATCTGAATTTTCCAGTCTCTAGTCTCCAGACTCTAGCCTCTAGAATTAAAGATTTATCGCTTCCGGAGCGGCCTGCTTTGTATCAGCTAGTTGGTGAGGTAACGGCTCACCAAGGCTATGACGCATAGGGGACCTGAGAGGGTGACCCCCACCGATAAAACTGAGATACGGTTTATACTCCTACGGGAGGCTGCAGCCGAGAATATTCGACAATGGGCGAAAGCCTGATCGAGCGATACCGCGTGGTGGATGAAGCGCTTCGGCGCGTAAACATCTTTTATGAGGGAAGAAGCTGTGCGTAGCACAGAAGTATCAAATTCCAAGTAACAAGTATCAAACAAGTATCAAGCTTCAAGTAATAAACTAAAAAAGTATTACTGAATTCCTTTGATACCTGATACCTGATACTTGATACTTCCGCGCTGCGCGCGGTTTGACGGTACCTCATGAATAAGGGGCTCCTAACTCTGTAAATTGAAACGTTAGGAGTAACATCTGTAAGTAAACCGCAGTGCAGCATTCGCGAGTGATCGCGAGTGAAAAACTTGGCTATATGCTGGAACTCTCTTCGGGGCTGCGCCCTACACTGGAGGCTAGATATTAGACGCTAGAAGCTGGAATGAATGCAGATGCATTCTGATTCTCCAGATTCTAGTTTCCAGTATCTAGCGTCTAGAGTGGGATCCCAAGAGACAATCAGCAGGGAAGTCAAATACTGGATAGCTGGATACTAGTTGTTGGAATGCTGGAGGAATTCTCCATGCTCCAGTCTCTAGCTTCTAGCATGCCAGAGTATGACCCCTCAGAGACTACACGCCGAGAGTCTGGACAACTAGACACCGCGAGTCTGGAAACTGGAGATGCAAATGCATTTTCCAGTTTCTAGATTCCAGAATCTAGCTTCCAGAATGTGATATAGTCCGATCCTCATCGCGAGATGAGATGACTGTCAGAGGAGTATGGAATTTTGGTTGCTGGATTTTTCCAGCCTCCAGAATCCAGCCTCTAGCAATCTAGAATTGGCCAGCAGGAGCGGTAATACAGAGGCCCCAAGCATTACCCGGAATTACTGGGCGTAAAGGGTGCGTAGGTGGTCATATTAGTCGACTGTTAAATATCCAGGGCTCAACCTTGGAAACCCAGTCGAAACGGTATGACTTGAGAGAGTGAGAGGTCTATGGAACTCATGGTGTAGGGGTGAAATCCGTTGATATCATGGGGAACACCGAAAGCGAAGGCAATAGACTGGCACTTTTCTGACACTCAAGCACGAAAGCGTGGGTAGCGAACTGGATCGAAGTATCTGGTCCCCTCCAAGAGCAATCTTGGAATGAAAATTTGGCTATATGCTGGAACATCCGAGTATCTGACACTACTCCGATCAGGAGTTATAATGTGTTCAGTGCGGACAATCAGCAGGGAAGATCTATCGACCTTGTAGGTCGATAGAAACCCTCAGAGACTACACGCCAAATACCTCACAATGAATCAAGCAACAGCAACATTAATTGGTCTTCTATATACCGACGGCTGTCTTTCGCCGAAAGGCAAAAGCAGTTGGCGGTTCTACTTCAGCAATAAATCGGAACGACTCGTCGCGATATTTCGAGAAAGCATAATGCAAACTTTTGCATTGCCGTCTTCTCGAGTTCGTCTTGGTATGACCAACGACGGACTGCATCGGGCACTTGTCGATTCCAAGGAAGCGGGAGAAACATTCACACGCAGATTCGGAACGTTCCGAACTTTGCGATATCACAACGGCGAGTTTCCCAAAGCTCGTCTGCCAGTCAAGGAACTTCTGCAGAGTAAAACTGCTGCGGATTTTTTGAGGACAGCATTTAGTTGTGATGGTGGAGTAAATCTCTACGTAGCGCGGCGAGCCGGAAAACAAAGCGGAACACAATGGTTGATCCGCGGCGTGTACATCGGCTGCGTGCATCCGCAATTGCGAGAAGAATATTGCGAACTACTCCGTCACTTCGGCATTCGTGCTCGAAATGTGGCGGGAGATGGCAAAGTAAAAATAGAAACCGAAAAAGATATACGGTTGTTTTATGAACGCGTTGGATTTTTGAGAGGAGTACACATTACTCATTTCTCAAAATTCTGGCCGAACATTGAAAAACAAACGTTGCTCAAGCGGCTCATACGTTCGTATGAATCGCCGCGAGCGGTATATCAGTTGCCGCAGTTCTACAGACAAGAGGTAATGATATAGTCCGACCTTCATAGCGATATGAAGAGCTGCATAATGTGCACCTGGCACACGCAGCCTTCTCACCAAGAGAAGTAACAAAAAGACGCATGAACGAAATTATTCTTCACCGTGCATCTGTCTCATGACTTTTGCATTTTGACTTTTGATTTCGCGAAGCGATGTAGATACCCAGGTAGTCCACGCCCTAAACGATGATCGTTGGATTTGGGGAGTATCGACCCTCTCCGAGTCGAAGCTAACGCGTTAAACGATCCGCCTGGGTAGTACGGCCGCAAGGCTAAAACTCAAAGGAATAGACGGGGGCTTGCACAAGTGGTGGAGCGTGTGGCTCAATTCGTCGCTAAGCGAAGAACCTTACCAGGGCTAGAAATCCTACTGCACGCCTATCGAAAGATAGGAAGCCTTCGAGGGTGTAGGACAGGTGATGCATGGCTGTTACGACGGCCCTTTCCGCTGCAAAGCGGATCGATCATTGGCTCATAACGGTGAAGCCCAACATTTTCAGAGTTGTATGCAATGTATAATTGCACAGTGAACTCTAGACTATTGACTTGGTCTCCTTCTGACACTAATCAGAAGAAAGTGGTGGGTAATACCGTGGGAAAT
>CAYJVW010000025.1:0-16969 GCA_964373725.1 uncultured Candidatus Saccharibacteria bacterium | reverse complement strand
ACCCAAGCAATGTGCCGCAAGATATTCTGCGGGTGGTATCCGATTATTTCCCGCGCGTGTTCCGGAATGGCGAGCTCTATCGCGCGACCGGCATCACGCTCGCAAAACTCCGAAACGACGAATCAGCCCAGCTCGATCTTTTTGGCAACGTGCTGGCTACGCAAGGTTTGAAACAGGTATTCGAGAGTGTTGACGCGATATCAGAGAAATACGGCAAGCATGCTGTATTTCTAGGTTCGAGTTTCGAAGCGATGCGCTTTGGTGCTCATTTGGGCGAGAGAGGCGATACACCGGAGCGCACAAAACATCTTTTCAAAGGAGAAACGACGCGCCGGCGCCTCGCCATTCCTTCGCTCGGAGAAGTAAAATAAACTACCTCGCAGCAAGCTGACGAGGTATTTTATTTTTGAGAACCGTCTACTCAGACGCTCGCCTTGCTCGCTGCTCTCCTCCACGGGGAACCGAACGCGGTTCCCCGACCAGATTCCACTCTTTCGCATTCATCCCCGCTAGCCTAGCTGCGGGGAATTCTGCGTAAGTATTAAAAACAGAATCTACTTTTTCACCTCTCCGCTCTCGCTGTTTCCTTGCACGTCGCTTACCGAAAGAGGACTCGGCATCGGCTCGTGCGGCAGGCGGCCGTCGATCGTAATGTTGTTCTTCTTTTCTATCTCTTCGATTTGCTGCCCGATGATACGCGAGAATCGCTTTGCGAGGACAAGGTCAGTCGTAAAAGAGTGCAGTTTCTCGCCGGACTCGAGCACGAAGTGGAGAAGGCCGTTGATGATGCGCACATGCACTTTTTGGACGAATATCTTGTTCGGTCCCTTGTGAAAATCAAACCCTGGTTCCATACCCGCATTATGCCTCTTTTCTCAAGATGCTCAAAATACAAAGACCCGCATGGCGGGTCATCTAGGGTAGATTGCGGGAACATGTTAGAACCTGTCGGAATCGAGGCATTGACCTTAATCGAGACGATGCAATACTTTCTAGTATCGTTTAATAAAAAATAAGGAAATTTTTATGGATGAATCTGGCAAGATGAATACGGGAGGCGAAAAAGTGGATGTTGCCGAAATGACTGCCGCTTTAAGAAAAATTATTGCAAAAGACGAGATTGGTTTTACTGAATCGGAAATGAACGGTTCGGAGCATGATTACAAATTCTGGAAACAAGAAGTGCAAAATCTTCCCCAAGCGCGACAGGAACAGTACAAACCTCTCTTTGATCAGGCAAAACAGGTATTACACGATGAGCTTGATGACCAAGTCGAGCACTGGAGAAAAGAGAAACCGAGCACGAATCCAATCAGCGAGGATGAGAAGCAAGAGATGGTTGAGGCCTTTGAAAAAGTGATTCGCAGAGACGATATTCTTCTTGGAGAAGCTACGCACCAACTCAAGTTCTGGAGGAAGGAAATCGAAGCGTTCCCACGAGAAGAGCAGACAAAATATCTGGAGTTATTTGTTAAAGCAAAAGATGCCCTGCATGAAGAATTGAACAAAGAAATGGGTGAATAATGGTAAAATTTCCAGTTCAGAATTCCCAAAAACACCCTCTGCTCCCGCGAGGGTTATAGAATCTCCAATCCGTAATGCTGCGCGAAACGGAATGGGGAAGAGAGGAGAGTCAGATTAAATGCTTTCGAGCGAATGCGAATCCAGAACCTTGTTTGAGGTACTTTTCAAAGGACAACGCTTTTGATTTGTCCGGAAACGCACAAAACCATTTCAGAACGTATGGCAGTCTTGAGCTTGAATATTTCGCCTTGCCGCTATTGTGTTCTGCGAGGCGTTGTTTGATATTTTCGGTTGAGCCGACGTAGAGACTGCTATCTTTCTCGCTTTGTAGAATGTAGACGAAGTACATTGCGAGATTATACAGCCCTGCTTCGCCAAGGCTACGCAGGACACTGCTTCTGTTCTCGCTGCGCTCGAACGTCGCAGTGCTCGCACTGCGAAGCTAAAAGACTCTCACAATGTGAGAGTCTTTTAGCGAAGCAGTGGAGGTGCCGGGGAATGATCCCGGGTCCAAGAAATGATGCACAGGCGGATCTACAAGACATAGAACATTCTGAAGTTTGAGAATCGCGCGTAGGGAATGTTCAAGATCGCACAATTCCGGACTCTCTTTCTTTAGATTTGCAGCCGGAGTGAACTACGCATCGAACCCGATGGTTATGACGCGCGCATCAGGGTATCGGATACCCGCTGAGCGAACGGTCGTCTAGGCTTTAGGCGTAAACGAGGCCGAGGTCTCTAACCTGAATAGGAGAGAGAACCCCCCGTGCAGAATTTTTTGCACTTAGAGTTTGAGATTTTTTAGCCCTCCGTCGCACGAGGCTATGGAGGACAGGGAAGGATCTCACTTCCCGTCTTGCACACAAGCACACTGAATTTCCTATCGAAACCAGTCACCCCCAAACAAAGAACGAGTACGTTCTTTGTAAGTATCAAATTACAAGTACCAAGTATCAAACGAGATACAGGATACAGAAATCGCTCGCGCTCTATTTGTGAATGACTGGATTAAGTTTTCAAAGAACGTCGGATGGATCTATCCTCTTCACGCTTCCGTATGACGTCACGCTTATCGTGTTTCTTTCTGCCGCGCGCGATCGCAATGCCGAGTTTCAGATGACGGCCGCGATTATACACTGAAATTGGGACGGCTGTCAAGCCCTTTTGTCCTTCTGCGGATGAAATATGCGCTATTTCCTTGCGGCTGAGCAGCAATCGGCGAGGCCGTTCCGGGTCGTAGCTCTTTGGTGCATTCGCGATTTGCCACGCAGGAATAGTAGCGCCAACGAGATATGCTTCGCCGCCGCGCGCGACGACGCGAGCGCCTTTGAGAGAGCCTTGCTTGTTGCGCAGTGATTTCACTTCATACCCAAACAATTCCATACCGGCCTCGAGTTCCTCGAGGATCTGGTATTCAAGCATTGCATGTTTATTGTCGAGGAGCGCCATGGCAGAACTATATAACAGAAATTACTTTCATTTATAGGCTAAAAATGTATAATACGGCGCTTATGGAAAAAGATTCTCTCGCAGAACAGAAGCCTCGAAAGGGGAAAAAGGCACCTATTTCGCCATCCGAAGGGCCGGGTATTTGGATGCAGCTTGCGGTCGCGTTTGCGGTATTTCTCGTCCTTTCGGCCGGTTATTCCGCGGTGCGAAAATATATCGAAAGCACGAGCGAGGAAATCGCTATCTCACAACTGGCGGCTGACATAGGCCAGAATCTCGTCGAGACGATAACTGTCGAAGGTGACACACTGAAGGCGACGTATAAGGACAAGTCTGAAAAGACATCGCAAAAAGAAGGCGAAGCGCCGTTTACGGAGACGCTCCAGCGGTACGGGCTCACACCGGAGAAGATCGCGTCGGTAAAAATAGAAATACAGGATCAGGGCGGCGTACGTTTCTGGTTCTTGACGCTTGCGCCGCTTTTGATTCCGGTTTTGCTCCTGATAGGGATTATGTGGTTCCTATCTCGCCAGGTGCGCGGAGCGGGCATGCAAGCATTCACGTTTGGGCGTTCCATGGCGCGCCTGGTGTCTCCGGAAGATGAGACCCAGCGCGTTACGTTTAAGGACGTTGCAGGTGCCAAAGAAGCAAAATCGGAGCTGTTGGAGATCGTCGACTTTTTGAAAAATCCGAAGAAGTTCATCCAGATAGGCGCGCGCATCCCGAAAGGAGTTTTACTGATGGGGGCGGCGGGCACGGGAAAAACTCTATTAGCTCGCGCAATTGCAGGCGAAGCTGGCGTGCCATTTTTTTCTATCTCCGGTTCAGAATTTGTGGAAATGTTCGTCGGCGTCGGGGCGAGCGTGCACTCCGATACGAAAATTTTAATCAGACAAAATAATTCTACAAAACTTTTACCGATAGGAAAATTTGCAGATCAATTTTATCAAGGTGATCAGGAAGGTTTTACCGTTCCAGTCAGTGATGTGCAGACAATTGGGGTCGATTTTGCAAGAGGTAATAAATTTTTTGGATCAAGTGCATGGAAAAATATCAAAGCTGTATATCGCCATCGCGTAAATAAAATTTATGAGATTCGATACATCGGAGGAAAAATAGAAGTTACGGCGGATCACAGTGTTTTTATACGAGAGAAAAATTACATTATCCCAAAACGCACTAATGAGTTGAAAGTTGGAGATACACTTGTCTCTCTCCCATATAAAACACGAAGCCTATTTATTCCGGGCATAGGCACTACCCATAAAATCAAGAGTCATCCGTTTCCCACAGAACTTCCATATAGCCGTTTGTCCATTTGGACATCTGAGCCAGCGAAATCCGAGGCGTCAAACTACCGTTTTATTCCTCGATCTGTTGCACACGCGTTTCAAGAGCTTCGATCGACTGGTGCAACATTACAATCAGTTCGCTCGTCCGTAGTTGCTGTAAATGTAAACGCCGAAGACACGCTGTCCTATTTTGTCCCCATCACAAGAGAGCTTTGTAAGCTTCTTGGGTATTACACAGCTGAAGGAGATTACCATGCCAGGAACTTACGTTTTTCGTTTGGGTCTCACGAATCAAGACTTCACGAAGATTGCATGTTTCTTTTGCAGCAAGTCTTCAGTCAGAATCCGACGCTTCTTCACCCACACCCAACGGCAGTGCATATTTCAACTTCCTCTGTTCCAATTGGTGAATTTTTTGTTCGGCAATGTGGCACGGGCGCGTACAATAAGCATGTTCCCGAATTTATGTGGGACATGCCGCGAGAATATTTTATGAGTTACCTTGATGGATTCGTCGAAGGGGATGGGCATATTAATAAAAAGGGACTTATCGAAATCGCATCTTGCTCTGAACAACTTGTCAGCGAGCTTTCCTGGTTGTTACACATGCATGGTATGCCGTGTAGCGTCACGCAATATAATCAAAGCGGTGGTAGATACATAAAAAACAGCAAATCTCCTCTCCCAGATACAACGCATTATCGAATTACAGTTGGTAAATCTGCGAATTATCTAACAGAAAATCCAACAACTGATTTTGGACGGAAGGCTACAATAAAGGAGATTATTGAAAAGCCATACGATGGTTATGTTTACGATCTTTGCGGAGTTGATAACGAAGCGTTTTTTGGCGGAGAGAAACCGATTTTGCTCCACAACAGTCGAGTTCGGGATACCTTTTCTGTCGCAAAAAAAGCTGCGCCGGCCATATTGTTTATTGACGAGATTGATGCTATCGGGCGCGTGCGCGGTTCTGGAGTGGGCGGCGGCAATGACGAGCGTGAACAGACACTCAACCAAATCCTTGTTGAGATGGATGGCTTCGAGCCGAATGAAAAAATTGTCATACTCGCGGCGACGAATCGTCCTGATGTCCTCGATCCTGCACTTGTGCGGCCGGGGCGCTTTGACCGGCGCGTTACGATCGACTTGCCGGACAGGAAAGATCGCGAAGAAATTTTGAAAGTTCATGCGCGTAAGAAACCGCTCGGGCCCGACGTGAATCTTGGGGTCATTGCGGAGCGCACGCCCGGATTTTCGGGTGCGGACTTGGCGAACCTCATGAACGAAGGCGCGATTCTTGCCGCGAGAGAAGATCGGAAAGAATTGACGCAGTATGATCTCATTCGCTCGATTGAAAAGGTGATGCTTGGGCCGGAGCGCAGAAGCCATGTCTTGAATAAAAAGGAAAAAGAGATCACGGCGTATCACGAAGCCGGACACGCGCTCGTCGCGTCAGTCCTCACGTATGCCGATCCGGTACACAAAGTTTCTATTATTTCGCGCGGCCGCGCGGCGGGGTACACGCTCAAATTGCCGCTTGAGGACAGGCGCATGCAGTCGAAACTCGAATTCCTCGATGATATTGCCGTATCGCTCGGCGGATACATCGCGGAGAAAATGATATTCGGCGACATTACAACCGGCGCGTCCAATGACTTGCAGGTGTTGACTGCGCTTGCAAGGGATATGGTCACAAAATACGGCATGTCTGACAAGATGGGTCCCATGGCGCTCGAAGCAGCCCCCGGCCGCACGCTCTTTGGCGTCGGCATTGAGCAGGGCGAACTTTCAGAAAATGTAACTGCCACGATCGACTCGGAAGTGAAGGCGATCGTTACGGGTGCGTATAAACGTGCGGAAGACGTCATGAAAAAGCACCGCAAAGTGCTCGATGCGATCGCCAAGCAATTGATAGAAGTTGAGAACATAGAACGCGCCGAGTTCGAGAAAATTCTGATCGCGCACGGGATCGTGCCAAAGAAAAAACAGGATATCGAACATCAACCCTTGGCATAAGTCACTGTTACAAAGTATGTACATATGTGCATATATTGTGATGACTGTCTCATTTTTCCCTCCGCAAATCTGAAAGGGTATGTCTCAACTGTGTTACATTTAACGCATGGCCGACAAGAAGCTTCCGGAGCCTTCAAATGAATTTCTTTCGAGCGCTCCTCGAACGTATTCAAGGGTCACCACAGTGCACGTGAAGAATTTCACAAGTAGGCTGAAACTCGCGCGAACCTTGAACGCCCTCGATTCGCTCAAGCGAGACATTTTGAGATCCGATTTAATGACAAATTTTGAAGCGAAAGAAGAATTGCGTGCGATTGCGAATACGCGTGCAATAGAGCTTAAGTTTAAGAGCGAGCGCGGAGACTCTTGGTGGAATTGATTTTGATGGCGTGTCTGTTTCTGATGTGCTTAAATGCTGCATACCATGGAGATTATCACTGTTGGAGGGATGATCGCAGGGCATGATAAAAAGCCCTTTCGCGGTGTTATAGAGATTGATAAGAAGACTGGGCTCATACGATCGGTATCTAAACCTAAGAAATCCGAGAAAGTCGACTACATATTTGATGACAACTGCCTGATTTTTGCGGGTTTTGGCGACGTGCACATCCACGCGCGCGAGGACGATACGGGAAAGCAGGTCTATAAAGAGGAATATAAAACGGCAGCTGATGCAGCGCTAGGTAGCGGAGTCGTGCATGTATCAGCAATGCCGAATACGCCGAATCCGGTGACCGGAATTGAGCAATGGAAATGGCATCGAAATCGCGTGAAGGTTTTGGATCATCCCGTAGCGATTCTTAACTACCTCGGTATTGACTCAAAAACGAAGCCGCTGGGAAAACCAGGCGAGCATTTTTACAAACTCTACTTCGGAAAATCTGTCGGCGATCTCACGGTTACATATGGCGACGAGCTCGACGCGATTCTCTCGAAATACAAACGGCATTTTGTGTCGTTCCATGTCGAATATGAACCTGTTGTGCAAGCGCATGTGGCGGGGAAAACGCATACAGAGCGCCGGCCGCTTGAATGCGTGAATGAGGGATTGAAAATTTTGCTTCCGCTCATCGAGAAGTACAAAATTCACGCCAAGCTTTGCCATTGGTCTATCGGGGGGACTAGTTTTCGCATGATCGCGGCGGCGCGTAGACGAGGCGCAGACATAGTTCTCGAAGTTTCGCCGCTACATCTTCTGTTCGACACGTCAATGACCGATGCGGATCCGTCGCTCTGGACTAAAATCCAGATGAACCCCGCCGTGCAGGCGCCGGAACATCGGCGAGCACTTATCAAGGGTTTGAAGAGTGGATTCATCCAATTTCTTGCGACTGACCACGCGCCCCATACGGAAGAAGAGAAATTTTCGGCCTTCGCAAAATTTAGAGAGGGACATTCTCACATTCTTAAGAATGTGAGAATGTCCGAGATGAGCAATAAAGAGATAGCCATGATGATAAAAGTGAAAGACAGAAGACTATTTCTTGAGACGTGTTGCGAAAATAATCACAGCGGCGCGCCGTGGCTTGATACGTATGGACTTGTGGCTGCATGGCTTATGAATGAGCACAAATTTACGCCGCAAGACATTGCCCGCGTTGCATCGTACTTTCCGGGAACATTCATCAATCCGCATCTCAAGCGCCAATTCCCGAATAAAAAATTCGGCAACGGATTCGGTGAGATAAAAAAAGGATTCGTCGGCTCTCTCACGGTTTTGAATTTAAAAAAGAAAACGAGAGTGAATCGCAAGAATCTCAAAACAAAATGCGGCTGGTCTGCGCTCGAAGGTCGCGAAATGCCTGGGGCGATCGAGGCTGTATTTCTTCGGGGAAAACGTGTATAACTTCGGTATGAATCCCGTTAGAAGTCGCGGAAGTTATAGGCGACCAGGGAATCACGTATGTTCAATATCTATGAGTCGAATTACAAACGTTAATGCCAAGTCGGAAGCGCAAGCTTCCTACTTCTAACGGGATGAAAAAGAATGACACGGCAAAAAGGGCTCTCGCACTGCATAAAAAACTTGGCGGGAAGATACGTATCATACCGGCTGTGCCGGTCAGGAACAGAGCGGACCTATCGCTCGTCTATACGCCAGGAGTCGGGTATGTATCGTCGTATGTCGCAAAACATCAGAATGAAGCTCGCCTGTATACGATGAAAGGGCGGATGGTGGCGGTCATTTCCGATGGCTCGGCGGTCTTGGGGCTCGGGAATATCGGCGCGCTCGGCGCGCTTCCGGTGATGGAAGGGAAGTGCGCGCTTTTTAAAACGTTTGCGGATGTGGATGCGGTGCCAATCGTCTTGGATACGCAAGATACCGATGAGATAGTGGATACCGTGTTGCGGATCGCGCCCGCGTTTGGGGGCATCAATTTAGAAGATATTGCCGCACCGAAATGCTTCGAGATCGAGCGGCGGATCATCGACCGGTTGGATATTCCCGTGATGCACGACGATCAGCATGGAACGGCGATCGTCTGTTTAGCAGGTCTCATCAACGCGATGAAAGTTGTGAAGAAAGAGCTGAACAAAAGCTGGGTCACCGTTTCGGGCGTCGGTGCGGCAGGGGTCGCGACGATGAAGCTCCTGAAAAAGTACGCGCCAGGCGTGAAAATTATTGCCGTCGACAGCACGGGCATTGTGTGGAGCGGGCGAGACGACTTGAATTCGACGAAACGTGACTTGATAAAACAGAAAGTAATCTTTGCGGAAGACGGGGGTGATTTGGAAAAAGCACTTCTTGATGCAGACGTGTTCTTGGGCCTTTCTCGTCCGGGGGTTATCACTGCGGACATGATTAAGAAAATGAACAAGAAGCCGATTATTTTTGCGATGGCAAATCCAACGCCGGAGATCATGCCTCATGAGGCAAAAAAAGGAGGCGCAGCAGTTATTGCAACGGGAAGATCGGATTTTCCGAACCAAGTTAATAACTCACTCGCATTTCCCGGCGTGTTTCGCGGCGCACTCGATAATGGCGTGAGGCGCATTACGGACGATATGAAAATAAAAGCAGCAAAAGCAATAGCTGGACTCATCAAGAAGCCAACATCTCAAAAAATTCTCCCCGACATGTTTGATACGCGGGTTGCGAAAAATGTTGCGCGTGTTATACGTTAAGGGCTTGTCCCACAAAATCATTTTTTAGATTCTTGAAAAATGATTTTGTGGCTGACAAACCTTACCCAGCACCAATTTTACTTTCAAATCGAAATCAACGATGATGCACCGCACACCACATTTCTCTGGAATAAGCGCTGCAGGCTTACGCAGTAAAATTGGTGCTGGGTGTAAGAAGACTCTAAGCTCGCTAACACTCGCCAAGAACTTCTAACATGAATCACGACCGTCCAATCAAAGTATTCACAGGTGTCGCAGGAAAGGCGATGGGGGAGGCAGTGTGCAAGCGTCTCGGTGTTCCGCTCGGAGAAGCGCAAGTCGCGAGGTTTAACGACGGCGAGGTTCGCGTGCAAATTCTCGAGAACGTCCGCGACACCGACGTGTTCATCATAAATCCGACGAACCCTCCGGCTGAAAATATTTTAGAAATGGTGCTCCTCGCTGAAGCTGCGCATGACTCATCGGCAGGCCGCATCACTCTTGTGCCTACGTATCTCGGCTATAACAGGCAGGATCGGAAAGACCGACCGCGCGTTGCGACAAGCGCGAGAGTCATCATCGATTTTCTTGCTCGCTCAGGCGCAAACCGGGTGCTGCTCTTTGATCTTCACTCTGAACCGACCGCGGGTTTTTTCCATCCACTGATGGTTGATCATCTCTATTCGTCGTCAGTGACGGTTCCATATTTAAAGAATATTCTTTCGGAGTCTTCCATCGTGGCATCTCCTGATAAGAACGCTGTGCGCGCAGAAGCGTACGCGAGGCGACTCGGGCATGAGGACTTCGTCGTCTTTTCCAAAAGTCGTTCTGTGCCAGGCAAAGTGAAGCGCGAATCTATAAAAATAATCGGCAGCGTAGAAGGCAAAGATGTGCTGTTTGTAGATGACATTATCGACTCTGGCGGGACAATGATGGCAGACGCAGAAGCTGCAAAAGAGGCGGGCGCGAAAAAGATTTTTTGCTATGCGACACACGCAGTGTTCGCATCGGATCCAAAGAAAGTCATTACAGAGTTTGACGAGTCGGTGGTTGATGAAGTCATTGTCACCGATTCCATTCCGCATGATCCGGAGCTTCTGAAATCAAAGCGCGTGAAAGTAACAGTGCTTCCTCTTGCAGAACTTGTCGCAGCAGCGATCGAGCGTCTTCATGAGGGTAAATCGCTTTCGGAGTTGATTCGATAGTTTGGTTGTTAGCGCTACATATCGACCTACGAGGTCGATATTGTCGCTAGGTGCGCATTTTCAGGACCATTTCAAGAATAAGAAATATAAGATTTACGAAACCTTATATTATTCCTTATGCTGGCGCACTCTACACTGCGTAGCTATAATCCTGACACGCGCCCGTAGCTCAATGGTAGAGCGCGAAGCTTATGTCTTCGTGGCTGGGGGTTCGAATCCCTCCGGGCGTACTAGATTGTGTTACACTAAGGTCTATATCAAGTAACCTTTTACGTAGTATGAAAGGCCCGTTATCAGCAGATCGTTTGTTTTTTATCTCATCGCTCGTGTTCGCGATTTCGTTCGTGCTCTATTCGTCTATTAACTACATTTGGCCGGTACCAGTACTCTCTAACGAGCTTTTGGCGCAACTTCCGCCTGATCCATTAATGAACCCACTGTCTGCGGTGAGCATATTCTCTCAGATCTCCTGGATGCTTTCGATCGCGGGCGTATTTTCATTCGTCCTTGGCTTGATTGCGCGTCGAGCGTAACATCGGGTCCATGCCGATGTATCGCGGTATCGTACAGCGAGGTGAGGGGCGCGGTCGCAAGCTTGGATTTCCGACAGCAAATATTCCGCTTACGGACACCGCACTTTCCGGCATCTTCGCGGGCGGCGTTTCCGTGGAAGAGAAGAAATACAATGCTGCCGTGTTTGCGAATCAAGAGCGCAAACTTCTTGAGGCGTATCTTCTAGATTTTGATGGCGATCTCTACGGCAAAAAGATTTTGATTACCGTTGGAAAAAAAATCAGGGAGACTATGAAATTCGAAAGCGAAGCAAACTTGCGTGCAGCGATCGCGGAGGATGTAGAGAAAGTACGCGCGCATTTCAAACCATAATCATGTTTTCCGGCATTATCCAAAGGACGGCGGCCGTCATGTCGGTCGCAGGAAAGAATAAAAGTGTACTCGTCCGCATAGCGACACCGCGTGGATGGAGGTTGCAATTGGGCGAGAGTGTGGCGGTGAATGGAATTTGCTCAACAGTGCGGGCCCCGTTAGAGGCTAGCCGTAAGCAGCTGCTGAACACAGGGTTCAGGCCTCTAACGGGGCAGGCAACGAACGCAAGGCATTTTGAAGTCGAGTACATGCCGGAGACGCTCTCAAAAACGACCGCAGGTTCGTGGCGAGCTGGCGATCTCGTGAATCTTGAGCGCTCGCTTCGCTATGGCGATCCCATAAGCGGACATTTTGTGCAAGGACATATTGATGCGCAGGGAACGATTGTCAAAATTATACAGCGGGGTTCATCGCGAGAAATCTCTATTCGTGTTCCCCAATCGGCGATACATCTCGTCGCTCCGAAAGGGTCGGTGAGTGTCAATGGAGTCTCGCTCACCGCGGTGGCCGCGGGGGGCACTGTTTTTACGGTCGCGTTGGTATCCTACACAATAGAGCATACGAATCTGGGATTGCTCAAGAAGAGAGATCTAGTGAACGTGGAAACTGATATGATCGCGCGGTACCTCGCGCTCCTGATGCAGAAATGATATGGTATTTCCCATGCGACGGAAGCAGTATGCGAAACGCGTTGAGGCGAAGGATGCATCGAAGCTTCGAGTAGGAATTATCGTCTCGCAATTTAATGCCGATATTACGGAGAATCTTTTGCAGGGAGCACTTGAGACGCTTTCGAAATGGAAGGTCAAAGATGCACGCATCCATGTGATGCATGTTCCCGGAAGTTTTGAAATTCCTCTTGGAGCACTGAAACTTCAGAAAAAGAGAAACTGCGATGCGCTCGTGGCTCTTGGCTGTGTCATCAAGGGAGAAACAAAGCATGATGAATATATTTCATCCGCTGTGTCACATGGCTTGATTCGATTGATGCTCGACCAGCGCGTGCCGATCGGATTTGGGATCATCACGCCGAACAATCTTGCGCAGGCAAAGGTGCGGTCGCGTGGCGCGGCGAACAAGGGCAAGGAAGCCGCTCGGGCGGCTCTCGAGATGGCGCTGAATTAGGGTGTTTACACTGAGCGAGCGTAGCGAGTCGAAGTGTGAATTCGCGGTTGCGTTACGTTCTCCGCATGCGAGAATACCTACATGCGATGGATAGTCTTTGGAGTAGCAACGATTGTTGCTTCGGTTCCCTTTGTAGTCGGAGCGCTTACAGTTGATGAGATTCGCGCGCAGATCGAAAGCCTGATAGCACAAATCGATCAACTACAGCGGCAGCTTGGAGCGCCCCCGGACCCAACATATGTTCCTCCGGACACTTCGCCATACGGAGGATATGGGCCGCCCATCAGCAATCCTGGCTCCTCTCCAGCATCATTCGATTGCCCCTACATTAGCCGCTCTCTTAAAAGGGGTAGCACTGGCGATGATGTCGCGAGGCTCCAGCAGTTTCTCGCATTCGATCCGTCATTGTACCCGGAAGCAATCATAAGTGGCTATTACGGAGGACTCACGGAAGCGGCGATACGCCGGTTCCAGTGCAAGAATAAAATTGTCTGCGACGGCATGCCGGAAGCGACAGGATACGGAGTAACAGGCCCGCGCACGGCGGCGCTTCTCGCGCTCCAGTGCTCGAACAGGGGAGGGGGGGCGCAGTCACAGGCAAGTGGCTTTCTACGCGTGACACCTATTTCCGGTGCCGCGCCACTCCCGGTTGCAGTCGAAGTCACGGTCAATACCGCAAAATCCTGCAGCGCATCGAGCTATGAACTCGATTTCGGAGACAGTGCGCTGCGCATTCCGATAAACGTACCTGCGAATGCGTGCAATGAATTGCGTCAAACATTCAATCACACGTATGTTTCGGGAGGAGGATATGTCATCTTGCTGCGCTCGGGCACGCATCAGATCACTGCGAGCGTGAATGTTTCTGGAGGAAGTACGCAATCGGGAGATACGTTTGCAGCGTCGCCGACGACAGGCGTGACGCCTCTTACGGTTACATTCACGGGCATGTTGAATAGTGCAAGCGTCTGCAATGCAGGTCCGTACGGGATAAATTTCGGCGATGGACAGTCTGCCACAATCAATATCAGCGGCTGCACCCCGAACACGTACACGGTCTCGCATGTCTATTCGTCCGCAGGAGTGTACGCGGCGAAGTTGAATAGAGCGGGCGCGGATATCGGCAGTGCCGCGATTGTCGCAGGCCAAGGAGGCGGAGGCGGAGGCGGAGGAGGTGGAGGCGGTGAAAGCGGAGGATACTTCGCAGTGAGTCCGGGAGTTGGTGGCGATGTATTCACCGTCGAAGCCGAGTTTGAACTCGAAAGCAGCTGCGCTCGCTACGATCTCGATTGGGGCGACGGCTCATCCCGTTCCGCGCAATCGCAAGGAAGTTGCAGCGCAAGTGGTGCAACAAAGCGGGTGACGCACACGTACAACGACTCGGGAACGTACACGTTAACTCTCAAGCGGGGAACGAATCTTACGGCGGAGGATACGGTAGGCGTTTCGATCGTGTACTAAGACGCACTATCAAGGACCGTCCTTGATATGAGGGCGGTCTTTACTCGCGATGAATTGATGCGTGCGCGAAAGCCGCGCGTTCTTTGAGCGCCGGATAGTTTGAAAGTTGAGGGTCGCGAGCGATCAAATTTGAAGCTTCTTCGCGCGCGGCGCGGATAAGTCTCATGTTTTTCAGGGCTTCCATGCCGAGGTCCGACATGCCCCACTGTCTGCGGCCCAATAGGTCGCCCGCGCCGCGCGTCTCGAGATCCGATTCGGCGAGCGCGAATCCGTCGTCGCTTTTCTCAAGCGCGCGCAAACGCTTCATCGCGACATGGTTCTGTGTTTCCGGCAGTAAAAAACAGTGCGGTGGACGCACCGATCGCATGACGCGTCCGCGGAGCTGATGCAGTTGCGCGAGGCCGAATCGCTCGGCGCCCTCGATCAAGATTACGGTTGCATTCGGAACATTGATGCCGACTTCGACGACTGATGTTGCCACGAGAATATCGATTTTGCGCGAAGCAAACGCGGTCATAACCTTCTCTTTTTCGTCCGGTTTTACGCTGCCATGGAGGAGTCCGATCCGATATTCGGGGAACACATATTTTGCAAGCCGCGCTGCTTCTGCTTTTGCGGATTTTGCCTGCACGGAATTCAGTTTTGCGGGATCTGGTTCATTAATTCGCGGACAAATAACAAACGCTTGGTGCCCGGCCGCCAATTCTTTCCGTACTGCATCGTAGGCCGCCTCGCGATCGGCCGGTTTTATGATCCTCGTTGTGATTTTTGCGCGGCCGGGCGGGAGTTCGTCCAGAATGGAAAGATCCAAGTCTCCGTAGATAGTCAAGGCAAGTGTGCGAGGTATCGGCGTCGCGGTCATCGATAAAAAATGTGGCGCGGAGTCTCCTTTCTGTGCTAGTTCGCGGCGCTGTCTTGTGCCGAAACGGTGTTGTTCGTCCACTATCGCAAACGCCAAGTGCTTGAATTTTACTTTTTTCTGGATAAGCGCATGCGTGCCAACGAGCATTGCAATTTCGCCGCTCTCCACCCACTTCAATAGCTGTGTGCGTGATATATCAGTTGCGCTTCCGCGCATTGATTTTGATGGGAATTTTTTGCAGCCGCTGCCCGTTATGAGCGCGATATTGATAGGCAGATGGCTGAAGTATTCGATGAATGATTGGAAATGTTGCGTCGCGAGAATTTCTGTCGGGGCCATGTATGCGACTTGGAGCGTTCCGAAATTTTGTCCTTTCGGTGCGCTACTTACAATTGCGTAGCTCGTCGCAGCTGCGACGAGCGTTTTTCCGCTCCCGACGTCGCCTTCGAGAAGCCTCGCCATAGGATGCTTTTTTGTAAAGTCGGTGAGGATTTCTCTGATGGCAGTGTGTTGCGCCCCCGTTGGCTCGAGCGAGGTACTCGCCAGAAATTTTTTGGCGAATTGGTCACCATTCTCTATTTGGAGGGCAGGAAGTGCATCGTTTTCGGCGCGCTCTTTGGCGCGCGCGACATGGATGGCGAATATCTCTTCAAATGCGAATCTTTTTCGCGCAGCTTCCGCATGCGTTTCTTTTTCAGGCTTATGTATCCAGATGAGCGCCGTCGCAAGGTCCGGGAGGTGATAGCGTTCTCGCACATCCGCAGGAATAGGATCTTCTATGTGTGTATGGACGCCAGATACGAACACGCGTTCGAGCGCGTGGTAGAACCAGCGCGATGTGATGCCGCGTGTTTCCGGATAGACAGGAAATATAGTAGAGCTTGGAACTTGGAACTTGGAGCTTCTGGAAGACTCAAATAAATCAGGATTTTTTGCAGGGGGAATGAAACCCGGAGAAAGCGCTTCGATTTCCGGATTCGTTAGATATGGCCTGTCTTTTCCCGAGACGACACCAGTCAATTTCACCAATGTGCCTTGGGGTGCCATCTTTGCGATGTACGGTTGGTTGAACCACAGCACTTTGACTCGTCCCGAGGCATCTTCAAACACACCTTCCGTCGCGGTACGTCGACTTTTCCAAAGTCGCTTCGCTTTGAGTTTTGAGAGCATTCCATACAGCGTTACTTTTTCTCCCGATATGAGACGCGACACATTCGACGATTCTCCGGCGCGCGCATATCTTCCGGGAAAATGGCGCAGAAGGTCGGATATCGTGAGAATACCCAGTTTCTTGAGCGCCGCGATCTGCGGACGGATAATGCGGAAATGTTGAGTTATCGGATCATGTGGCGACATGCATGAAGTATAGCGTTTGGCATGTATTTTCCAGCCTCTGGCTTCCAGTCTCTAGTCTCCAGACTTATTCACAGCCTTGCAAAAGAAGACTTGCGCGCCATACAGGTATGGGTACGATAGCGGGGCGACCAATTTTTCTTGACTGGCGTGGTCCGGTTTAGAAAAATGGGAGTACCCTTGCGGTATTAGCAGCTAGTCATATCTGTACCATATGGTAGACGACGGAGTATATAACGATCCAGATGATGGAGCAGAGGGTGATGATCTTCTCGATCTCGACGAAGGTGAGAAAGAAGAGGAGGAAGAATCGGAGTAAAAGTATACAGACAACAGCACACCCGTCGCGTCTAACGCGACGGGTGTTGCATATGCGGCGAGCTATCGTACCATTCGAGCATGCACATCCTTTTGAAATATGCGGGAACTGTCGCGGCTGTTTTGCTCACGGTCAATCTGGTTCCCGGTATTATGATCGTGGGCGGCTGGATGACCGTTCTTTTGGTGGCGCTCGTCTGGTCCGTGATAGGTATCGTGATTAGACCGGTTCTGCAGATTCTTACATTTCCCATCACGCTCATTACGTTTGGCCTCTTCTCCTTTGTTCTTAACGCGATTCTTTTCTATGCGATGACGTGGATCGTTCCCGGATTTTCAGTGTCTGGTTTTTGGAGCGCCGTACTCGGCGC
>CAYJVW010000024.1:12039-17031 GCA_964373725.1 uncultured Candidatus Saccharibacteria bacterium | reverse complement strand
AAAAATAAAATACCTCGTCAGCTTGCTGCGAGGTAGTTTATTGGCGAGTATGGTTGGTGACAAAGATATTCAAGGCGGTTTGGAAAGTGTGAATCATGACAACGACAGAGCACTGGCAAAACCGGTGCTTTGACTGTGGTATTCTACGTTCATGGCGAAAACAGAATCGGGAACACTGATTCAGAAGGGCGCACGTGCGGCGGATTTCTCTCTGCCGGGCACAGATGGACGCACCTACTCGCTCAAAGATTTCAGCGGGAAAGAGGGACTCTTTATTTTATTCATGTGCAATCATTGTCCGTATGTCAAAGCGCGGATGAAAGAAGTCGTTGCGCTCCAAAAAGAATTCGGAGATCGAATTGCGTTCGTGGGGATTAATTCGAGTGATCCTGATTATCCAGGCGAGGGGATGGAGAATATGCAAGCGTTTGCGAAAGAACGCGGCATGGAATTTCCGTATCTTCTCGACGAAGACGGAAGTGTAGCAAAAGCGTATGGCGCAACATGCACGCCGGATCCGTTTCTGTTCGATAGAGGGATGAAGCTTGTCTTCCACGGTCGTCTCGTTGATGCGCTTGAGCCGCAAGAGCCTATACACGAGCGTACCATGCAGAGCGCGATGCTAAAACTTCTTGCGAGCGAGCCCATCGATCCGTGGTTTAACCCATCGCTCGGCTGTTCGATTAAATTCAAGTCCTGAACGAATATGGCAGGATTACCGACTCGCGATGAGGCAAAGATTCTTCTTGTACAGCATGTCAAAGATGAATACCAGCGCTATCACGCGCTGATGGTCGGGACGGCGATGGAAGGGTATGCGACGCAATTCAGCGAAGATCAGCATCTCTGGTTCATGACCGGTTATGTTCATGACATTGATTTTGAAGAGCATCCTGACAAGCATCCCGGCGTGTCCTTAGAGTGGTTTAAAGAGTGGGGGTATCCGGAAGAATTAATACACGCAGTCGAGGCGCATGCGTACGGGTATAACGGATTCACGACGCTGCCGCAGACGAAACTTGCTGCGGCGCTGATTGCATGCGATGAGATAAGCGGTATTTTTTATGCGTATCGAAAATTAAACCCTATTCCATATGGGCAGATGAAGCCAAGTTCGATCAAAAAACGTATAAATGAAAAAGCTTTTGCGGCGAAGATAGATCGCGAGACGATTTATCGCGGCTGCGAAGCGCTCGGTGTTCCGGTAGATGACCACATCGCGAATCTCATAAAATTCTTCGGCACATTGGATTAATATGGACAAAGTGACGGAGAAATATACCGTGTATATCTTTCGTTCGGCGCGCGGATGTCTTTCGTACATCATTGCGTCAGTGAAGGGCGGAGAGTCACTTCTCATTGATCCGTCAGTAGAGGTGGGAAATGAATACGAGAGCATACTTTCCGATAAGAAGTTGACGCTTCGCTACATTGTGGATACGCACACACATGCGGATCATATATCCGCGTATTCGTCATTGGAGAAGACGGGCGCGCGCTATTGTATGCACGAACGCGCTCCATCAAAACGGGTTCACTATCGCGTAAGGGATGAAGACACGCTCTCTGTTGGCGATGTGATGCTTCGTGTCTTACACACGCCAGGTCATGCGGCCGATTCGATCACACTCGCACTTCCCGACGCCGTGTTCACAGCGGATACGCTGCTGGTCGGTGGAACGGGAAGGACCGATTTGCGCGAGGATTCAAGTAGTGCGGAGCTGTACGAAAGCATATGGCAAAAGATCATACCGCTTGGCGATGCTGTCCGTGTGTACCCGGGACATGATTACCAAGGACGAGTTTCAAGCACAATCGGTGACGAAAAGGCTACGAACCCGCGTCTGGCGTTATCGCGGGATGAGTTTATTCGGCATCTTGACGCCCACCACCCGCCGAAACCTGAACTTTTAGAGGACGCGATACGTTTGAACAGTGAGTAAGTGGTGACTTAAATAATCGTCGTTGAAGTCATTTTTGATGTAGAGAGATATATCGGGAGATACGATCTCCCGATATCTACTCTTGCCCTTGATATATCGGGAGATACGATCTCCCGATATCTGCATCTTCGGTCCTGCCTGTCGCGACGGCGACATGCATCCGCCTTCACGAACTTTTGCGACGATCATGACGTAACGTGTATACCATAAGATCGGTTTTTTGTGTGAAGCACTTGAACGACCGCGAGGTATGTTACTGTCTATTGCACCAACCATGACCAAAGTTCATTTTGCAAATACTGACAGCGCTGACATGTACTACATGGTTAGAAGCCGTATACCGGATCCGTTTTTCTTCATTGACACGGGGGAGAAGAAGACAGCGATTTTAAATGCGCTTGAGATTGATGCGTTCAAGGAACATTCATCGGGCATAGAAGCTGTGGCGCTTGAACCGTTTTGGGAAGAAGCAAAGAAGATCGAAGGCGAGGGGAGCGGATTGTGCAAGTTGGCGCTCGTCGTATTTCAGCAGTATCAGTTAATACATACAACGGTGGAGGTGGCGCGTTCGTTTCCGCTCGATGTTGCCGACTATGTGCGAGCGCGTGGAGCGAGTCTGGTAGTCGTGTATCCATTTGTGCCTGCGCGCGCGAAGAAAAGCGCGGAAGAACTTTCGTATATGAGGGAAAATCTGAATTCTACAAAAGAAGCATTTGAATATATTGAACACGTGCTTAGAGAATCAAAGATCGAGGGCGATGTGCTTGTGTACCGCGGCAACACGCTTGCAAGTGAGTACCTCAAAGCTGAAGTAGAGAAATTGCTCTTCGAGAAAGGAATGGACGATGTCGAGGGCATGATTATTTCTTCCGGTTTACAATCTTCGATGCCCCACCACAAAGGAAGCGGTGTCATACAGGCCAACACGAGCATCATCTGCGACTTGTTTTTTCGCAATCGGCATAACAGATATTTTGCAGATATGACGCGAACGTACGTGAAAGGTACACCGTCCAAAAAACTTCGCGACATGTATGACGCTGTGCAAAAAGCGCAAGATGCGGCGTTTGCGGCGATACGACCGGGCATATCGGCGAAAAGCGCATACGAAGAGTCAGCGAAAGCGATACGAGATGCAGGATTTGATGTGGGAGATAGGGGATATATTCATAGTCTCGGGCATGGGCTTGGACTTGAACTTCACGAAGCGCTAAGTGCAGGACCAAACTCGAATGACGTCTTGGAAAGCGGGCACGTGCTTACCGTCGAGCCCGGTTTGTACTATCAGGATGAAGGCGGCGTGCGGATCGAAGATGTTATCGTGGTAACTGAAGGCGGATTCGAAAATCTAACGAACTATCCGAGAGAGTTCGTTGTTGAGTAACAAAGAAACGGGGGGGGGTGCCCGCACACTAACTTGTGTCTTGTGTTTTTGTTGCCCATCAAACGTCAGTCATCGGAGAATATCTTTAGCGATTAGCGTGAGGTGTGTAGCGAGAATTTCGAAAACACGACGCAACGAGGCACAAGTTAGTGTGCGAGGTGAATAACTCCCTTTACAGCGCCACAGGCGTGGTATCGTGTCTAGATTAGCATCACTCTTTATATATGGAATCATTAGCTCTTCCGCAATTATTAGGTCTGTACTTTCTGATCGTCGGTGTCATCGTCGTTGCGAGACGCTCCTCTATCATGCCCGCGGTCTCGACGCTCGTCCAAAACCGATCGCTCTTGCTCGTCATCGCGCTCGCGGAACTTCTTGCGGGACTCGCGATCATTCTCACGTATCCGAACGTCTCATTCCGATGGGACGGCATCATCGCGGTCATCGGCTGGATGCTTGTCGTGGAAAGCATCATTTACCTCTCGATGCCGATGCGCACCGTGCAGAAATTGATCAAGGCTTTCAACAAACAGGAGTGGTATGCGGCAGGAGGCGTCCTCGCTGTCGTCATTGGCGCGTATCTTGCGGGAGTAGGATTTGGGATGATGTAAGGTATTTGATAGGTTCTCGCACATGGGTTTACGTTGGGTGGCATCTAGGTTACAGTGTGCCCGCATGAAGCGAATAGTCATTATAGGTTGTGCAGCTCTCGTACTTGGCATAGCTGCAGCTGGAGCATATTGGTTCCTGATGAACGACAGTTCCGAAGCAGGCGGCGACGCTACGCCAGCAACGAAGGAAGAGAAATTTGCAGCCGACGGTATTATTTTGAAAGATAAGCCGGGATTAAAGAAAGGCGGGTGGTATTTTGAGTACGGATCCGGGACACCGCAGGTAATTCCTATCCTGTTCAACAGCGCCAGCACGTGCGCCTGGCGAGAAACGTCCGGACTCTGTAAACCGTCTGTATTTATCAACGGCCGGAAAGCTCGTATCGAAGGAGTCAATTTGGAAGAGGGCATTGGCGTCACGATACTTACGTTTACCGAGCCGCCGCCCGCAAAATAATTCGGTGCTATAGTCTTGCTACCGTATCTGCGACTCGTAAAATAGAGTGCAGTAATTCACATGTCGGTCTTGCAAGTTCAGAAACTCACAAAGGTCTATCGCGACGTAACCGCGGTGGATGCAATCTCATTTTCTGTTCAGAAGGGCGAGATTGTTGGACTCCTTGGTCCAAACGGGGCGGGAAAGACTTCGACGATCAGCATGATTCTGGGCGTTTTGGAGCCGACCGCGGGTTTGGTACGGATAGATGGCATTGATCTCACGAAGGATAGGACGCGAGCATTACTACGAACGAATTTCGCGGCCGTATATGCGCAATTGCCCGGAAATCTTTCGGTGCATCAAAATCTGACATTTTTCGGCCTTCTGTATGGCGTAGAGCATCTGCATTCGCGCATCGATGATGTGTTGCAGAAATTCGACCTCGCAAGATTCCGGAACACAAAAGTCGGATTGCTCTCCTCTGGGGAACAAACGAGAGTTGGACTTGCAAAAGCAATGTTGAACTCGCCGAGCCTGCTCTTGTTGGATGAACCGACGGCGTCTCTGGATCCTTCAACTGCGCAAACGACGCGCGAATCTATCATGGAATATGCT
>CAYJVW010000024.1:10171-11939 GCA_964373725.1 uncultured Candidatus Saccharibacteria bacterium | reverse complement strand
GGCGTCTTGTGGACATCGCACAACATGCAAGAAGTTGAAGCAGTGTGCGATCGTGTTCTCTTTCTTTCGCATGGGAAAATTCTTCTGGAAGGGAATCCAAAGACGCTGCCTCAAGAACACAGGAAGAAAGATTTGGAAGAATTATTTATTACCGTCGCGCGTGAGCCGCTTTCTCTCGATATATGAACCTTAAACGCATCTACGCAATTTTTCTCCGCCAGATGTATCTTTTTAGAGGCAGTCCGACCCGCTATGTGCAGCTTTTTGTCTGGATTACAGTGGACATAGTGCTCTGGGGGTTCATTACAAAGTATTTTAATGATACGGTAGGCGCAGAATTTAACTTCGTCTCTGTTCTTCTTGGCGCGGTTATTTTGTGGGATATTTTATCGAGAGCGCATCAAGGGACGACGATGCCGTTTCTTGAAGACGTCTGGTCGCGCAATTTTCTCAATATTTTTGCGACACCAATAACGCTTCCGGAATATATTTTCGGCTTTGTCGCAACGAGTTTCTTGACGACGGGACTCGTCGTCGTTGTCATCGGTTTTTTTGCATCGTTTGTTTTCGACTACTCTCTTCTTTCGCTGGGGATATCGCTCGTGCCGTTCCTCGGCATTTTGTTTCTATTTGGCGTTGCGCTTGGAATTTTAGGCATCGGACTTGTTCTGCGGTTTGGGCCGCCTGCGGAATGGTTTACGTGGCCGCTCGCGGCAGTCCTTAGCCCATTCGCGGGCGTGTTTTATCCTATCGCGACACTTCCGCATTGGATGCAGGTAGTTTCCTATGCGATGCCGCCGGCGTACGTGTTTGAAGGTATGCGCGGCGTAGTTCTTTCGGGTGTGTTGTCATGGGGAATGGTGCTCAAAGGATTTCTCCTTGCCTGCATGTATATCGGGCTCACGTATGCTTTTTTTGCATACATGTATCGTGTTGCGATACGGCATGGACTTATTGCGCGTTACAGCGCAGAAGGCCCCTAGCTGCGTGACGCGAGGTGTTATAATGACCGCAACATGAATCGGGTTCTGTTTGCCGTTTCAATAGTTGCGGTCGTCGTTCTCGCGGCAGTTTTTTATACCGCAAGTCAGTCGCAACCGCAGGTGCAAAGCGATGTCGTAACGCAGAATAGCGATGGGAGCTGGTCGCTGTCAGAGGGCGGTCTTGCGTTCACGTATCCAAGCGAGTTCGGATTGGTTGTCAATGAGAATCAGATTTTAGCTTCGTACATACCACCGTGTAATCCCGGATTCGATTATTGCTTACATTATCTTGGACCAAAGTATCAGGGCACAAATTTCGATAGCGCGGGTATTCGCATAGATACGCGAGACGATTTCTCGGGCGAGCTTTGTCTTACGAAACCCCCTCTTGGGCACGATCTCACGCCAGGTATCGTCACGAACGACAGATACGTGACCGCTCGCTTTGCGCCGTTAGGCGGCGCGGGAGCAGGACATTATTCTACCGGCGCGCTTTATCGTATTTGGTATGAGGGCGGCTGCTATGAATTGGAAACTCGGATCGGCCTCTCTCAGTTCGCAAATTATGAACCCGGCTCCATCCGTGAATTCACCGCGGATGAGCAATCGAGATTGGAGTCAGCGCTCATCGGCATTGTTGAAAACATCGCGTTTGCGGATACCCATGAAAAACTCATGTTTCCGCGATAGTCTTTCTCTGCGAATCAGGTAAGGTGAAGAGATCATCGCCGTCTGATATGCTGTATGTACACAATTTCTAGAGCTTTTGTTGCGCGCATGCTTTC
>CAYJVW010000024.1:1470-10071 GCA_964373725.1 uncultured Candidatus Saccharibacteria bacterium | reverse complement strand
GTCTGATATGCTGTATGTACACAATTTCTAGAGCTTTTGTTGCGCGCATGCTTTCAATCGTCGCGGCGCTCATCGTCGCGTCTCCTCTTTTTTCGTCTGCGGCCGTTATCTCAAAACCGTTCGAAATTTCGGGATGGATTCCATACTGGAGAACTGCAACCGGTACAGCTGACGCACTTCTGCATCTGGAGACGTTCACGGAAATAAATCCGTTCGTCTACACAGTAACTGACAATGGGCGATTGAATGACGCCGGAAGTATTTTGACAGATGCATCGTGGATACAACTGAAAGAGCAGTCCAAACAAAAAAAAGTGAGATTTATTCCGACCGTTATGTGGTCGAATCCTGATGCCATGCATGCGGTGCTCGGCAATGCGGCTGCGCGTCAGCTCTTGGTGTACCAGATCGTCGATGAAGTAACCGTACATGATTTCGACGGCATCGATATAGATTTCGAAGGCAAACGCTACGAAACGGGTCCATATTTTTCGAAATTCCTGCAAGAGCTCTACAAAGCGATGGGGAACAAATGGGTGCAGTGCACGATAGAGGCTCGCACTCCGGTCTCGGATAGATATTACGGAACAGACACTCCGCAAGATGCGGGACAGTACGCGAACAATTTTTCTGTCATCAATAAAAATTGCGATCGGATACGATTCATGACGTATGACCAACAAAATGTTGACCAAAAGCGCGCTTCAGAAACTACCGAACCATACGGGCCTGTCGCGGATACACAGTGGGTGGAAAAAGCCATACGGGAAGCGATGAAGACCATTCCGAAACGCAAGATCGTTCTTGGTATCGCGACATACGGATACGAATGGGATGTACGGACGTATGCGAACAATGAGCACGTCTATGATTTGCTCTGGACATTTAACCCGCAGTACGGGTGGGACATTGCATCGAAATACAACATCACGCCGGGCAGAAATGCCGGCGGGGAACTAGGGTTCACCTTTCTTCCGGAAGATGGCGCACTCACGCTTCCGCGTCCGCAGGTCGCGTGGCCGTGGAATCTTATTGCTTCTGCTGCGTCAGCGCTCACGACGTCAAGCAATACGAATTTCTCGTATCGCATGGTGACATGGAGCGACGCGCAGGCGATAAAAGACAAAGTGGATCTCGCAAAGCGGCTCGGTATCCGCGGCGTTGCGGTGTTCAAAATCGACGGCGGCGAAGATCCAGCGATGTGGAATGTTTTGCAGTAGAACCCGGAACTCTTTCTTTGTCGTCCCTTCTCCCGTGACCGCGAGAACGCTCGCATTCGACGAGCCTCACTTCATACGATAACTCCGTCCGGTCGTCATAAGTTATCGTATGCGAAATATTTCAACGTCGCTTTATCATCACCACAAAACCTATTACTCCCATCATTACAAAAAGGTAGATTGGAAATGCGATCTGTTCAAAGGTAAATGCAGAAGCCGCAATTATGCCCGTTAGTCCATTGAATGATGATCCAATGTAGCTCGGGCCATACTCTGTTTCCGGATGGTGCCATGCTTTAACAACTGTTGGCAGAGTTGCAAAAAGATCGCTAAGAATCGCAAGTGCTATTGCGACATTCGGCTCGTTTGTAATGCCCCAAAGTATGAGGGCCATTACTGACAATGCACCGTAAAAGTAATCTTTCCATGTCAGTTTCCAATATGCTCTCGGATTCCAAAAGGATGCAACGAGAATTGCAAATGGCAGAAACGCCGCGACAAATACCGGAACCGTTGCCCACGTTGCGCCACGCGCGACTGCCGCGATTCCTCCTATCAACGGAGCTGCGGTCCAAAGTAAGAACGTAATTCTGTTCGGCCTAGCCGCTCCGAAGAGCACATGTTTTATGTAGAGTCCAGTACCTACAAAATTAGCAGCGCCACCAATAAAAACGATCCATTGCGCAATCATTGTGCTCCACAGTATACATGGCACGACTACTCTCTTTGTTTTGACATGATAGGAGGTCGCTGATAGGTTGCTTGTACATGTCCAGGATTCGTGTCCTAAAATTTAGAGGGTAAGGTGGTATCATTCGGTAATTATGAAGAAAAAAATCCCTGTAGGTATACTCGGCGCGACAGGCATGGTCGGGCAGCAGTATATTCATCTGTTGGAAAATCATCCGTGGTTTGAGGTGGCGTATGTCGCCGCTTCGCCGCAGTCGGCGGGGAAGAAGTACAAGGATGCGCTTCGGAGTGGATGGATAGTGGCGGGTGATATTCCGTCGAACGTAGCGAATCTTACTGTCGAGGACGTAGCAGATGTAGAGAAGGCAGCAAAAAAATGCACGTTCGTATTTTCTGCCTTTGAGATGCCTGATAAAGATGAAATACGTGCACGAGAGAGAGAATATGCAGCGAGAGGTTTAGCTGTCTTTTCGAACGCGTCCGCGCATCGTCATACTGAAAATGTCCCGATGTTGATTCCGGAAATTAACGCGCACCATTTGGATATTATTCAGACCCAGCAAAAGGCGAATGGTTGGAAAAAGGGATTCATCGTCGTGAAGCCCAATTGCAGTTTGCAGAGCTACCTTGCACCAATATTTGCGTTGATACGAGCTGGGTACGAAATATCAGATGTGCTTGTCACGACGCTTCAAGCTGTTTCGGGAGCCGGATATCCGGGGGTCGCGTCGCTTGATGTCATTGACAATGTCATCCCGCTCATTCCGGGCGAAGAAGAAAAGACCGAAATCGAGCCGATGAAGATCTTGGGCAGCATCAAGGGTGGAAAATTTGTCGATTACAAAGGTATGAACATCTCCGCGCAATGTATGCGCGTGCCTGTTTCCGATGGGCATCTTGCATGCGTGAGTATCAAATTCAAAGGTAAAAAGCCAAGCATTACGGACATTAAAAAGATTTGGAAGAACTTCAAAGGCGAGCCGCAGAAACTGAAACTTCCATTTGCCCCCGAGCAACCGATCATCTACCGTCATGAGCCGAATCGCCCGCAGCCAAAGCGCGATCGCGACAACGACAAGGGCATGGCGGTTACAGTCGGCCGCCTGCGCGAATGCAGCGTTTTCGACCACAAATTTGTCGCTCTTAGCCACAACACCGTCCGCGGCGCAGCCGGCGGCGGCATTCTTAATGCAGAGCTTGCATATAAAAAAGGTTATCTACATAAAGAGTAGTGTGGCGCTTGGTGCGGCGTCGAGTATGATGTCGCTGTGACTCCGGACCCAAAGAGCAACATCCCGACGATACTCGTCGCTTTAGGCGGCACCGGCGATTTGATGAGGCGGAAGGTGATACCCGCCTTTTTTTATCTCTTCAACCGAGGAGAGATCCCGGATAAATTCCGCATTGTCGGTTTCTCTCGCCGCGACATGGACGATGGAGAGTTCAGAGACTATGTAAAAGGGGTCATTACGGCGCACGCTGGGGAGCTGCTATTTCCAGAAAAGATCGATTCATTTTTGCGGCTCTTTCAGTTCCAAAAAGGAGAATTCAACGACAAAAACAGCTATCGCGAACTCAAAAAGACAATCGATACGTGCGACGGAGAGTGGGGCGTCTGTTCGAATAAGTTGTTCTATCTCGCGGTCGCACCCGAGCATTATCTGACAATTTTCAGGAATCTGTCCGAATCGAAGCTTTCGGAGCCGTGCTCGCCGAACGAAGGTTGGACGCGTCTCATTATTGAGAAGCCGTTTGGCGTCGATCTGAAGACTGCAAAAAGCATCGAAAAACTTCTGACGAAATTGTTCAAGTCGCGCCAGATCTATCGCATCGATCACTATCTCGCAAAAGAAATGCTGCAAAATATTTTGACATTTCGTTTTGCCAATAATCTGTTCGAGGTCGGATGGGGAAGAGATCTCATCGAGAAAATCCATATCCGAGGGATGGAGTCGATGGGCGTCGAGAAACGCGGCGCGTTTTATGATCCTGTCGGAGCATTCATGGACGTCGGGCAGAATCATTTTCTCCAAATGCTCTCGTTAGTTACGATGGAACATCCCGTTCGATTCGATGCGAAAGCGGTACAGGCGAAACGGGCCGAGATTCTTAAAAAACTGAACGTGCTTTCAAAAAAAGATATACAGCGGCATACGTTCCGCGCGCAATACGACGGATATCGAAACATTGACGGTGTCGCGCGCAACTCGCAAACGGAAACATACTTCAAAGTGCGGGCAACACTGAATACGCCGCGATGGAGAGGCGTGCCGATACTTCTTGAGGGCGGAAAGCGACTCGGCGAACCTCTCAAAGAGATCGTCATTACATTTAAACACCCTAAGCCATGTCTCTGCCCAATAGGGCAACCACACCATACAAATGAAGTCATCATTCGCTTCGAGCCGAAGGAAGAGATACTGATAGAATTCTGGTCGAAAAAGCCCGGCTTCACGCTGGATACTGCGCTTCACATGTTCCACTTCCTGCTCCGCGAGCCGAAAGCGCATATTCCGTACATAGAAGAATATGCAAAGCTGCTTTTAGACTGCATCCGCGGCGACCAGACACTGTTTGTTTCGACGGATGAGATAAAGGCGATGTGGCGTTTTACGGACCCGATACTTGACGCATGGAAGCAAGGCGCGGTACCGTTGCACACGTATAAACCGGATAGTAAAGAAATTACTGAAAAATCTAGATATTTGGACTTCGTAAGTCCAAATATGGACTTACGAAGTCCAAATATCAAAAAAATATGAGGAAAGAAATCGGAATAGTGGGATTGGGAAAGATGGGAGGGAATATGGCGCGCAGGCTCCTTGAGAAGGGCTGGAGAGTGCACGGTTTCGACGCGTTTCTGAAAACGACTCGCGCACTTGAAAAGGAAGGAGTGAAAGGGGCAGGCACGCTTCGCGAACTTGTCGAGTCGATTCCAGAGCCCCGGGTTATGTGGCTCATGGTTCCCGCGGGAAAATCGGGCGATGAGCTTCTATTTGGTAATGACCGACATCGTAAGTCGGTCAAGATGACCGACTTACGATGTCGGTCATCCGCGCGGAAGGAAGGGCTTGTCCATCTGCTTTCAAAAGGTGATGTGATTATCGACGGCGGTAATTCGTTCTTTAAAGATTCCATCGTGCGCGCGAAAAAAATTGCGAAATGTGGCATGAAGTTCGTTGACGTAGGATTTTCGGGAGGACCCGGCGGTGCGCGGCACGGCGGCTGTCTCATGATAGGCGGCGACAGAGCGACGTTCAAAAAACTGGAATCGCTCTTTCGCGATCTTGCGCGGAAGGATGGGTATCAATTTTTCAAAGGTATCGGCGCAGGGCATTTCGTAAAAATGGTCCACAACGGGATCGAGTACGGCATGATGCAAGCAATCGCTGAAGGCTTTGCAATATTGAAAAAATCAGCGTACGAACTTGACTTGGCTCGAGTTACAGATATTTATAACCACGGAAGCGTTATCGAATCGCGTCTTATGGGGTGGATGAAAGATGCGTTCAAGGAATACGGAGAGAATCTTTCGGCCGTTTCGGGTTCTGTGGGACATACTGGCGAGGGCGAATGGACGGCGAGAACCGCCAAGCAGATGAAAGTTCCGGCGAAGATTATTGAGGGAGCGTACAGATTTCGAGTGGAGTCCGCAAAAAATCCTTCGTATACCGGCAAGCTGGTTTCGGCATTGCGCGGACAGTTCGGTGGACATTCTATTAAAAAGAAGTAATTATTCTTTCCATGGACAGAAATCTCGCGCTTGAATTTGTACGAGTTACGGAGGCAGCGGCGTATGCGGCTGCGAAATGGGTCGGAAAGGGAGATAAGATCGCGGCGGATGGGGCGGCGGTGGATGCAATGCGCGAGCGGCTTAACGAAATAGATTTCAGCGGCACGATCGTGATCGGCGAGGGTCAAAAGGATGAAGCGCCGGAGTTGTACACGGGAGAAAAGGTCGGGAAGGGCGGGAAGCCGCATTTGGACCTCGCAGTCGACCCGTTGGAGTGCACAGACAGCGTCGCGTATGGGCGTTTCAATGCGCTTAGCGTCATTTCTGCCGGAGCGAAAGGCAGTCTTCTTTCTGCGCCGGATACGTACATGGAAAAAATCGCAGCTGGTCCCGGCGCGGCTAAGGTAATTGACATCGATGCGTCTGTCGCGACAAATCTCAAAAAGGTCGCGAAAGCGCTTGGAAAGGAAGTCGGTGAAATAACCGTATGCGTTCTCGATCGCGAGCGGCACCACACACTTATCGATGATATTCGTAAAGCGGGTGCACGGGTTCGTCTCATCACTGATGGCGATGTCGCCGGTGGCATTGCGCCGTGTATGCCGGAGAGCGGCATCGATCTATTGATGGGAATCGGTGCGTCGGCAGAGGCAGTGCTCGCTGCGACTGCAATAAAAATTCTCGGCGGCGAAATTTTGTGCCGTTTCAAACCAAAGGACGAAAAGCATGCGAAGCTGGTTGCCGATCATGGGCACACGACGAAAAGAATTTTCAAGACGAGTGATCTCGCGAAAGGGAAAGAGCTTACGTTCACCGCGACGGGCGTCATTGACGGCCCGCTCCTCACCGGCGTACGCATCGAGCGGGATATTGCAATCACGCATTCGCTCGTTATTCAGGGGATTTCCGGCACGCTCCGCTACATAACGACGCATCATCGCCTTCCCGCTTATTAGATTTTGATGTATTGTTTATCGTATATCGTTTAATGTTTTATCGCTTATGTCGCTTCAAACGATTGCGCAGCAGATGGTCGCTCCGGGCAAGGGTATTCTTGCCGCAGATGAGAGTTCGGGGACGATTGAAAAGAAATTTGCAAAAATTGGTCTGCCATCGACGGAAGAAAATCGCCGGGCGTATCGCGAGATGCTCTTCACGTCGCCCGGCATCGGCGAATACATTTCGGGCGTGATTTTGTTTGACGAAACTATACGCCAAAAAGCGTCCGATGGGCGAACTATGGTCTCAATAATCGAGGACGCCGGAATATTGCCAGGCATCAAAGTTGATCAGGGGACGAAAGAAATGGAGGGTTCGCCGAACGAGAAAATCACGAAAGGCCTTGATGGACTTGGAGAGCGCTTGAAAGAATATGCAGTGCTCGGGGCGAAGTTCGCAAAATGGCGTTCAGTCATCACGATAGGCGACCCCTCGACGTTGCTCGGGGCAGGAGGACTCCCGACTGATGCCAATATTCGGCAGCAGGCGAAAGATCTCGCGGCATATGCGCTTGAATGCCAAAAAGCGGGCATCGTACCGATGGTTGAGCCCGAGGTTCTGATGGACGGGGATCATACGCTTGAAGCGTGTGTTGAAGCGAGCGAGCGGGTTTTGAAAGCGCTTTTTGAAGAATTGGATGCAGCCGGTGTAGATGTTTCTGGCACCATTCTCAAAACAAACATGATGGTGCCGGGGAAGGAAAGCGGAACGAAATCGACGGCTGATGAAGTTGCTGTTGCGACAGTAGCGGTGTTCAAAAAAGCGTTGCCAAACGAACTTCCTGGCCAAGCATTTCTCTCCGGCGGGCAAGGCGATGTGGAAGCGACGGCAAATCTGAACGCAATAAACAAAAAAGGACCGTTCCCATGGAATCTGACGTTCTCCTACGGCCGCGCGCTTCAAGATTCCGCGCTCAAAGCATGGAACGGAAAAAAAGAGAATGTAAACGCCGCGCAAAAAGTGTTTCTCCATCGCGCAAAAATGAACAGCCTCGCAACGCTCGGGAAATACGTTGGAGAATGATTTAATCGAAGATGATGGGAAGGATGCCCTCGATAGTGTGGATGACGTGATCGGGGTTCAGTGACTCGACGTCGGCACGAACACCGTGAGAAACGGCGATAGTGCGTGCGCCCGCACGTTGCCCCGCTTCGATGTCAGAGGAGGAATCTCCCACAACGAATGCATTTTCGGGCGCGATGGAGAAAGGGCGCAGTGCCGCGTAGACATGCTCGGGATCCGGTTTTGTGCGCACAACATCGTCCGCGCAGCAAAGAAAGTCGAAATACTCTTTGATGCCTGCATGCTCCATCGTTTTGATGGAGGATTCTCGGATGCGGTTCGTCATCGTGATGAGTTTGATGCCGCTCTCCCGGATTTTTTTAAGGGTTTCGATGACGCCCGGGAACGGTCGCACAAGATCCATCCGAGCATCCTGGAATTCGCGATGTTTTTCACGAAGAGCTGCAAAAGCCTCTCCTGGAAATAGCACGGTGTACGTATCTTTCAGCGTATTGCCGATACTCATCTCATGCAGGATCACTTGTCTGGACACGGGCGTATTCTTGCTTTCCGCGACAAAGAGGTATGCCTCTAATATCCAGTCTGCAGTATCTAAGAGCGTTCCATCGACATCGAAAACGACTGCTTTCGTCATCCGCGGATTATACAACAGGAGGAAACATAGCCGCTTTGACGCGCATATGAGCGGGCAGTAGTATGTGCCCGATAGTTCTCTTCTAACGGGATGAAGCACGTAATTCTCATAGTCGCGAGTGTGATTCTTGGCGCAAGTTTGCTCGCGCTCGGGTTCACTTTTCTGCAGGTGCAGCAGGAGGGGTTCGCGCTGTCAGCGGATTTGGAATATCGTACCCGACTTCTCGCGGAAAGCCTCAATGTCTCGGAGGTGTCGCCTCCTAGACAACAAGGTGTCGCCTCCTAGACAAAAAAACAGCCTCA
>CAYJVW010000024.1:0-1370 GCA_964373725.1 uncultured Candidatus Saccharibacteria bacterium | reverse complement strand
AGGTGTCGCCTCCTAGACAACAAGGTGTCGCCTCCTAGACAAAAAAACAGCCTCACAAAATTCCATTGAGCCTATTTTCCTGTGTATGGATAGAATTGCTCGGGATAAATCCACGGCAACTTATCAACTTTCTTTATTTCGAACCCCGCGCCATCCAAAAGCCACCAGCCATCGCGTTTGCAGATATATGTCACCTCGCAATTTGTCTGCGTCGGATCATCCACGATGCATCTGTTTCCACCGACGCGCATATTTCCCGGAATGATGAGGCCGTTCGAGCTTGAGCAACCCACGGTGACCCGCGAGGGATTAATGTGGCCTCCGCCCCAACTAACGTTCGCCCACCCGTCTGCCGTACATATCGCCTCCCCTCTCTGATACTTTTTGCATTGTTCGCTCTGGTTCCCGCTTCCCCCTGGTGGCAAGTCGCTCCAGCGTTGACAATTTGCAGGTATCGTCTCCGCAACATATCCGGTGCCATTCATGTAACAAGCGAAGGTAGGTGTAGGTGGCGGCGCAATGATTCGGATTGGAGAGCCTGCGCTCGTGCCGTTCGCATTCGAGACAGTGAGCGTGTATGAACCCGCAGGAAACGGAGCAGGAATCGTGAAGTCGAGCGTCGTGTCATTCGTCGCTGCAAAAACGCCGATGATGGCGCCGTTCACGAAGATGGAGTTAATGCCGGTCAGGTACTTTCCTTTCATGGTTACCTTGTCCCCCGGCTTCGCTTCCGACGGAGTGAGTGAATCAATGACGGGAATCTTGACGGCCACCTCTGTCACCGTAACCGTCGCGGTTGCTTCAGTGTCGTACTGCACTTGCGCATCACATGCAGTGCCGGGCGGCGGATTGCACGGACGCACTTTCTGCAACTTTGCCGTGTAGCTGCCGGCCTTCTCGTATGTATGCGTCGCGCTCACGGCAGTCACGCCGGCACCGCCGGGACCTTCTTGCGTTGTCGTACCCTCTCCGAAATCAATGCGATACCTTGTTGCGGTTATTCTCCCGGTAAACGATACGACCAGAGGCGGCGGTCCGGAGGAAGGCGAGGCCGTGAGCGAACCTACCGCGGGTTTGAGAACAACCGCAAAGGTAGCCTTCCGCGCTGCATCGTTCGCTTCGAGAAGAGTGATCGTTGCGTAGCCGAATGTGGCTTGTTCTCCGACCGCCAGTATAACGGGAGAGGAAAAGAAGTAGGTGATGTAGTTGCCGCCGGTTGGTATCTCTACAAGAGTGACCGATTCTTCCGCGATTGAATCGAGTCTGATATTGACCCCCCCGAGGAACACAATCTGCCCCTCTGACAGCGTGATCTTCTGCGCCGTCGCTGGCGTGGACGTTGCAGTTGGGTTTGGGGGGAGCGCACCAAG
>CAYJVW010000023.1:0-17059 GCA_964373725.1 uncultured Candidatus Saccharibacteria bacterium | reverse complement strand
AAAAATCGTAACCTCAATACCAAATTACAGTAAAGCTTCTGGGGTCTTTTCGTCTTGCTGCAGGAAGGCGGCATCTTCACCGCCCTTGTATTTTCACCGGGCAAATGCTCGAGACAGTTCCCAGATCGTTATACCATTCGTGCGCGTCTGAACTTCTGTTTGCTTCGCAAACCGCAGAATTACGCAGACTTCACGCAGAAAAACGCGGAAGCATGCGAAATGCGGAATACTACTCCCACTATTACTAGTGGCATAGACTATATCTTCAACTCTGGAGCGCTAGAAGCTAGAGGGCTAGAATCTGGAGAATTCTCCAGTTTCCAGCATCCAGTTTTCCAGTCTCTAGAGTGTCGGCGTGTTAAGTGTTTTTGAGTCACTTCCATCCCGCTCTTTCTTCAGAAAGGGCGGGATAAGTCGTTACGGGGTCATAATCTAGAAGCTAGAAACCGGAAACTAGAATCTGGAGGCAAAATCGCATTGCGATTTCGCCGAACTTCCAGCTTCTAGCATCTAGTGTCTAGCCTCCAGTATTAGACTTCCCACGGTATTATCTTTCTATCATCACACTCGTCCCGAGTGCTCCAGAGAAGACTCCACCGTTATAAGCCGAATTTTCCGTCGAGATTGCTCTCGACGCTGGCAATCCAGTTACCAGACACAATCTGTTACTTTCTACCCTCGAGTATCGAGGATATTGACCCAGCTCCAGTTTTGCAAACTGGGGCTGGGCGGCTCAACGCGAGTTGAGCTCTGCATGTCGCCATGCAGTTCAGACTATATCACTCCTCCACTTTTGAAGGTGAAGGATTCCGCGTGTAGTCGTTGAGGGGTCAATTATGACTTCCCTGCTGATTGTCCGTTGGCTTGCCATAGCTTTACGCGACGGCAGCCGCACTTCAAGATTTTCACTGTATATATGGACTTCGTAAGTCCAAATATGACGAGTACTTGAAGATACTCGGAGTTTCCAGCATATAGCGGAATTTTCAATCTGCGCGAGGCAGATTGTCCCAGTCATCTAGGAATTTCGCTCAAGTTATCCTAACCTTGGACCATGTCTTCAACTCTGGATACTAGATTCTGGAATCTAGAGGCTGGAAAATTCCAGTTTCTAGCTTCGCGATTTCTAGCTTCTAGAGTGCACGGCGTATGGCCTCTCATGTGAGCCGCGTATATTTTAAGGACCACTCATGCGTTGCCGCATAAAGAGGTAGCGTTACGATTTTATAGGCGATTTCGTCCTAGTCCTTCTCTACTTGACAGATACACAAGATATTGTCCAGTAGAAAACCTTAGGACGATTCGTCTTGTTATTCTGTACAGCAATCGGTAGCGCTGTACAACTCTGAATGTCGCCATTCAGATCGGACTATATCATCTCGCCAACTTAACTAATTGCTCAATTAAGAGAGGCGAGTCCGACGTGTAGTCTCTGAGGGTTCTCGCTTTCACGAGTCTTCCCTGCTGATTGTCCGTTGGCTTGCCATAGCTTTACGCGACGGCAGCCGCACTTCAAGATTTTCACTGTATATATGGACTTCGTAAGTCCAAATATGACGAGTACTTGAAGATACTCGGAGTTTCCAGCATTTGGTCGGATTTTATAACTACAATCATCTTATAGTTATCGCCGACATTGACCGGGGCTTACACTAGCAAGCTGGAAACTGGAATTCTAGATGCTAGATATTGGAAGCTAGAAGCTGGAAAATCACATCCAGCCTCTAGCGTCCTCTCTTTCTAGTCTCCAGAATTCCAGCCTCCAACCTCAAGTGTTTGACCTTCCGGCATTGGTCAGGCATCACCCCCTATACTTCCTCTTACGAGTTTGCAGGGAGCTGTGTTTTTGGTAAACAGTCGCCTGGGAAAAATTATCTGCGATTCTAGAGGCCAGAAGCTGGAAACTAGAAGCTGGACATGCAAATGCAAAATGCATCTGAATTTTCCAGTCTCCAGCATCCAGCGTCCAGCCTCCAGAACAGGCCTTATTGCTAACGTACGGCCACTTTTTTGCCGAGTTCCTTGAGCATCTCTCACCCGTTCGCCTTAGTCTATTCGACCAGATCACCTGTGTCGGTTTGCGGTACGGTTTGAATGTTACTCTAGTTTAGAAGTTTTTCTTGGAAGCGCTCTCCCTCAAATCTGGTTTGGCCGAGGCCTCCCCATTTCCACTCCGCTTGGACTAATGCTCTCCGGATTTTCCTGAAAAGCATCCTCGCGGCCTGAACGTAAATCCTTAATACGCTCGAGGTACAACACTCCGTCGCTCCATCACATAACACCCAAGTCACGGAATATTAACCGTGTGTCCATCGCCTGCGGCATTCGCCATTGGCTTAGGACCGACTAACCCTTCGTTGATCTCCATTGCGAAGGAAACCTTGATCTTTCGGCGCGCGAGAATCTCACTCGCGTTGCGGTTACTCGTGCCAACATTTTCACTTCCGATCGCTCCAGCATGGGTCACCCCTTTACCTTCATCGCGATCAAAACGCTCTCCTACCAGACTGGAAGCTAGAGACTGGAAGCTAGAGACTGGAAAAATACAAATGCATTTTGTATCCCCAGCTTCTAGCGTCTAGTGTCTAGCCTCCAGAATCCGCAGTTTCGGTACTACGCTTGAGCCCCGATCATTTGTGGCGCGAAATCTCTGAGTGAGTGAGCTGTTACGCTTTCTTTGAATGGTGGCTGCTTCTAAGCCAACATCCTCACTGTCTGTGAAATTTCACCTCCTTGTAAATGCACTGAGCGTAGATTTAGGGACCTTAACTGGCGGTCTGGGCTGTTTCCCTTTTGACGGATGGAGCTTCGCCCCCATCGTCTAACTGCCGTACTATACCTGGAAACTGGAAACTAGAAGCTAGAAACTAGAAGCTCAAATGCATTTGCATCTTGAGTCTCCAGTATCCAGTATCCAGTGTCCAGCCTCCAGAATTCCTCTGGTATTCGGAGTTTGATAGGATCAGTGGCCTTTCGGCCTATCCGATCCTTCCAGTGCTCTACCCCCAAAGGGAACATACGACGCGAGCCCGAAAGCTCTTTCGGAGAGAACCAGCTATTACCAGGTTCGATAAGCTTTTCACTCCAACCCACAAGTCATCCGAGAGTGTTGCACAACTCACCGGTTCGGCCCTCCATCTCTATTTCTAGAAACTTCAGCCTGCTCATGGGTAGCTCACCTGGCTTCGGGTCTAATATGCACTACTATATGCGCGCTATTCACACTCGCTTTCGCTGCGGCTCCATCCGAAAGGACTTAGCCAGCAGTGCACATTAACTCGTTGGCTCATTCTTCAATAGGCACGCCATGACCGCGCGCAGCGCGGAAGTATCAAAACAACAAGTATCAAGTAACAAACAATACCCAAGTAACAAGTATCAAGAAAAAATGCGGGTGCATTCAGTTTGATACTTTGGAACTTGATACTTATTTGATACTTGCTACCTGATACTTGATACTTCTGTGCTACGCACGGCTCTGACTCCTTGTAGGCATGCGGTTTCAGGTCTATTTCACTCCCCTCACCGGGGTTCTTTTCACCTTTCCCTCACGGTACTTGTTCACTATCGATCAGAAGAAGTATGTAGCATTACCGGTTAGTCCCGGCAAATTCACCCGAGCTATTCATGTCTCGAGTTACTCAAGAACTACAGCCATAGAGTCGCTTCGTTTTCGTGTACGGGACTATTACCCTTTGGAGTCCAGCTTCCCAGCTGGTTCCACTAACTAAGCGATTTGTAACTCCACTCTTCTGGAAACCGGAAGCTAGAAACTAGAAGCTGGAGACTCAAATACGAAATGCATTTGAATTTTCCAGTATCCAGTGTCCAGCCTCCAGTATCTAGATTGCGCTGTAGCCTTATTACCCCCAACAATTCTGGAAAACTGGAAGCTAGAAACTGGAAACTGGACACTCATGATGCAAAACGCATCTGAATTTTCCAGTATCCAGCCTCTAGCTATCTAGCGCTCCAGAATAGCTGAGTTTGTGCTGATCCCGTTTCGCTCGCCGCTACTAAGGGAATAACGCTGGAGACTAGAGACTGGGGACTGGGGACTGGAAAACTCAACTCAAAACTGAATTGAATTTCCTAGCCCCTAGCCCCTAGTGTCTAGCCCCCAGTTTTTATTGTTCTCTTTTCCTCTTGGTACTGAGATGTTTCACTTCCCAAGGTCTGCTCTCAAAGCTGTTTATGCTAAGAGTCCACGCATCGCGCAAAGCGCGATGTCGAAAGCGTTTAGCGTCAAGCGTAGAGCGTTTAGAATTTGAATTCTTCTAGACGCTAATCGCTATCCGCTAACCGCTTCCGCATCACACACTGTGTGATGCGTAGGGGTTTCCCCATTCGGAAATCTCCGGATCGAAGGTTGCTGGGCACCTCCCCGAAGCGTATCGCCGCCAAACTGCGTCCTTCATCGCCTTCTTCTGTCAAGGCATCCGCCGCACGCCCTTCTACAGAATTCCCGATAAGGCGCTTACGCGCCATATCACAACATCGCTCGGACAAGATGAAAGCAAGCTTTCGCCTTGATTCCTCGCTAGTTGTGATAGGAATTCTGAGAACCGCGTTTTACTCTAGAGTCTGGGGTCTGGGGTCTGGGGTCTGGAAATGCATGAATGCAAGTTCAGTCCCAAGTCCCTAGTCCCTTACCCCTAGAGTTTGGTTTATTGTTCCAGCACCACACACAATCCTCGAAGATTGGTCGGAGTGGTCAAGGCAGCGCGAGCTACCAAGACCACTCCTTAATCCTCGGGTCAGGAACGTCCCAAGGACTGTGCGTGGTGCTGGATTGCTTGTCTCCTACAAGAGAGACAAGACTTTCTTGCCCGCCATAGCTTCTTCGTCCTCCGTAGTTTTAACGAAGGAGGATACGCGACGGCGGGTTGTTTTTGCTTGTTTACCCCGTTAACGCGTTAGCGTGTTTCGGGGCGCAAAAATACATTTTCCCCGCACACTAACTTGTGTCTCGTTGCATCGTGTTTTCATAATTCTCATTACTCATCTCATATTAATCTCGAAAATATATTTCGATAACTAACGCTTGACGGGCAACAAAAACACAATGCCAAAATTAGTGTGCGGGTTCCTGCACTGATCGGACAAAGACTAGAGTCCGATCAATGTTGTTTGATTCTTTCTATTCTGGAAAGCTAGATACTAGAAACTGGAGACTAGAAACTCAAGATGCAAACGCATTTGAATTCTCTAGTATCCAGCCTCCAGCACTCTGGCCATCCAGAATTGTGTCGTTCTTCAGTTGTCAAAGGACAATCCTGCTTCGCGTTCCTCCTTCGCGTAAAGCTACGGAAGGACAAGAAATCTACGCAAGGACAAGCGTATAGGCACGAAAAAAGCCGCTCGTAAGCGGCTTCAGTAGCGCACAGCTTTCGGCTGGCTACATCCGCCACTTTTTAAGGCTAAATTCCGAACACATATACGTAAAAAGCAGTATATTCGAGGCAAAAGAGAAGTCAAGGCTGCCCGCGGAGAAAAAAGCCCTCGATCTGTGGATTCCGTGTGGATAGCCCGCACACTAACTTGTGTCTCGTTGCATCGTGTTTTCGTAATTTTCACTACTCATCTCACGTTGGTCTCGAAATATGTTCTTCGATGACTGACGCTTGATGGGCAACAAAAACACAAGGCCCCGTCCGCTATGGGCGGACGAGGCCGACACACGCTGATTTCCCTAGTGAGCGACCAATTTTTCTTGTCGGTACTCCGACTTAGAAAAATGGAAGTGCCCATGTGGTGAAAAGGGTCGAACTTGCCAAGCACCTCTCTGAAAGGTGTTTGGATTATTCCTTGTGATGCGCCACTTCCGAGCGAACGCGGTCGATTGCCCGTGCTGCCGCCTCCTTGCCGCCAAGCCCGAATGCGAGCCCGAATGCGAGAGAGACGGAAATAACCAAGCCCGTAAAGAGGGTTTGGATAAGCGCGCTTGCGACGCCAAGTTGCGTGAGAGCCGCGATGATCGCGAATATCCAGATGGACCATTTGGCAACCACGCCGGCAAGATTTGCCGATGTCACGCCTGCTGCTTTCGCCGAACCCGTCACCACGTTCTTCACGATCTCTGCCATGATTGCGGCAAGAATCAAGAAGAGAACCGCGACTATCACGTTCGGGAGATAGAGCAAGACGACGCCCTGCAAGAACGAGTTCACTTGGTAGAGCCCGAGCACATCGAGAGACGCCACCAAAAAGACGATGACGACGAACCATTTGACGAGCGTCCCCAAGAGCACTCCCACATGGAGCTGGTAGCCTGTGTTCTTGAACGCGTCGTTTGCACCGGTCGCCTTCAAGGCTTCATCGATGCGGAGAACCTCGACGACCTGTTCGATGATCTTTGCGAGAATCGCCCCGATAATCCAGCCGATCACGAAGATGACGATCGCCGCGAGGATACTCGGTACGAATGACGCGACCGCGAACCAGACGTCGTTGAATGAGCTTTGCAGCACATTCGCCGATTGTTCAACTATCATATATATAACAAAAAAGCACTAGTAATGAATTAATAAAGGTTTCGACCCCTTGTGCCTCAATGGTAGCACCCTTCGACTATGCAGAGGGTAAACCCCAATAACCCTGTGGATACCTGCCTACCGGTAGGCAAGCGATTCCAGGGCTCTATTTAAGCATTCTTGAAGATGCCAGCCCGATTGAGGAGTATGCGGTGCGGGAAATCGAGCGTATCGCGGAAAAGGCGGTCTTGAATATTGAGTCGATAGCGAAATTCGGGAGTCGAGAATGCTGCGTAGCGGATCTCACGGCCGAACATGAGTTCCAGTCCGCGCACCGCTTGTTCGAGCCTACGTTCGTTGAGAGAATCGCCGGCGACGAGGAGATCGGCCGGGCGCGAGGGATCGCCCATGAAAATGCCGGAGAGCACGATGGCCGAGAGCCGGCCGGAGCCGCTCAGCGCCTGTTCTACATTTTTGAATTGCGCGGGAGATGTCTGCTGCACGAATTCTGCAAGCGGGCGAAGATATTTGAAATCGCGATTTAGTATCCAGTAATCGCTCTTATCGCGATGCTTCGATTTCTTTCCTTTCAGTGGATGTTCTTTCGTTTTTTTTACAATCTCCAATTTGGTCAATGCTTTTATCTCGCGCAGTACGAGCTGCGGACTTACCCCTGCCCGTTTCGCGATTTGAGATGCCGTAAGTTCTTTCGCTTCGCTCGAGACAAGGACGCGGAGCACTTTTGCTTGTGCCGGGTTCTTGAGGAAATCTGAAAGAAAATCGGCGGACATAGAGGGATTGTATACCCCCACACCAATTTCTTCAAAAATTGGTGTGGGGGTATAGCACAAAGCCGCGCCGGCAAACGCCGGCGCGTCTTGCGAATAAAATTCGTAGAGCTTACTTCAATGCCACTTTGGCACCAGCGGCTACAAGTTTCTTTTGCCATTCCTCTGCCTGTTCTTTCTTCACACCCTCCTTCAAGACCGACGGAGCAGCGTCTACCAAGTCCTTTGCCTCTTTGAGGCCAAGGCCGAGAGCTTCCTTCACGACTTTGATGACTGCGACTTTCTGCTCACCGACCGACGTGAGCTCGACGGTGAATTCTGTCTTCTCGTCCGCGGCCGGGCCTGCTGCCGGTCCTGCAACGGCAACTGCCGCTGCCGAGACACCGAATTTCTTCTCGAGTGTTTTGACAAATTCATTAAGCTCCAAAACGGTCATTTGCTCTATATGTTCAACCATCTTCTTGAACTTCTCCGGAACTTCTATTGCTTCTGCAGTAGTCGTTCCCTGTGTATTTTCATCACTCATAACCTGTTTATCGTCTAGTTACTGTATTTTCTAATATTTGGACTTCGTAAGTCCAAATATGGACTTACGAAGTCCATATTTATGCCCCCTTCTTGTCGGCGTAGGCTTTGAGCACCACTGCAAGTCCTTGGATCGGGCTGTTGATCACGTTCGCGAGCATTCCGCGCAATACTTGCAACGACGGAATCGTTGCGATCTCTTGCATGCCCATTTGATTCACGAGCTTGCCCTCGAAGATACCTCCGAGAATGACCAGCTTGCTTGCACTGAGCGAAGTCGAAGTGCCTTTGAATTTCTTGCCGAAGTCGTGGATCAGTCGTGCCGCCGCGGTTGCATCATCTCCCTCACCATACGCAAGCGCAACTTCTCCTTCCAACTTCGCGTCACTCGCGGTTAGTCCGAGAGCATCTATGGCGCGGCGAATGAGCGTCTTTTTGACGACGGTGTATTTCACACTGTCACCCCGGAGCGAGCGGCGCATCGCCGTCTCGTCCGCGACATTCATCCCCTTGAAGCCGACAAAGACTGTCGAAGTGGCGTTCTTCAACGATTCTGTCAGATCCTTCACAAGAGCGATCTTTTGATCTTTCGTTTTATTCATGCAATGCAAAAAAACAATCTGTTAATTCTGGGGGAGTGTACGACCTCGGTGGGCGCCTCTTTGCATTACCCCGCTTTCGCGAGACCCACTTTCTCTGGCCCAGTTGAGAGCATTCTACATAAATAAAGATGTCGGTCAATGTTTTTTTGACTACAGGCCCCAAGGTCTACCAGCCTTCACCCTTAAAAACGTCGCGAATCTGCCAAAGCAAACTTCTTTTCGGTTCGCGTTCTTTAAAAAAAGTTTGTGTGAAAAGAGAGGCAGTGAGCAAGTCAACGCCGCACTCGATCAACGAGCTCCTTAGGTACTTCCGTTCTTCGTCGGCATTTGATCCCCTTGATAACCCCTCTTCGGTGAGTCTCACTATTTCGTGGATGACTTCAGATACGTCAATTTTTCCATATCGAGCGATCGCCTCCTCTGCTTTCGGACTTGCTTGTGCTTCTCGTATTGCGCGTTCAAGAATACTTTCCAATGATTCACGCTGCGATCGCATGCCTTCGCCAGACATATTATTATCGTATCATTGCTCCAAATGCGGCGGCAGCTTGCTGTTCTTTTTCTTGCGCTATGGAATACGTATTCACGGCATAGGTGACGCCGAAGCTTACGGAGATAAACACCGAGAAGCCGACAACGAATCGCAAAAACGACCCGACGGAAGTTTCCATATATGTTTCCTAAATATTATACATTGCCTTTCGCCACAATCTCGCAAAAATTCTCAAACAGTAGGTTACATTGCTCGCGCATCAGAGCAGCGTTGGCGCGCGCTTCGTCCCGAAGCGCGCGCTCGTCTATCTCGTAGTCTTTGTGGATCCATTTCTTGTCAATTTCGATCTGCTTGTCTATCATCTCCGGCGTGAATTCGTTATGAAATAGCATGCCGTACACGTTTGTGCCCCAACGAAAGGCTTGATTCGCACATGTTTTGGACGTCGCAAGAAGCGCTGCACTATCCGGCACATCAAACGCATCACCATGCCACTGCAAAACTTTTACGGGGCTCGTGAAGCCGTTAAATAGCGTGTCCGAAGCACCCTCAACGGTCAGGTCAACCGTATGGTACCCGACTTCTTTTTGGCGCTTCCCATTGGTAAGATTTGGAAATACGCGTGCACCAAGCGCATGCGCAATCAGTTGTCCACCTAAACAAAATCCAATCATCGGCAATTTTCCGAGATTCGCGCGAATGAATGCGAGCTCCTCCTCTTTAGACGGAAACTGCTCCAGACCCTCGTACACGCCCATCGGCCCGCCCATGATAACGAGGGCATCATACACTAGCGAATTACCGTACGGTAATTCGCTGGTATACGGCTTCCAAAGTTCGACGATAGTGAAATCGACTCCCAGACTCTTGGCAGCATCAGCTAACATTCCCGGATGCTCATGCGGCACATGTTGGAAAACGAGAAAACGCATGCGGAATTCTAGCATGTAACCGAGAGCGAAAATTAGGTCGCATCAGAGATTGGCTAGCAATCTCCTATCTCGCAATTCGTACAACATAGCCTGATACCACAGAGGTTCACGACCGATTTTGTCCGAGTCGGAATCCACTAAATCCCATAGTAGCGATTCGTCTGTTCTTGTTGACCGCTTCAAGACTTGGCTTTGAATGTGTCTTATAGACTCTTCGTCGAATATGTGCCCCAAGCGCTTTCTCTCAACTTTCAGCTGCACCATCAGCTCTCCAAGCTTGCGTTTTATATCTTCCTTTTTCGGAACGTTCTCATTCAAGGGCTCCGGGAAGGACGTTGGAAATGTGCGGATTTCTCTCATACAGGCATTATATCCCGCCTGAAAGATCACGAAACCTTGGACACGAACGAAGGGGCGAGTTTTTGGAGGGGGTTCTGGATTGCTACACTTTGCATTACGAAATCCCGATATTTCCTGAAGTAGCGATCAAATCTCGCAGGAGAGCTCTGTCTCGCCGTCACAGGTATCAGTGCCGAGGCCGCCGTTCAGTGTGTCTACATTGGCGCCGCCGATGAGCGTGTCGTCGCCGTTGTTGCCCGACAATCCGTCGTCACCGTTCCCCCCATCGAGAAGGTCGTTGCCGTTGCCGCCGAGGAGCGTGTCCGTACCCGCACCACCAAGGAGCGTGTCGTTGCCATTACTCCCGGTTAAAGTATCGTTGCCACTCTCCCCGTCGAGAAAGTCGTTGCCGTTACTGCCATTGAGGGAATCGTTGCCATCGCCGCCCACGAGACAGTCGTTATTATTGCTGCCGTTCAGGTTGTCATTGCCGCCAAGTCCAAATATCAGGTCACGGCCATTCGTGCCAGAGATCGAATCGTTCCCCGGGGTCCCGACAATAATGGTGTCGAATATCATACTGTTGCACGCATCCGGCACTACCCGCTCAAAGGCGCCGCGGTCGCAATCCGGACCCATGGGCCGAGGTACGCCACGCTGATCCGTGCTCACCGTGCATGAAGCAAGCGGTACAGTATCGATGGCCGGACTGCCGGGAAGTAGAGCGTGTGTGCGAGTCGGGCCGCTGTTGCCCGCGAGCGGGCCGAGGAGCGGGTTAGTGCTGTTGAGATCGCCCACGCCCCCAAGTGCGCACGAAGCGTCGCCGGCAAGATTGTACCCGAGAGAAGTTTTCCCTCCGGCGCAGTCATCCGCTGCCGTTGCCGCCGTGTTGCCGCTCACGATGGTGTTTTTAAGAGTCATCGTCCCGCCGAAATTCCAGATGCCGCCGCCGTTGTCCGTCGCGGTGTTGCCCGCGATCGTGCTGCTCACAACATTCACCGTGCCAAATCTGTTGAATATGCCGCCGCCGTTCAGCCCAGTGTTTCCGCTGATAGTGCTGTTCGTGATAGTCGCTGTCGAGTCCAGATTGTAGATACCTCCGCCACGACCGATCGTGGTGTTGCCGCTTATTGTAGTACGATTCAGCGTCAATGTGCCTTCGCTGAAGATGCCACCGCCGCCCCCGCTTGTGTTGAGACCGAGCAGGATATTGTCGCTGACGGTGGTGTCAGTCAGCGTCAATGTGCCACTGCTGAAGATGCCGCCGCCGAAATTCTCGCCAGTGTTGTTGGAAACGATACTTTTGGTCAACGTTAATGTGCCTGTGTTCAGTATGCCCGCAGCGCCAAAGCCTGCACCGGGATTTCCGTTCCGGATAGCGACTTTATCTATAATGACTGTCGCCCCAGGACGAACGGTAAGTACCCTATCGATGCCGCCTCCGTCAATGATGGTGGTGTTGGCACCTGCGCCACTCACGGTTAGGACGCCCGTGATATCCAAGTCGCCGGTAGCATTTGCGTCCTCCCCTGTGCCAACAATGCTCAATATATATGTGCCGGCCGGAAGGGAAATGATATCGGCGCCTGCGAGCGCATTCGCAGCTCCTATTGCTTCGCGCAAAGAGCAGTCGGCATCACACACGCCATCGTTGGTGTCCGCGGTTTTGGTGACGGTGAATGTTGCCGCGAACGCGGCTTGCGCAAGGATGAGTACGAGAAAGAAAGCGAAACAGGAGACGAGCAAGCTCTTTCCAAGCGAGGGGAATCTTGTTCCGTTTTTCCTCATCAGAATCGTTGTACGCATAGGGAGGTAACTGTATCCTTTACGGCACTCTTGGCAATATTGACATTGAGCTCATTGCGGGTTTTGGAGGGTCAGAATGGCTTGAGGGTCAAATAGCGCTATGTGACCCTCAAAGGGGTTCATATTGCTCATGGTTCTGTTTGCCGGAAAGCTTGAGCCGCCCCGTTTTGACGAGCTCCTTCAAGTATCGGGTCGCTGTGGAATCTGATACTTGCAACAGCATCTGGACATTATCGTTGATGATAATTCGCTTTTCGGCCGCGAGGGCGACTATCTTTTCGAGCCGAGCATGCTTTTTGGCTTGGACACCGGCGCGCATTCTCGCGCCAAAACTGGAAGGACTGGCTGCTGGTGGCTGGGGGCTGGCAGCAGGAGCAGAAGGAGCCGCCGCCGGCTGCGCCGGTGGCGGCGAAGCGACTGGTTCGGAAGTTGATTCAAGAACCTCTGTCCGAGGTTCGACCTCGGACAATTCGGGCGCTGCCTGTGGTGAGCCTGTCGAACCAGTCGAGTCTAGTTCAGTAACGGGCGACATCGCTGGCGCAGGAGTTGGAACAGGAGAAGCCGCAGGCGGCTCCGCCGCCTGTGGCGTTGATGTCGGTTCAGACGGAGCAGGCTGACTCCCCTCATCGGTCATTTCAGAATTAAATCACGAAATCTTGGTCATGAACGAAGGAGCGTATGGCACGCTATATCCCGAACATGCGATACAGCACATAGACCGAGACTTCTCGAGCGCTGTATTTCAATTTCTGGGTATCGCTTGCGGTCGCAACTGGTGACGGATACGCATCGAGTCCAAGGTCGCGCGCCATTTTCTTCGCACGCATCATGTGAAAATCATGACTGACTAAGAGAGCCCTCCGGTATCCGTGGTCGCGCATGATTTGCGCCGCTTCACGAAGATTTTGGACGGTCGTGTGGCTTATTTCCTCAATAGCAATAGCATCTCTCGGCACACCACGTTCGATGAGATATTCTCTGCTCGCACCTGATTCTGAAAACACATCTCCCTCGCCGAAACCTCCTGTGAGAATTATGCTAGGCGCAGAACCCGCCTCGTACAGATCGTACGCATGATCGAGCCGCGCCTGCAAAACCGGCGACGGCACGCCATTCCACTGACTCGCGCCAAGAACTATAATCACATCGGCTAGCGCGACTTGATCGATACCGGCATGACGATACACGTTCACACCTATGACGATATAGGCGACAACACCTGCTGCACACACCACAAAAAGTACGCGCGCAGCTCGCGCTGACACTGCCGTACCAAAGTGTTTTTTACGGAGCATACCTGTCCCCATTTTTATATTTCTCTACCGCGGCATGTGGTAATCGAGGCACCATTGTAAGGTCTTGGGGTCGTAGAGTTCTGGATGCTTTTTCAAAATCCGCGTGATGTAATGTGTGGTGTAATTCGGATACAAACCAACGATTTTTAAACTTTTGTCCACCACCACAATGAGTGATGCTTTTCCCTCGCTCAACCTCTCATAGTCCATACCTGCCGCATCTGCCATTTCAGACATTTCAGTTGACGCACCGTCACCAGAGAGCCATCCATTCATACAATCAACAATAATTCCACTCATGCCACACTCTTCGTACTCACATCCCATGTCAAAATCTCTCTGTAGCGCGTAGATATAAAAGCGTAAACCTTCTTGCGCTTGTATAATGGGAACAATAATAGACTTCACAGATTGAAAAGGAGAGGGTTCACCTACTCGCAAGGAACCATACTGCAACACCGAGTGAGGCCCCGTGATATGCCACACAAGAATTCCTAGTCCAAAAATCACAACACATGATCCCACGATAAGCACCGTCAAATACTCGCGCAACATATTTAATCAATCACCTCAAGAGTACCCACGCTCGCCGAGTCACCTTTTAGCGTAACGATTCTTTCCATGAGAAAAATGTAGACCTCTAATGTGAAGTCAACAATGATGGAAGAATAGCATGGCGCTCATACAGCATCTTGCGTTTCAAAACGGCGTACATGCGGAAGGACTTCTGTCCGAGGTTCGACCTCGGACGATTCAGACGTTGGTTTCGGTTCTGTCACGGGCGTAGGCGTTGGCGCGAGAGTCGGGACCGGAGCAGCCGCAGCCGGCGGAGCCGGCTGCGGCTCTGGCGCAGGATCTGTTGCAGGAACTATCGGCGCCTCATCTGTCATGTGAGTTTTCCGATTGCCTAATACTAACTGCCTTCTGCCGCCGAGATTTTCTTGACGGTACTCCGTCTTAGAAAATCCAAGTGTAGTTGCCGCAGGCAAGCTACCAACTTCCCTCCCGATTTCCCTCATCGGTCATTTCAGAATTAAATCACGAAATTCTGGCCATGAAAGCCGGGGTGGGTTTTTATCCTTGCGGATTAATGGCCATGTACGTTCCTCGCATTATTTTGTCGAGCAGGTCTCGCAAAGGCATAGGGGTTGGTTCACTGGGAAAAGAATAAAAAATCAATTCGTCGGCGTTGGGCGAGCTTTGCTTTAGCTTCAGGTTTTGAAGATTAAAACCTTGTGGCAGACTTTTGACTGCACCCTTAGACATACTGAAAATGATATTTGCATCTTCGGGCTTTGTTCGTGACTCAAACTGTAAATGAATGATTTCTTTACTGTAATTTGGATCGTTTTCATCTTCTATCTTGTACTGGATCCCGACTTTCGATATTTCTTTTTGCTCTGCGGTACTCTTCTTGTAATCGATCGAGAGAGACAGAGAAGTATATTTACCGACTTGGCCAGGAATTTCCTGTGTCAAATATGCTGCATATGATTCGTTGTCACGAGCGTGAGGATATGAGCGATACGACACCATCAGATTATCGTTGACATCCATTTCGGTACCAATACGTCGCGACGGAACACCAATGGGACGAATTTTATCCCCGGTTACAGAATAATCATGCAATTTATATGCCTCAAAGTATTTCTGAACTTTCTGGAAAAATTCTGCTCTTCCCTTATCACTAATCTCACCTTCGGCAATCAGAAACTGGATGTTTTCGGGATCACGCTTCTCCTGCGCCTCAAGTTTGGAACCGGGCGCGACCGTAGCAGCGGCTACACCCGCAAGAAATTCCCGACGGTGCATTCTCATGGCTATATTAAATCACGTAATCTTGGCCATGAAAGCTGGGGCGAATTTTTGGAGGGTTTTGTGTGCGAGGGTGCCGAGTCCCCAGGCGATGAGGGCGAGGATTATTGGGAAGTAGATGTGCAGTGGGTCATAGATAATTTCTAATAAAATTACTGGCAGAAGCGAAATAACAATCCACCACCATTTTTTGTATCCACCAATTGCGTTAAGAGCGAGGATTGAAAGAAAAATTACGGCTAGAGGCAAACCAACTATCCATTCCATAGCTGTGACAGAAATAATTCCGCCACCTCCTAGTGATCGAGGAAATATAAACGCATATATCGATCCGATGTACCACGCAAGAAAATACGCGAGAAGATAGGAGAGCACAACAGCGACAATTCTTGACAATGTGATAGTCATAATTTTTTAGTTGTTAATCAACCACTGAACATCTTCTTTGAGTAATTGATAACCCTGTTCGGTTAACCCTTTCCCCCGATATTTATCCAGCGTCTTCAGCATATCCTGTGCTGATTTTTTGTCGAAGTAGATTTCCACTTTCGTAACTTTTTCTTGAATTGTCTTGGTTGTCGGAGGTGCACCATTCTTGCCTGCAACAACAATGGTCTTGGTTACGTTCGTGAGAGTGGTCTTTTTCTTGTAGCAAGCGTTGAATTTCTTTAGAAGGTCGTCATAGATTTTCTTTGTCATCCAAGTAAGAGAATACGCCCGCGACATATCATCACGCGTGCTGGTTGCGTTTGCAATAACCTTGACTGTTCTTGATGCTGTAGATTCATTGTTCACATTGTCGGTTGAAGAAGCGAAAAGTGTGTGTGCACCGAGCGATCTGAAAAACAAATCAACGGTACTAACGTTTGGAATCATTGCATTATCAAGCCAACTTTCCAACGAGTGCAAACCGGAATCGCTGTCTGTTGCGCTGACATTGACAGGTAATTGTTCTGAACGCAGGTAATCTCTTGTTTCGGGAGCCGCAATGGAAATAATGGGCGGTTCAATATCTGACGGTTGGATATCGAGCTGCGGGTTTTGGTTATCAATTGGAACATTGAGTTCTGTTATTAGTCCGAGAGCTGTGTTCCCAGTAAATGACGATTCAGCTGTCGTTGCCTCGCTTATGTAGTTTGTCTCGACCGTGTACCCGCCACTTCCGGTTCCTTCAGTGAATATCTTGTACTCTCCGTCAAGCGGATTGAGAATCGTGATGAATTCTGTGTTGGTGTTGAAGCCGGTGTAGAAAGCATTTGGTATTTCGTTGACTTCCTGTCCTTGTTCTTTGCCGATTTTCTTGCCGTTGGGGGCGATGACAAGCAGATCAGCGGGAGATAGAATTTTGAGCAGCAACAATTTTACGTTTGGAAAGTCGAAGTCGTCAATAAGAATTGTGGCATCTTTTCCCGTTAAAATCTTATACACAATTCCCTGCGCATTCGACGGTAGTGCCTGATGTGTATTCTGTGTCAGTACCAAATTCGAGTTAATAAAAGTCGCACTAGACAATGGCACAGTCTGATCTCCGGATCCCTTAATCAATCCGTGGTCTCCCAACAAATCGTAAAATCCGTCAGGATATCCATGTTCCCATAACGGGATGTAATCAGTGGAAGGAATTGCCTGAATGCCATTTATTGTTTCTAGCGTTCCTATCTCACCAACAATATTGTGAATTTCCACCCCCACACTTAACAAGTTGTTTAACCCTCCATTCAACGCATCCAAGAAAGTATTGACCGGATAATTGATAGGATATTGCCGCAAAGAGTTAGCATCAAAAATGTAATCATAGGCAGGCAAAAGTTCTTGTACCGAGGCAATTGGAGAATTTCGAATGTAGTTAAATAAGTCTGCATAACCGTTCTCGTCAGCTTCTTGTTTAAGAATTTGTTCAAAAACGCTATCTTCGAGAGGCAATACAGGACCATACTCCCCTCCCTCCCACATGAGATACGCTTTTGGAGCGCCGAGGTGGGGTGTGCCGA
>CAYJVW010000022.1:8034-17192 GCA_964373725.1 uncultured Candidatus Saccharibacteria bacterium | reverse complement strand
CGGATAACTTCTGGTACGATTTTCTGAATTTCATCAGTGGTGTCGGACTATTCATGTACGCCTATCATGAAGGAGTCATCCCGTTCATGCTCACCAACAGCGTCTGGGCGCTCGTGTCGGGTATTGATGTCTTCAAGTACCTCTTTGGACGAAAGCGATTGAAAAGAGTACGCAAGTGATATATTGTACGCACGTTGCGGTCGTAGCTCAATTGGTTAGAGCATCCGCTTGTCACGCGGAAGGTTGCGGGTTCGAGTCCCGTCGATCGCGCTTGTATAGAAAAAGTCCGATCTAGTGTCGGGCTTTTTCTGATTGGCATTGATATTACTTTGAATCATCGCATTATTACCCTATGGCCGCATATGAAGAATAAGAAAGAATCACTGGTTCTTGGGCGATTGCTCCAAAAAATTGCGCCGCGTATCGGGGCAACGGTGCTTATAGAGCCTGTATGGGGGATTGCGGGCCAAATCACATTTAAAGATGGACAGCGTTCGTATTTCAGATACAACACGGTCGACTTAAATCCGATGGGCGGGTCGGAAATTGCGGGGGATAAAGACTATGCCGATTTTTTCATGGGACAGATGGGGTACCCGGTCGTTCCGGGGAGTCGCACCTTTTTCTCCGATGAATGGGCTGCGGCAGTCGGAATGCCAAAGCGCACGATCGATGCGGGATACCGATATGCGAAGAGACTCGGTTTTCCCGTCGTTGTTAAACCAAATAGCGGCAGTCAGGGAGAAGGAGTAGCCATCGTGCATACGAAGCAAGAATTCTATTCCGCCATGCGCGCCGTATTTAAAAGCGATAGAGTCGCGATCGCCCAAAAGGTAGTCCGCGGCAAGGATTATCGGCTGGTGGTTCTTGATGACAAGGTCATTTCCGCGTACGAGAGGCTTCCATTGAACGTAGTAGGAAATGGAAGATCGCCGATACGACAATTACTTAAGAGAAAACAAGACCAATTTAGTCGTACGCATCGAGACACACACATTAAAATCGATGATCCGCGTATTCGAGCAAAGTTGCGCCGCCAGGGATTGAATCTCAAATTCATTCTCCAGAAAAGAGAGCGCATATATCTTCTTGATAATGCAAATCTTTCTACGGGCGGAGACGCAGTGGATGTAACGAGTGAAGTGCACCCTTCGTACAAAAGAATGGCGATACAATTGACCCGTGATATGGGACTTCGACTGTGCGGTGTTGACGTGATGGTTGATGGCGATGTTACAAAACCCGGGCGTTACTGGATCCTGGAGATAAATTCTTCTCCCGGCCTCGACCACTACGTGAAAGTCGGAAAAGCGCAAGAAAAGATCGTCGAAGACCTTTACCTGCAAGTCCTAAAGAGCATGGAGCATTAGGACGTTTGGACGAGGTGTATACTTAGTGCGTATTATTCTAATTTTTTTATAGATATGGCATGTCAAACATGTGGGGGAAAGACAGACGGGTATAAGTGCGAGAAATGCGGAGTTGAAACGCTTCTCAAGGATCCCGACCATCCGTGCAAGACCGAAGACGGGGATTCCGCGATGATGGCAAAGTGCGCGATGTGCCGCAAGGTAGAGGAGCAGTGCACCTGCAAGTCAAGAAGCTGATATCAGAGTCCGTTGTTTTTGATGCGCTTACGCAGCAAACGAGCCTGCTCATTGAAGAAATACAGATTGTGGTAGGACGCGAGCTTCATGCCGGTGAGTTCGTTCGCGCGAATAAGATGCGAGATATAACTTCTTGTGTACGTTTGGCATACGCCGCATGTACACGCAGAGTCGAGCGGTTTTTTGTCTTTTAAAAACTTTTGCTTCCGAATATCAAGTCGTCCGCGCGGTGTGAAGATAGTGCCGCGCCGCGCGTAGTGAGTGGGGGCAATACAATCGAATGTATCGGTACCGGCGCGCGCGAGAGGCGCAAAATCTTCCGGGTGTCCTATGCCAAGCGCGTGGCGAGGTCTTTCAGTCGGCAGCACATCGACAACCCAGCCGATCAATTTCGCCATCGTCTTTTTATCGTATCCGAATTCTCCGCCGACTGCGAAGCCGTCGAACGGCAAGGTACCGATAGCGCGTGCGCTTTCCTCTCGCAAGTCTCTGAACGAACCGCCTTGCACGATGCCGTACAACGCTTGTTTTGTTTTCTTTGCTTCGAGACACATACGAGCCCAACGATGTGTCTTCTCGAGTGATGCGCGCATATAGTCTTTCGTCGCAACCGGCGACACGCATTCATCAAACGCGAACATGATATCAGCGCCCAATCTCTCTTGAATACGGATGGATGTCTTCGGGCTCAAGTAGTGTTCTTTGCCGTCGATGGGGGAGCGGAAATGCACACCGTCCGCATCGATTTTCACGCTTTTTGGCTGCGCATGCGTGTCGATTTTCTCACCAGTCGGGCCCTTCAGCATCTTTCCTATGCCATGGTCCGTTCCGAATCCGAGGCTGTACACCTGGAATCCGCCTGAATCCGTCATCAAGGGTTTTTTCCACTGCATGAATTCATGCAAGCCGCCCATCTTCTTGATTATTTTTTCTCCCGGCGCGATATGGAGATGATAGGTGTTGCAGATGAGAACCTGCGAGAGAGCGGCATCAATATCATCACTCTCGAGAGTTCGTACGGTCGCGCGCGTTGCAACCGGCACGAACGCCGGCGTTTCTATCTCACCGTGCGGGGTTGTTATGACACCGACCCGCGCCCGTGAGCGTGTGGATTGTTTAAGGATCTTGAAACGAAACATACAAGTCTGACTTGTATTTACAAGTCAGACTTGTAAGTCTTTGATGTGCGAATTGCGGCAGCGAGACGCTCCACGCCAAGAAGAAAAGCGGCTTCTCGAAGCGAGACATGCATCGTTTTACTTTTCTCAAAGAGGGCTTTTGACGCTTTATCCATTGTTCTCTTCAACTGCTCTCGAACCCTTTGTTCAGCCCACGTCGACCCCTCTTTATTTTGCAGCCATTCGAAATAGGAGACAGTAACGCCTCCGGCATTCGCCAGCACATCAGGTATGACTGTGATCCCGCGCCGTGCGAATATCGCATCGGCTTCAGGAGTTGTCGGCCCATTTGCAAGTTCAAGCACAACTCGCGCTTTTATGCGCGGCGCATTTTCCACCGTCAACTGATTGTCGAGCGCCGCAAGAATCAAAATGTCGCAATCCATCTCCAACAATTCTTGGTTGGTTGCGACAGAGACGCCGTCTTCTGCCATTTTTTCTTCGTTGCACACGGAGCCCCGACAGTAGATATCGGTGAGTGCGTCCAATTCATGTTTTGCCCTGTACACGTGTTCAACATCAAGACCTTTTTGTGAGAGAAGCGCTCCTTTGCTGTCGGAGAGTCCGACGATTGAATACCCGGCAGTGTGCAGCAAGCGTGCTGCAGTTGAACCTGCGTTTCCAAACCCTTGCACCGCGACGCATAATTTCTCTCCCGCAAGCCCGAGCGCGCGAATGAAATACTCGAGGACGTAGACGCCGCCTTGCGCGGTCGCCGTATCGCGGCCGATAATTCCCCCGAGAGCAAGCGGTTTTCCGGTGATCATGGCCGGCTCGTTCCTGCCGTGCATTTTTTGAAATTCATCGAGCATTATTCCCATGATTTTTGCGTTCGTGTATACGTCCGGCGCCGGAATATCTTTATCGGCGCCGATATAGTCTCCCATTGCACGTACAAATGCCCTTGAAACTCTTTCAATTTCCGCGTCGCTGTATTGTTTCGGATCAAACTGCACGCCGCCTTTTCCGCCTCCCATCGGAATATCCACGACCGCGCATTTGATAGCCATTGCAGCGGCGAGCGCTTTTACTTCGTCGAGATCAGCCGCCTCGTGAAAACGAATGCCTCCCTTATACGGTCCGCGCGCATTATTGAATTGCACGCGGTACGCGTGGAGCGTTTCTCTGGTGCCGTTGTCGCGTGTCAGCTCGATATCTTTCTCGATGATGCGGTTGGGTTCTGAAAGCGCGGCTCGTTCTGCGTCAGAAAGTTTCAGCATCTCTGCGGCACGTTCAAGGCGCGTCACATAGGAAGCAAACGGGTTTATCGGAGCCATCGGAGGTATCTTAGTGCAGTACCGCGAAAACCCGAAATCAGGTCAGAGCCGCTCGAGCGCTTTCAAGTCATGATCGGGGAGATACAGGATCGAGATCCCGAGAATTATTCCTCCTACAGCCGAGAGGATGTGATTGCCTCCGAAAATCGTCATGTCAACCGCATCGAGCACATACCAAAGCCCGCGCCAGATCAAAACGAGGCCGATCGCGATCGAAAGATTCTCTCCCAAATAGCGGAGGGGATGTTCTTGCAGTTCGCTTTTCATCGGAAGAGTATATCATGTGCGCCGCACACTTCCTGTGATATTCTCTGCTGTGCGCGAAGCGCCCTCCTACGCCAAAGGCTTCGGAGGACTTTGCCGGAGTAGTTTAGTGGTAAAACATTTCCTTGGTAAGGAAAAGACCGAGAGTCCGATTCTCTCCTCCGGCTTAGACTATCCACATCATCTCCAAATGGAGACCACATAAAGGTGGGATATTGGTACACTTTTGGTATAGTAAATCCTAAAAAACCGAGACCACCGTGCCTCTATTGTGGGAAAGAGCCCTATCGCTCTTTTTACAAATACTGCAGCAATGCGTGCCAGGCTGCATATCAGTACAAAATATATATTGGCAGATGGAAAGAGGGAAAAGAGTCGGGGTTACAGAGTATTGGAATTGTAAATAGTTACATCAAAAGATATTTACGAAATAAATATCAAAATAAATGCTGCTTGTGCGGGTGGTCAAAAACGCACCCGAAGACTGGACTCGTTCCACTTGTCGCTGATCATATAGACGGTAACTGGCGAAACAATGTCGAGAGCAACTTAAGGCTTTTGTGTCCAAATTGTGATTCGCTAACACCAACTTTTGCAGCACTGAATAAGGAGAATGGACGAAAGCATAGAGCAGCTAGTAATCGAGCCAAGGAAGGACGTGAATTTATGGCAAATCTAAGAAAACAAACGAAAGTTCATATTTTGTCGTTCGCAGTCTGAAATTTTTATAATTTATGTTATATTTCCAGCCGAAGAGTTGCCGCCTTAACTCAGTTGGTAGAGTACGACTTTCGTAAAGTCGGTGTCCCCGGTTCGATCCCGGGAGGCGGCTACAAATGAATGGAGGTTAGAAATGAGAGGTTGGAAGTTGGAAAGTGTAAGTGCTATGGAATCGAAATACGTCATGTTGGTCACTTCAGTCCCGACTGAACACGCTGATGCGGTACGAAAGGCAATGGGTGATGCCGGCGGAGGTAGGCTTGGCAATTACACCCATTGCAGTTTTTCATATAAAGGCATGGGTCGTTTTCTGCCGAATGCAAATGCGGATCCGGCATATGGTGCGAAGGATGTACTGAATGTAGTGTCGGAAGAACGCATCGAAATGCTCTGCGAGCGAATGAAAATAAAAGAAATTATCGCCGCGATGAAGAAAGCGCATCCGTACGAGGAGCCTGCGTATCACATGGTGGCAGTGGAAATATCATAATAGAACTCGGAGTGAAGTGTGTAGGACACCCTCGACACTTTCGGCAATGTACCCCAATACGATAACTCTGTCCTATAGGATGGAGTTATCGTATTGGCAGCTACACCGTGAACTCCTACAACGTTGAATTCAAAGTGATAAGGAGTAGAATCCGCACATGGCGCCGAAAGACCAGATCGGAGCAAAAATAAAAGAAATCGAAACGGCGATGGCGGCGCCGGATTTTTGGATTGATGTGGAGAAAGCGCAGGCAATTCTAAAGGAGTACCAAAATCTCAAGCAACAATTGGCGGGGAATGTTGGCTACGACAAAGGAGAAGCGATTGTCTCGATAACTTCGGGAGCCGGAGGAGATGATGCGGAAGACTTTTCGCGGATTCTATTTGAAATGTACAGCAAATATGCGGCACAACAAGGATGGCGAACGGGGCTCATCGATTCCAATCAGAATTCGATGGGCGGGTATAGGAGTATTTCTTTCGAGATTGCGGGAAGTGGCGTCTATGGAGCATTGAAAAAAGAAGCGGGCGTACACAGATTGGTACGCATGTCGCCATTCAACGCGGCGGGAAAGCGACAGACGTCCTTTTCGCTCGTCGAAGTGCTTCCAAAATTGCCGGACGTGGGTGACGCACATATTCCCGAAACCGAATTGGAAATCACCGTTGCGCGCTCCGGAGGCCCAGGCGGGCAAAACGTAAACAAGCGCGATACCGCGGTACGCATGACGCACAAACCGACAGGTATCTCGGTGCATGTGACGTCCGAGCGAAGTCAATTGCAAAATCGCGAGAAAGCGCTTGAAATGATCCGCGGGAAATTATTCGCAATGAAGCAAGAGGCTCAAGACAAAGAAGCGCGCGGGCTTTCCGCCGGCACATCTACAAAGATCGAATGGGGACGCCAGATACGGTCGTATGTGTTGCATCCATACCAAATGGTCAAAGATCACCGCACTGGCCATGAGCGTCGCGATATCGAGCGCGTGCTTGGTGGAGACATTCAATCGTTTATTGATGCGGAGAAAAGCTTGCCCGCACACTAACCTGTGTCTTGTGTTTTTATTGCCCGTCAAACTTCAGTCAACAAAACGAATATACAGAGATTCATATACTATTAACAACGAAATTTTGAGAACACGACGCGATGAGACACAGGTTAGTGTGCGGGCTTGGACAGTGACGCAGGTGGGGTATAATAATCGGCACTGTCTGCATATCCGGTCCCGGTTGTATTTCTTAGACGCTATTCGCTAAACGCTAGACGCTACCCACAATGATTTTCTACGACAAAGTCACAAAATTTTATAATGGCGGCCGGGCTGCGGTCGAGGATATAACGCTTCAGATAGAGCCCGGGGAATTTGTTTCCATCGTCGGACACTCGGGGGCGGGAAAGACGACGCTCTTAAAGATGCTTTTTGCAGAGATTTTTCCCACCGAAGGGGCGGTTTATTTCGGAGAGCGCGAGATCGGCGGATTGTCGTCTCGCGAATTACTGGAACTGCGACGATCGATCGGTACGATTTTCCAAGATTTCAGATTGCTTCCGACGAAGACGGTGTATGAAAATGTCGCATTTGCGATGGAAGTTTCGGGCAAGAATGATGAAGATATTCAAGCAGATGTGCCGCATGTGCTTGATCTCGTCGGCCTTTCGGAAAAAATGTGGAGTTTTCCGCGCGAACTTTCCGGCGGAGAGCAGCAGCGCGTCGCGATTGCGCGCGCGCTCGTCAATCAGCCCGACGTTTTGATCGCCGATGAGCCGACGGGCAATCTTGATCCCATCAACACGCACGACGTTGTTGAAATTCTCAAAAAAATAAATGACCTCGGAACAACGGTACTTCTAACGACGCACAATAAGTCAGTCGTGGACAATGTCGGTCGTCGTGTCATCACGCTCGAACAAGGACGCATGGTGCGGGATGATAAAGAGGGAAAGTACATTTTATGAAATCAAAAATTAAATATCAAAAATCAAAGTGGCGGGGCGCCGCGCAGCGGCGCAAACCAATGGAAGCGGATTTAGCGAAGCTAAATCCGCACCACAATTTTGATGTTTGATTTCTGATTTCTGATATCATTCTGCTATGTCCTTCTGGATAACAACAAAACGAGTCGCGAGATACGGCCTCATCGGATTCATCCGGAATGGTTTCATTTCGCTTGCCGCAATCATGATTATGACGATCACGCTCTTTGTCGTCGCGGGTCTGCTCATTGCGGGAGCGGCGCTTCAGTCGACGCTGCAACAGCTGACCGACAAAGTGGACGTGAACGTGTATTTTGCAACTGACGCGTCCGAAGAGCAGATCATGAACGTGAAGCGCTCACTAGAGGCGCTTCCAGAAGTCGCATCGGTCTCCTATACAAGCCGCGAGCAGGCGCTTCTCCAATTCCGCGAGAGGCACAAAAACGATCAGCTCACGATCCAAGCACTTGACCAGTTAAGCGACAATCCGCTCGGCGGGTCGCTTGCGATTCAGGCGAGAGACACGTCGCAGTATGAGAACATCACGAAATTTTTGGAAGCGCAGGCAGCTTCTCCCGATGGCTCGGCGATTAGCAAAGTGAATTTCTATCAGAACAAGACAGCCATCGACCGCCTGACGAGCATTATCGAGACGTCTCGGACAATCGGACTTGCTGCGGCCGTATTTCTCTTCGGCGCGGCACTCTTGATCTCTTTCAATACAATCCGGCTCGCGATCTATACCGCGCGGGATGAGATCGGTGTAATGAATCTCGTGGGCGCAGGGAGGTGGTACGTGCGCGGCCCCTTCATGATAGCGGGCGTTCTGTATGGGTTTATCGCGGGACTTGTCGTTCTTGTCATTCTCTATCCGATTGCACTCTGGCTGGGCCCTCCGTCAGAGAGATTCTTCGGTACGTTCAACGTGCTTGACTACTTTACGGGCCAATTTCCGTCCATATTCTTGATCGTGATGGGACTTGGCATCGCACTTGGCGCGTCGTCGAGCTTTCTCGCGGTCCGCCGCTATTTACGAACGTAAAAAGTATCAAGTAACAGGTATCCCCGAAGGACAGCAAGCTGCCTACGGGGCAGGCAAGTATCAAGGAAGTATCAATATCCAAGTAATAAGGATTAAAAATCTCGATTTGATACTTATACACTTGTTACTTGTTTGATACTTGTGATTTGATACCTGATACTTACCTACTATGCGTTCGACAAAGAAAGATGGACACAAGTACATCTTCGTCATCGGAGGTGTAATGTCGGCCGTCGGCAAAGGAATCGCGACGGCCTCGATAGGAAAAATTCTCTCCGCGCGCGGACTCTCGGTGAATCTCGTCAAAATCGATCCGTATTTGAATGTGGACGCGGGAACAATGAACCCCATTGAGCATGGGGAATGTTTCGTGTTGGACTCCGGGCTTGAGACGGATCAGGACATGGGCAACTACGAGCGATTCCTCAACCGCGATCTCGGACCCGAAGATTACATGACAAGCGGCATGGTGTATAAATCCGTGATCGAGCGAGAGAGAAACTTAGGGTACGGTGGTAAATGCGTTGAAGCGATCCCGCACGTGCGCGACGAGATCATCGATCGCCTGAAGCGCGCCGCGAAACTCTCCCACGTTCGGCCTACTGG
>CAYJVW010000022.1:0-7934 GCA_964373725.1 uncultured Candidatus Saccharibacteria bacterium | reverse complement strand
AGATCATCGATCGCCTGAAGCGCGCCGCGAAACTCTCCCACGTTCGGCCTACTGGCCTCAGTATTTCCTCCCTCGCCGCTCGGTCAAAGTCTGACGTCACAGTTGTCGAGATCGGCGGCACTGTCGGCGATTTTCAGAATGCGCTCTTTATTGATGCGGCGCGCGTCATTCACCTCGAGCGGCCGGATAATGTGCTTTTCATCATGGTGTCGTATCTGCCGATTCCCGGGGTCGTCGGTGAGATGAAAACAAAACCGACGCAAAATGCAGTGCGTCTCCTCAATTCGTACGGCGTGCAGCCGGACATAATTATTGCAAGGAGCATAGTGCCCCTCGATCATAAGAGAAAAGAAAAATTGGCGATTTCTTGCAACGTGCAAGCCGACCATATTATTTCAGCGCCCGATGTTGATTCCATCTATGATGTGCCGCTGAATTTCGAGCGCGATCATCTCTCGGACATTCTGTTGAAAGCGCTTGGCAAACGGCCGCGCGGAGAATCTGATTTGAAAGAATGGAAAGAATTTGCCGAGCACGCACACAACGGGAAAACAGAAGTGAACATCGGTATTGTCGGGAAATATTTCGATACGGGAGATTTCGTGCTTTCTGATGCGTATCTCTCGGTGATCGAGGCGATCAAGTTTTCTTGTTATGCGCTTGAAGTCAAGCCTTCGATCGCATGGATAAATGCAAAAGATATTCAAAGCGGAAAAATGCCGATTGAAGAGCTTCGGAAATACGACGGTATTATCGTACCGGGGGGTTTCGGCGAGACAGGAATCGAAGGAAAGATAATGGCAGCAAAGTTCGCGCGTGAGAATAAAATTCCCTATTTCGGCCTCTGCTACGGCCTTCATATGCTCGTTATTGAATATGCAAGGCATATGGCGGGGATGGAGAATGCGAATACAACGGAAATCAATCCGAAAACTCCGTACCCCGTGATCGCCATACTTCCGGAACAGGCCGAACGATTGGCGAAGAAGGAATTTGGCGGAACGATGCGGCTCGGTGCGTACCCGTGCTCGTTGAAAGAAGGTTCGGTCGTGCGCGAGGCATACGGGGTGAAAGAAGTATCCGAGCGGCATCGCCATCGGTATGAGATAAATCCTGCACATGTGGAACGTTTGGAAAAAGCAGGACTCGTATTCTCCGGCGTTTCTCCTGATAGGGAATACCTTAAGGAAATAGCCGAATTGCCGAAGGACGTGCACCCGTTTTATGTGGGAACGCAGTATCATCCCGAACTTCGTGCGCGCCCCCTCGCCCCACACCCCCTCTTCACCGCGTTCATACAAGCAGCAAGCAAGAAGGGAAAGTAACCAGTATGGCGAGCATACGACTCGTCTCTCTCAACGTCGAACGTCGGAAACACACTGATGCGGTGGCGGGGTTTTTAAAAGAACATCGGCCAGATGTCGTCTGTTTTCAAGAGTTGGCTGCATCTGACGTCTCGCGATTTGCAACAGTGCTAAAATGCGGTTCTCCGCTGTTCGTACCTCTCACGCGCGAAAAAGAATCGTCCGGCGAATTCGTTGTGCATGGCACGGGAATCATGTCGGCGCTTCCCATGACGAATTCACGCATTTCATATTACGCGGGCGATCCTGCTTCTCTTCCTGATTCCGATACGAGTGATCCTGCATCGTTCACCGCAGTGAATCGTCTGGTTATGTTTGCCGACGTAGAGAAAGACAGAGCTGTCTATCGAATTGGGACGACGCATTTTACGTGGTCGGCACGAGGCGAAGCTGTTGCTATTCAGCAGAGGGATATGGAAGCGCTTCTTGGTATTCTCGAACACGCGGGCGAGTTCGTACTTGCCGGTGATTTCAACGCGCCGCGTGGAGGCGAAATATTTTCCGAGCTCGCCAGCAGGTACAAAGACAATATTCCTTCGCACTATAAAACGAGTATTGATCTCACGCTGCACCGAGCCGGAAACATCGATCCAGAGGGACTGGCAACTAAAATGGTCGACGGGTTGTTCACTACACCCGGCTACGTCGCAACCAATGTGGAATTGGTGAGCGGCCTAAGCGATCACTGCGCGATCAATGCCAAGATTTTGAAGCAACAGCAGTCGGAGTAATATAAGGTTTACGAAACCTTATATTACTCAACCTTATATTATTCAGCGCCGCCCGCTATGTCGGCGACGTCGCCGGCGATGTGTACAAATGCCAACCTCTGTGGTATATTCCGGCATGGCAGTTAAGCTATACGTCAAAGGGTTCACATTCGACGACGTTCTCATTCGTCCTGCGGCAAGTAGGATGGAACCATCAGAAGCGTCACTTAAAACAACGATTGCGGGAATAGAACTCAATCTCCCGTTTCTTTCGGCCGCGATGGATCGCGTGACCGAAAGCAGGATGGCGATTGCGCTCGGGAAATTGGGAGGGCTTGGGGTTTTGCATCGCAACTGCACCGTTCCAAGCCAAGTAAAGATGGTTAAGGAAGTAAAGAAAGCGGGCGTAAAGGTTGCCGCAGCATGCGGTCCTTTTGCTACAGATAGGGCGAAAGCGCTTGATGCAGCAGGGTGTGACGCGATAGTTATCGATTGCGCGCACGGGCATAATTTGAATGTTCTCGATAGCGCGCGAAAAATTAAGAAAAGTTTAAAACACGCGAAGCTTATTTTCGGTAATATTGCGACTGCCGAAGCGGCAAAGGTGGCGTGTACATTTGCCGACGCGGTAAAAGTAGGCGTCGGGCCTGGCTCGATATGCACGACACGAATTATTTCCGGGGTCGGCGTTCCGCAGCTCTCAGCGATTCTTGATGTCGTATCTGTCGCGGCGAAAAAGAAAATCCCGGTCATCGCTGACGGAGGTATTCGCACATCGGGTGATATCGCAAAGGCGCTGGCGACAGGGGCTTCGGCAGTTATGGGCGGCAATTTGTTTGCGGGTACCGATGAAGCTCCGGGGAATATTGTGGAGAAAGACGGAGAGAAATTTAAGGAATATCGAGGCATGGGCTCCAAAGCCGTCATCACCGGAGCATCGGGGGCCGAAAGATATTTCACGCATGGCCGCAAAGCAGTACCGGAAGGCGTCGAGGCTCTGGTGCCGTACAAAGGGCCGGTTTCAGAATTGATCGCCGAGCTTGCCTCTGGCGTACAAGTTGGTATGGGCTATGTAGGAGCAAAAACAATCCCGGAATTTCATAAGAAAGCAGTGTTCATTCGCATTACGCACGCGTCCATCGCAGAAGGAAAGCCGCACTCGCTTTCACACATCGACATCGATTAACGCCACACAAAGGGTTACCCTTATAAGGGTATCGATTAACGTCACACAAAGGGTTACCCTTATAAGGGTAACCCTTTGTGGTGGAACATAAAGCACAGCGTTGTTTACTGACTACCGTTTACTGTTTACTATTCCCGCATGTGGCAGTCATTTTGGGCGTGGTATGAGCGTACCTACACGCTGAATGTTTCGGTCGCACTCGGGCTTTTTCTTTTGCAGATCGTGCATCTTCTCTGGCTTTTCGGCGAGGTAGTGTGGGCGAAAGCATTTGGGGTGCCACTCTATACGCTTTCCGGCTGGTGGGAAACTGTCATCGTTCTCGTAGATTACACTGAAATTCCCGCAATTATTTCCGTTTCTCTCGTATACATCAATGATTTGCGAGCACGAGGCAGTGGCAAAATTTTGCTCTATCTTTTGTTTATAAATTTGCAATGGCTGCATTTATTTTGGATTACCGACGAATTTATAGTCGGCTCGTTCGAAGGCACTGCTCCCGTAGTGTTTCCACTGTGGCTTTCGTGGGTTGCAGTACTTATCGATTACTTGGAGCTTCCTGTCATGCTTGACCTCGTGAAAAGATTTGTTGTTTCTGCAAAGCAAGGCAAACTTGGAGAATTTCTAAGGGGAGAGTTGCGGCAGGCGAATTAGCTAATGACACTATTTCTTTTTTTGGTTCTCTTTTCGATCGCGGGATTACTTCCGTTTGAGGTAGAGGCACCTGTCGCTTTTTTTGCAAAGAAAGTCGAGAAGGAAAAGGAAGCAACCATTCTTTTCGGAGGAGACATGATGTTTGATAGATCAATACGACTCGCGATGGAAACAAAGGGAGAAGATTTTGTGTTCTCATGCGTGAACGATGAGCTGCAGGCGGCCGATCTCGTCGTGGCAAACCTTGAAGGCCCGATCACAACGCACGCTTCCATGAGCATAGAAAGCGAAGTCGGCTCCGCGCCGAACATGACATTCACGTTTCCGACGACTACCGCTTCGCTTCTTGCTCGGCACAACATCATGCTCGTTAACATCGGCAACAATCACATTTTGAATTTCGGGCAGGAGGGGTTGGCGCAAACGAGAAAATGGCTCATAGGGGCGGGTATTAATTTTTTTGGTGATCCCGAAACCAACAATGTGGCACAAATATCTATCGATGGGATTCCTTTCTCGTTCGTAAGTTGGAGCGATTGGACGGGGGGAAGCAAGGAAAAAATACTCTCGCAGATTCAATATGAAGCAGAACAGGGGCGTGTAGTCATCGTATATGCGCATTGGGGCGAAGAGTATGTTCCCGCATCGGCTAAGTCGCGCGAATTAGCACATAGTTTTGTGGATGCAGGTGCAGAAATCGTCATCGGCTCGCATCCGCACGTCATTCAGGAACACGAGCTCTATGGGGGCAAACACATTTACTACTCACTGGGAAATCTCGTGTTCGACCAATACTGGAACGAGGAAGTCCGCACAGGATTGCTTCTCAAAATCACTTTCTCAAAAGATGGCGTCGCATCCATCGAAGAAATAAAAACTCACTTGGAACGTGACCGAAGAACGTGCGTGATTGAATAGAGGCCTGTTTTCGGCTATCCTGTGCGAATTGCGGCTAAGAATCCGCAAATTTTGGGGGATCTTCTAATGGTAGGAAAATCGGCTCTGAACCGATGAATCTAGGTTCGATTCCTAGTCCCCCAGCCCGAATAATGTTATGAGTGAAAATCTTACATTTGCCATTAACCTCGCTCGACAGGCGGGGAAGATAATGAAGCAAAACTTTTCACTCGGAATGAAAAAAGAGTGGAAAGATGATTCACAACCTCTCACTGTAACCGACACGGAAATAAATGCTCTCGTATTACGTGCCGTGCAAGAAAAATATCCAACATATTCTTTTATTGGAGAGGAAGGTAGTCGACTGATAGAAAGTGAGTACACCTGGGTATGTGATCCGGTCGATGGAACTATTCCGTTTTCGCATGGATTTCCTACTTTCGTTTTCTCTCTAGCGTTAGTAAAGAATGGAGAAAGTATTCTGGGTATAATTTATGATCCTATGTGCGATCGCCTTCTTCATGCAGAAAAGGGCACTGGTGCGTTCCTGAATGGGAAGAAAATCTCGGTGTCAAAAAAGGCAAAGCTCGGCGGAGGAATGTTCGTCGAAATTGGAGGCTATTCGAAATTACCCAAACTTCAAGAGACCGTCGCTTCAACCGGATGTCGAATTCTGACCTTTTATTCATGCGTATACGCCGGAATGTTAGTTGCGTCGGGAGAGTTAGTGGGACAAGTCTACAAGTCTAATGAGCCGTATGATGCAGCGGCCGTAAAAATTGTCGTGGAGGAGGCTGGTGGCAAAGTGACGAACCTGAGAGGGGGAGAGCAACGGTACGATAAAAAAATCAATGGATTCATTGCGAGTAATGGCCTTATCCATCAGGAACTTGTGGATTTCATCCGACCGATGCTGCAGTAGAAGTTCCAACATCCGACTCCTTCGACAAGCTCAGAGTAAACCAGACATCAGAAAATCATGGCAGCTACAAATAAATGGGTAGTAGGATTCTTGTTTCGGAATGAAAAAGAAGTCGCGCTTATTTCGAAGAATCGCCCTGCTTGGCTGCAAGGAAAATTGACTGGTGTGGGCGGAAAGGTAGAAAAAGGCGAATCTGCGCAGAGTGCGGTGCATCGAGAGTTTTTGGAAGAGGCGGGTGTTGCTATCGAGGATTGGCGAAAATTCGCGCTCCTCCGAGTGCAAGACGGTGAGCTGCATTATTTTGTCGCACACGGCGACCATTCCGTGCGATCGATGACCGATGAGGAGGTGGCATGGTACACAATCAAGAGCTTAGAAAATCTTCCGATACTACGGAATCTAACATGGCTCATTCCGCTTGCGCTGGACGCGGGCAATAGGAATACGGTCACAGAATATTTCGAATCGTTGGAGTAGGCGCTGTGCTATAGAATATTTATGTTCAGATGTACTTTATCGATGCTACTTCGACAGGCAGGGATCGAGCCGAATGGAAGTTCACCGTGGGACCCGCAAATTAAGGATGACAGATTCTATCGCACGGTTTTGTTGAAAGGGTCTGTTGGACTCGGCGACTCGTATATCAACGGATGGTGGGAATGCGCCGACATTTCTGAGTTCATCCTCCGAATCATTCAGTCCGGAATCCATCTTCGCGTGCCTCGCTTGGATGTGCTTCTACGCAAATTACGCTTTGCGCTCCTCGATGCGCAGGATCGCGTTCGCTCGAAGCGTGTTGCTGAAGTCCACTATGACGAAGATCCGCGCATCTTCGAAATTATGCTCGGTAACACGAACAGCTACACATGCGGGCGATGGCACGGGGTTTCAACACTTGATGCTGCACAAGAGCAGAAGATGGATCTACTCTGCAGGAAAGCAGGGCTTTCAGAAGGAAAAATAGTGCTGGACATCGGTAGCGGCTGGGGCGGGTTTCTCGCTCATGCCGCAAAACGGTGCGGCGTTCGCGGTATTGGACTTACGATCTCACGAACGCAGTTTGAGTACGCCCAAAAAAGATACAGCAACTTGCCTGTAGAATTCAGGTTGGAAGATTATCGCGACTTCAACGGCACTGTCGATGCAGTCGTGTCCATATGTGTTATAGAGCACGTAGGGCCGCAGCACTATCGAGAGTACTTTGAGAAAGCACGTGCATCGCTTGCACGGGAAGACGGCTTTTTCGTCGTGCAATGCATTTTCGCTTGCGATCGGCGTGCGACGATGGATCCGTGGACGGAGAAACATATCTTCCCTAACGGAATTTTGCCAACGCTCGATAGGATCAACGAATCAACGCAAGGGGTTTTTCACCTGGTCGACCAAGAATTTTTCCGCGAAGACTACGTGAAAACCTTTTACGCTTGGCGCGAGAACCTCATTTGTCATAGGAACGAGATTGTCGAGAAGTATGGGATGCGGTATTACCGCAAATACGAATACTATCTGTCTCTCTATGTGGCTGGGTTTAGTTCAGGGCGTATCAATGTCGGGCAATTCGTTTTTTCGCCGGTGCCACATCTCAAATATAGGGCAATCAGGATTTAACATTTCCGAATTTCTGACTCCATGAGTCGATTGAGATGCTACAATCTCGCACATGATTCGGTTGAAGAGTATGTTTTCTTCGTCGCGAGCAACCGCTCTCGCGCTTGTGGCTATGTTGTTCGTCGCATCCGGATCAGCTGGTGCGTATCGATGGCACGCGGATTCGCAGGTCGCCGCTGCTGCGGCGTACAAGACTCCGCAGGAAGAAAATGTATACGTACGTTTCGATATGGAAATCTTCGACATCATTACGCGCGAGTACTGGCAGAAGGCAACTGCGCAGGATCTTGGTGAGTTGTTCCGGTTATCCCTCGCCAAAGGCGCGGGAGAGGCTGAGGAAAAATTGCCATCCCTTGATCGCGCGGGTGCCGCTGCCATGCTTGCTGCAGCATTCGAGCGAACACCGGAAGAGAAACGGAAGGCGCTTGCGGTGGATACCGGCATCATCGTGCTCGCGAACCTTGCACCGCAAGGCAGGAGTGGACTTCTATCGGAAAAGCAGGAGAAAGCATTTCGCGATACGGCGAATAATGTTGACCGCTGCGTTTGCAAAGACGCTCAAAAAAGTCACCGACCGATTCAATGTTGAAGTTGAA
>CAYJVW010000021.1:11398-17369 GCA_964373725.1 uncultured Candidatus Saccharibacteria bacterium | reverse complement strand
TGCCGCCGATCACCATCGTCTTTTTCGAGCATTTGATCGGACTCATTATAATCGCGCCGTTTTTGTGGAAAGCTTGGGCTGCGGAGAAATTGGAGAAAAAAGAGTGGTATGCGCTCGGCATTGTCGCGCTCCTCTCCGGCGTATTGGGGACGCTATTTTTCACGACCGCGCTTCTTAAAGTGAATTTCATCCCATTCTCGGTTGTCTTTCTTATCCAGAAATTGCAGCCCATCTTTGCAGTCGCGATGGCCGCGATCGTGCTGCGCGAAGCGGTGTCAAAGCAGTACGTTATGTGGGCGGCACTAGCCTTGCTTGCAGGATACTTCGTTACATTTCCGATGGGAGTTGTCAGTTTTGCAGAAGGAGGAGCGCACGTGATTGCCGCCTTGTTCGCATTTTTGGCAGCCGTGGCATGGGGTTCGTCAACCGCGCTTTCGCGCTACACGCTTCTCAACCACTCGAATACATTCATCACGGGAGTGCGGTTTTTACTTACAGTTCCGATCGCGCTTGTGTTCGTGTTCGCTCTCGGCGCGACATCTTCGCTTACGGCGGTGACGACGACACAATTTCTGACCCTGGCGGGAATTGCGATCTCAACCGGCATGCTCGCGCTCTGGATCTATTATCGTGGCCTTCGGACGACGCCTGTCCGCGTGTCCGCGATCGTCGAGCTCGCATTTCCCATGACCGCTGTTTTCATCGATTACGTTCTCTATAGCGTGACATTGCATTGGAGTCAGTATCTTGCGGCGATTATTCTCTTGTTTGCGATGTACAGAGTAGCAAGATTTATGGAACCCCAAAATTCCCCCGAGGGTGTCAAATAATTGCGGAAGTTAGATCTATTCTGTCACAGTAAAAGTTCCTTTCATTCCCATTTCACGGTGACTGCCGACGGAGCAATAGAATTCGAACGTGCCGGCTTTGTCTGCGGTGAATTCGAATGTCTGCGATTTGCCAGCCTGGATCACATTGGTGCCGACATCATAGCCTTCGATGCGGAAGTCATGCGTACCACCAGTGTTTTTATACATCACTTTCACACGATCGCCTTTCTTTACTGCAAAAGCACCGGGAAGGTAAGTGAATCCTTGGTTAGAAAACGTAAATTCTTGAGTCATGCCTTTCGGAACGCCGGTATTCGACGAACCGGAAGTGTTCGTCGGAGTCTGCGTGTTGGCAGTGCCAGTATTCGTATTCATCGGCACGTCAGAATTTTCAGGTGGCATCAGGCCTTTAATGCCGAATTCCACTCCCGACATGTCTTCCGTAGATTGCTGTATGTACCAGAAGTATCCACCACCTAGAAGCACACCTGCAATAATAACTAATAGAAGTGTTTGCATATAATGTGTGACTTATGTCTCTCTAATCGTAGCGATAGTATACCTAATTATGCGCTAGGGGATACGTTCGAACATATTCCCAGGTCCTCTCACGCGGAATTGCGAGGAGGAATGGCACCATTAGGGCATGATTACTGCTTTTCACTCGCGCATGTTTAGAAACGTTCTCACCGGGTTGGATCTTCTCCTTCTCGCGCTTCCTCTCACCACCTCCTCGCCAGGAAGAGCGCCGGATGACGGTTTGTGGTATAACTCCGGCGATGAGTGCGAAATGGAGAGCATTATCGGGTATCGCGTCATTGCTGCTTATCACGACGTCAGCACTTGCGCCTCTATCCGTTTCTGCGTGGGACTACACGTGGGACGATCCGGTACTGTACGACTACTGCTTCAGTTACGATTGTTACGGCTACAATGATTACAGCTACGGCTACGGCGGGTACGATTACTACGATAACTACTATGTCGATTACTACTATTATTCTCCGCATCAGTACCAATACGCAAACGTGTACCAGGCGTATCAATCGTACTATCAGTCGCAGTATCCGCCTGTGCGTGGCCTGCTTCTGCGCGGCGCGCAGGCAAGCACGCAGACAGGTCAATCCCAATATCAGTCGCAGTATTCACATTTCGGATACGGCCAGCAATACGGGTATCAGAACTACGGATTTTCAAGCGGCTCTCCAACAGGGGACACGATTCCGTATGTGAACGAACCGATCTGCGATTATCCTGGCTACGGCCGCTACTCGTGTTTGTATCACCCGGGGCAACCCATCTACGACTATTGGACTGGTACATGGTATTAATACTATCCCTTGACGAGAGTGTGACAAAAGTTGTCTAACATATTTTCCACACCATGGGGCGTTTTGATTTGATATCCTAGAGGCGTGCCCGGTAGTAGATTTTGGCGAAGGATTTGTTTTTTCTTACGTTAGCAAGCTTCGGACATAAACACATTGCATTTCATGTCACGAATCGCAGCGTATCCGCGCGTAGCGCATCGCCAAAATTCACTACCGGGCGTGTCAAAGCACCACACGGGCACTTCCATTTTTCTAAGCCCGCGTACGGGCAAGAAAAATTGGTCGCACATCGTCTGGATGCAGGAGGTTGGGTTAGACGACGTTGCAAAAGTAGGCGGCAAGAACGCGTCGCTCGGAGAATTGATGGGGGGCGTCGGGAAAAAGGGGGTACGAATCCCGGGCGGATTCATCGTGACCGCAGCCGCCTACGACTACGTGCTCGAGAAAAACAATCTTCACGGATTCATTAAGAACATACTCCACGGGCTCGATGTCAATGATGTCAAAGAGCTCGCCCGCCGCGGGAAGTCGATCCGCACCGCGATACAAAACGCAAAACTCCCGCCGGATCTGGCGGGAGAAATCGTTAAGGGGTATCGCGAGATGGAAAAACAGTATGGAAAAAATGTTGACGTTGCGGTTCGCTCCAGCGCGACCGCTGAAGATTTGCCTGACGCGAGCTTTGCAGGGCAGCAGGAAACGTATCTTGGTATCCGGGGTGCCGATGCTGTGTTGAAAGCGGTCTCCTGGACGTTCGCGTCTCTTTTCAATGATCGCGCGATCTCGTATCGCGCGGAAAAAGGCTATGCGCATACTCATATCGCGCTTTCCGTCGGTATTCAAAAAATGGTTCGCGCAGGAGAAGGCGCGTCGGGGGTGATGTTCACGCTCGACACCGAAACCGGATTCAAGGACATCGTACTCGTCACTGCTTCGTGGGGTCTTGGCGAACTGATTGTGCAAGGTCGTGTCTCGCCCGATGAGTACATTGTGTTTAAACCGATGTTGGGGAAATTTCCAAAACCTATCATCAGCAAATCGCTCGGCGCAAAAGAGGCGAAAATGGTGTACTCGCCAAAAAACGAAGCAGTCGACATTACGCGTGTTAAAGAAGTGAAAACGAATGAGCGCGAACGCGCCTCGTTCGCGCTTGGCGATAAGGAAATTCTCACGCTCGCAAAGTGGGCGACGCTCATCGAAGCGCACTATTCGAAGCGGAGGGGTTCTTGGTCGCCGATGGATATCGAATGGGCGAAAGACAAAGACGGAAAACTCTACATTCTTCAGGCGCGGCCGGAGACGGTGCAGGTCAAGCGCGACGTATCGGTTTTCCGCGAGTATCTGATGCGCGGCAAGCCGCGGAGGCTCCTCGCAAAAGGCATTGCCGTGGGGAAAGCAATAGTCTCCGGCCGCGCGCGCGTCATCCACCATCCGAAAGACGCGGATGAATTTAAAAAAGGCGAAGTTCTTGTCACGAAAATGACCGACCCGGATTGGGGCCCAATCATGAAGCGCGCTGCAGCGATCGTAACCGATAGCGGGGGACGCACGTCCCACGCTGCGATCGTCTCGCGCGAACTCGGGATTCCCGCGATCGTCGGCGCGCACGACGCGACAAAGAAAATCAAAACAGGCGATCTCATCACCGTGGACGTCGCAGGCTCCGAGGGCCGGATCTATCCTGGGAAAGTCAAATTCACCGTAAGTGAGCAAAGTATCAAGAAACTGCCAAAGACGAAAACGAAACTTATGTTGAATCTTGCGTCGCCTGATATGGCGTTCTCATACGCGCATCTTCCGGTCCAAGGCGTCGGCCTCGCGAGGGAAGAATTTATCATTGCCTCGTATATCGGCATTCACCCGCTCGCGATTCTCAATTTCAAAAAGTTGCCGCCGGACTTGAGACACAGGATCGCGAATCGCACGCGCGGATGGACAAGCCCGGTACAATTTTACATAGACAAACTTGCATACGGCATTGCGAAGATCGCCGCCGCATTCTATCCGAATCAGGTCATCGTTCGTTTCTCGGATTTCAAATCGAATGAATATGCCGGACTTATCGGCGGCAATCTGTACGAACCGAAAGAGGAAAACCCGATGATAGGTTGGAGAGGAGCATCCCGCTACTACTCGCCACAATTTCGCAAAGCGTTCGAGCTCGAGATAAAAGCGTTCTTAAAAGTCCGGAATGAAATGGGGTTGAAGAATGTGATTCCAATGGTCCCGTTCTGTCGCACGATCACGGAGGCGAGAAAAGTTCTCGCGCTCATGGCCGAGGACGGTCTGGTCCCACGGTCTCTTGCAAAAGCAAGGAATAGAGCTAATAAATCTGTCCGAGGTCGAACCTCGGGAACTCCAATGTCCGACCTCGGAGTTCCGACGATCATGATGTGCGAGATTCCTTCCAACGTCATTCTTGCCGACGAATTTCTCAAGCTCTTCGACGGCTTTTCGATCGGCTCCAACGATCTCACGCAACTCTCGCTAGGACTCGATCGCGATTCAGGCGCCATCGCGAAGGTAGGGAACGAGAACGATCCGGCTATCCGAAAGCTCATCGCAACCGCCATTGAACGCTGCAAGGCTCACAAAAAATACTCTGGCATCTGCGGCCAAGGTCCGTCCGACCTTCCCGACTTTGGCGACTTTCTCGTAAAGCACGGCATCGAAAGCATGTCTCTCAACCCCGACACCGTCATCAAAACTCTCATGCGCGTTGCACAATTAGAGAAAAAACTCGGCAGGTAGATTCTACTTAAGAGTTGCCGAATCTTTTAAGAAACTCCTCACGCGAGATGGTTGCACGCGCGACTTTATATCTTTTATCTTTTTCGACTATATTGAATCCGTGTCGCTACGCAAGTTCCGGCTTGTCAAAAAGTATCCACGATACGCCGGATATAATTCTTACATTCGCGAGCTCAGGTTTAGTTCGAATATCTCTTGCAATCAATCTCAAGTCGTTCCGGAAATTTATCATTTCATCTATTGGTTGCCGCAAGAGACTGGATGAGAAATGCAATTTAAGTATGGATGCGTCTTTGGTATCGATTTCATATTCAAGTGTTTCTCCAAGGTGTATGTAGCGTGCATCTGCCAATCGTGCTTTTTTATTTCGTGTTTCCATTTCTCTTGTAACTATGTCCCGCAATATGCTATCCGTAAATTCTTCAAATTTTGTAATAACCTCTTTCTCGGAAGTGGAACCGCTTGTCCGAAGCCCAGCCGTTCTTTCTCGTATTGATTTCGAGTAATCGGGATACATTAGTAGAAGGCTGTACTCAAATTCATCCGTAAGTAGTCGGACACGTTCATCATGGGGCTTATCTTTTATATTGTAGAGCCATGCTAACAAAACACGATCGTCCGTTGGCTGTCTAGAGAAAAGAGGACGTATTTTGTCCATGGAGATACTGTAGCATGTGGAAGAAACAATATATGGACACGGCGTGTCCATATTTTTTGAAACCAATATCAAAAAAGAGTCTCGTGAGAGGCTCTCTTTTTGAACACGAAACAGAAATTTTAATTCATGTTCTGGATGATGGACATCGCGGAATCATGCGCCTTTTGCAAAGTATTGGAGACGCTATGAGGCCCTCTTTCCCTTGGTGGGCTTATCTCACCGCTATCGCATCTCGAACCTGCACTAGCAACTCCCGCAAAAGATAACGTGATAAATCCTACCAACACTGCGATCATGACTTTCATACATTCTTTCCGCATTACCTGATATGCATACAGTACGCACTATTGCTAGAGCCCCGCTATGCTAGGGAACTGTGTACAGGAAACTTTTGCGTAAGT
>CAYJVW010000021.1:7943-11298 GCA_964373725.1 uncultured Candidatus Saccharibacteria bacterium | reverse complement strand
ACAGCACGTAGTTTTGCGCCATTTTGAAAGATGCGGAACATTTTCAAAGAGCTCGACGATGCGTAAGGGGAGCCCTTACACAGAATCCTGACACGCACGAAGGATCGGTGGGGAATTCTAGGCATGTTAATTGCTATTCTCCCGCTCTATCTGCTCCTGGATCTCATGAATGTCGGTCGCGTGTTCCATCCATCGCAGCTCACGGTCAACTTTTGAGATGCCGAGGTGGTGATGGAGCGCATCGTGCATGCGCAAGATTTTCGTGATCTCCGCTTCCGCGCGCACGTCTATCTCGAAATCCATCTGTTGGCGCAGGTCTGCTATCTTGTTCTGCCTGTTTTGCGAAATGAGGACGATAATCGCGAGTCCGATAGCTTCGAGCGAGACCACCATCGTGAGAAGGCCGAAAGGGAACGGGTCGAATATCGGGAGCCCCAGCCACCCCAGATTCCACTCTATCCACCCCAAGAAGAACGCTGCGTGCCAGATGAGGAACCAGACAGCGCCGAATTGCACGGTCATAAAATCGGCGGCCACGTCCGTCCAATGCCGCTCAAACTCCAGTTTTGAGCGGAATTTTAGGGCCTTTTGCTTGGCCTTTCCATGCCGCTCCCGCTTCGCCTCAATGGTGTGTTTTATGGGCTCCACAAAAGCATCCTACTCCCGCCTGGCGAGCCTTTCAACCGGATTTCTTGATGCCCTTGTTCTTGTCTGAAGAGTACTGCGTGACACGCTCGAATCGCGGCGGATTCATACGTCTCTTCGCATAATCGCGCAATTGCTCGATGCTCCCGCTCTTAGGGATATTGAACGCAAAGCGTCTCATATCAGGGCGCACGCGTACCCAGCCGCGTTCCTTGTACATGCCGATCGCCTCAGAATTCGGATTAATATCGGCTATGAAGTCAATCAACACGCCAGCTCTTCCTTTTTGCTTAAGGAACTTTTCTATGTAATCCATGATCTCGCCGCCGAATCCGCGGCCTCTATATTCTTTCTTTATCCCCAGTGAAATCTCGTACAGCGGGAACGGAGTCGAAAAATATTGCATGGTCGCTCTCCCGACCTTCTCTCCGTTCGCTTCAATTTCAATGAGATGAGACGGCGGTCCCTCGGGGTTTTTACTTGGCCGCTGATGCTCGATAGTAGTCATGGAATGAGATCACAGATTCACGATCATGAATACGCCGTACGCCGAGTTATACTGCCGGGCCAACAGATCGGGCAGGGATGCTTGCCGCCCGCCTGCGCAGGCAGGCGGAACCTATGCCCGCGGCTGCATATTTTCCAAACGGCTTTCTTTTTCATAATTCAGTCTTCGATACTGGATATACTGTCGAGGGGAAGCCACCGCGCAACAGTAGCTCCCTCGACCACTTTCACGACCCTACCATACTGAACGCCGTTTTTGTCCTTTCCCGTCGTCATAAGTTTGTATTCTCCCTTTGGGTCTGGTTCAGGTATGTTGTGCCAATCAACACTGACACGGAGGCCAATTTTTCCCTTAAGTCTCGGATGCGCCCAAAGTATATTGGGCTCCTCGATAACTTGAGGCGGTGTTACATTCTCCGGATTCATATCATTTATTCTACTACGCCGAATACCCCGCAGCCTAATCTAGCGGGGATGCTCGTGCTTCGTAGCGACTACTTCGCTCCTACTTCGCTCCTACTTCGCTAAAGCTACGAAGGACGCAGTAAAGCTACGAAGGACGCAGTAAAGCTTCGAAGAATTCCGCAGATACCTCGCAGCATGGCTAGCGAGGAGGATTCATTATTATTTTTTAAATGCGACCTTTTTGTCATAGGTAATCCGCAATCAACGCCTCAAGAGAGAGGTACATGCCTGAAGCGCGTTGGCAAGCATCTGAACGAACTGAAGGCGCTCGAGCGCGCAATAACTCCCGTTCCATTCGTTGCCGGGCGGGCACGCGAATGCGAACAACTTCGGGTCGGCTAGCGAGGTCGGCATGCGGCAGTAGTTGGAGGAGCTGTCCCATGTGTCCCCTCCCTGCGTGCAGGCCCTAGCCGCGCTCATACAAGAGCGGCAAGGAGCTTCTCGACGACTTGTTATAATCTCCCGATGTAGCTCTAACAGGTTGACTCACGGCTACAATACTGATACCCTACTCCGCGCAGATATGGCAGAAACAGAAGACGCACAAGGAGTAGTTGATGAGGCTCTCCCCAATGCTCTTTTTCGTGTGAAGCTGCAAAGCGGCGAACTCGTGCTCGCGTATCTCGCCGGCAAAATGCGTCTGCATCGGATCAAAGTACTTGTCGGTGATAAGGTCACCTTGCACCTGGACCCGTACGGCGGCAGAGCGAGGATCACCAGACGTATATAAATACGAAGCACGAAACTCTAAACACTAAACAAATTCGAAATATGAAAGCCGAAACAAAAGAAAAAAGCATTTTCCTCGCTTTGATTTTTATGGCTTTTTAGGATTTAGAAATTAGGATTTAGGATTTTTCACTTATGAGAGTAAAATCGTCATTGAAAAAGATGTGTTTGCATTGCCGTCACGTGCACCGGCGGGGTAGACTTTTGGTCATTTGCAAAAATCCACGCCACAAGCAGCGACAGGGTTAAATCAAAGTATCAAATTCCAAATATCAGGTATCAAGGAAGTATCAATGAAAAAAGTATCAAATATAATCAAGAACGCAAAGATGTTTATTACTTGCAACTTGATACTTGCTTGATACTTGTTACTTGATACTTAATGTATAGATATATGCGTATCGCCGGTATCACAATCCCTGAAGCAAAACGACTTGAGATAGGTCTCACGGCCGTCTATGGCGTTGGTAGGTCTCGCGCAATAGTAACGCTTGGGAATCTCGGTATTGATGTCGGGAAGCGACCGAAAGACCTTTCATCGCAGGAAGAGACAGCACTTCGCGAAGCGATAGAGAAATTCCGAGTGGAAGGCGAATTGCGGCGCTCTATTTCATCGAACATACGGCGCTTGAAAGACATCAAGTCGCATCGCGGCACAAGACACGCAAAGAAACTGCCCGTAAGAGGTCAACGGACGAAAGCGAACTCGCGAACCGTACGGGGGAACGTTCGCAAAACGATGACGTCAGGCCGCCGAAAACTTGAAAAAACATAAAGTATGAACTGCCAAATCCTAAATCCTAAGCACAAAATCCTAAACAAATTCGAAGCTCTAAAACAGAAATGGATCCGTTTGGAATTTTGGAAATTCGTGCTTGTTTAGGATTTAGAAATTAGAATTTCGGATTTTTTAGCATTATGGGCAAGAAAAGAATAATCAGAAAAAGCGGTGGTACTGTCGACCAGGGAATGAAATCCCGATCTCTCGCGCGTGCCTCAAAACACTCGA
>CAYJVW010000021.1:0-7843 GCA_964373725.1 uncultured Candidatus Saccharibacteria bacterium | reverse complement strand
ACTGTCGACCAGGGAATGAAATCCCGATCTCTCGCGCGTGCCTCAAAACACTCGATTGTCCAAGGAGTACTTCACATCCATGCGACATACAACAATACGAAAGTTTTGCTTTCCGATACCGAAGGAAATACGGTTGCGTGGTCCTCGTCGGGAGCACTCGGATTTTCCGGCGCAAAGAAAGGCACGCCGTTTGCAGCAGCAAAAGTTGGAGAGCTCATCGGCGAGAAAGCGGCGATGATCGGTGTGAAAGAAGTCGGTGTCGTGATCCGCGGCGTTGGCGCAGGACGCGAGTCCGCTCTTCGAGCTTTTGCCGGAAAAGGCATCGAAGTATCGAGAATCTCGGATGACACACCGGTGCCGCATAACGGCCCACGTCCGCCGAAACCAAGGAGAATTTAGCTTTTAGCGTAGAGCTTCTAGCTTCTAGGGAAAACCGGAAGTTGGAAGCTCCACAGTAGGAGCATTATGAATCAAGCTAGAAGCTAGTCCCTAGCACCTAGAAGCTGTATTGTATGTTACCTGTAAAATCAAAATACAAGATAGGAAAGCGGCTGGGTCCGGCCGTGTTTGAGCAATGTCAGACGCAAAAGTTTGCGCTATCCGAAGCTCGCACCGCGAAGAAGCAAAAAAGAGGAGGCGTATCTGACTACGGGCGCCAGTTGATCGAGAAGCAGCGAGTTCGCTACACGTACGGTCTCACAGAAAAAAGTCTTGCGAATTATGCCAAGAGTGCGTATCGCGAAGAAAATCCCTCTCTCGCGCTGCATCGAACACTCGAGACCCGCCTCGATAGTGTCGTGTATCGAGCAGGATTCGCATTGACGAGGCGCGCGGCTCGCCAAATGACGTCGCACGGCCACATCACGGTGGATGGGACGCGCGTCACAACGCCATCGCGAATTCTGAAGAAAGGCGATGTGTTTGCAGTACGTGAGGGAAGTCGCACAAGTCCGCTTTTCGGCCACCTCGCCAATCCGGAAGGCGCACGTCCGGTTCCTGCATGGCTTTCAGTAGATGCTGCCCTGATGAGCGGAGAAGTTGTAGGCGACCCTTACTACAGCGCAGAATCCTCACTTGAATATTCGGCGGTCTTCGAATTCTATAGCAGATGATGCATTACTGATGTCCCCACTCCAAACCTTGCCATATTCCGGTCATGGGGTATACTGTCCCGCGTTTTTCAATTTTCTTATCAGTACCTTTTTTATCCAGTTTTTTAGCTCCCTTTGAGCCACTTTCTATGTTGGATTACCACATCGCCCTTCCGAGCAAGCCGCGCATTGTATCGGAAGACGAGAAAAGCGGCGTCTATGAAATAGACGGGCTCTATCCAGGGTACGGCTATACGCTCGGAAATTCTCTCCGACGCATCATTCTCTCCTCGCTCCCGGGAGCGGCAGTGACGCATGTAAAAGTTCCTGGCGTGGCGCATGAATTTTCAACGATCGAGGGCGTGCGCGAAGACGTGGTAACGATACTTTTGAATATTCGCCGGGTACGGCTCAAATTTTTGACCGATGAAGCGCAGACACTCTCGCTTTCTGTCAAGGGTCCGCGTTCTGTTACGGCGGCCGATTTTAAGCTAATCGGCCAAGTTGAGATATTAAATCCGGAGCAGCACATTGCGGAGATCGTTGGGAAGACGACGCTCGAGATGGAAGTGCATGCGGAGAGGGGCCTCGGCTACGTGCCAAAAGAAATTCATCAGAAAGAGAGAGTGGAGGTTGGATCCATCGCACTGGATGCGATCTTTAGCCCAATCCGTCGCGTGAACTACGAAGTTGAAAACATGCGTGTCGGCGACCGCACAGATTTTAACAGGCTTCGCATTGTGATCGAAACCGATGGTACTATTTCACCGCACGACGCGCTTGAATCGTCTATCGAAACGATGATCCATCAGCTCCGAGCAATCGTCGGATTTAAGGAAGAGAAAACCGTTGAGACCGAGGATGAGCCGAGTGAGGGCGCGGCAGGGGAGAGCGATCGGCTACAAGGGGCCGATGCCGAGATGTTGAAAACGCGCATCTCGGAGCTAAAGTTGCCGCCTCGTGTGGAGGCCGCCTTGGATAATGCGTCTATCCGCACGGTCGGTGGATTGGTCCGTAAGCGGGAAGACGATCTTCTCTCAATTGAAGGTCTGGGACAAAAAGGTCTCCAGGATATCAAGCGCGCACTTTCGAATCTGGGGCTCACGCTTCGAACTCAGTAATATGCGTCATCACAAACGCACACGAGTGCTTGGGCGCACAAAGAGGCAACGGATCGCCCTGCTTCGCAATCTTGCACGCTCGCTCGTTCTCGAAGAGGGCATCACGACAACGATTGCCAAGGCTAAGGAACTTCGTCCCTATATCGAGCGACTGATTACTGCGAGTAAATCAAACACTCTCCAATCGAGACGGCTCATCACAAAGAGGCTTGGGAATGCGCTGGATGCGAGCAAGAAGTTGCATGACACTCTCGCGCTGCGCTATAAGGAACGCGCTGGTGGCTACACTCGCATCGTTCGGTTGGGACGTGTTGGAAAGCGAGTGGGCGATGCGGCTCGTATTGAATTCGTTGTCTAATCATCGCCATGACTGCTACAGAACATACCATTAATGCTGCAGGAGAAAAATTGGGTCGCGTCGCCTCGCGCGCGGCAAAAGCGCTCATGGGGAAAATGAGCGCGTCATATACGCCGCATATTTCGTCCCCGACGACTGTCACTATCACGAATGCAGCGAAACTTCATCTTCCAGAAAAGAAACGGCATGCAAAAATATATACGACGTATTCAGGTCATCCCGGCGGATTAAAACGCGAAACACTTTCCGCCTTGATCGCACGGAAAGGTCATGGAGAGGCTCTTCGCCGAGCTATTTTGCGCATGCTCCCGAGAAATGCAACAAGAGTCGTGCGCATGAAGCGCCTTAAAATTAGCGATTAGCCAATAGGGTTTAGCCACTAGAGAAATACATGTATGGCAACAAAAGAGAAACAATACACAGAAGCTGTAGGAAGACGGAAAACGGCAACGGCTAGAGTCAGACTCGTCAGCGCGAAATCGGTGTCGCTAGTCGTCAATAACAAACAGGCGCACGAGTACTTTTCTTTGCCTTTAATGGTGGATACTGCAACAGCGCCTCTTAAGGCCGTAGGCGGCACGTATGCCATCACTGCTCGCGTAAAAGGGGGCGGGTTGAAAGCGCAAGCAGAGGCGGTGCGGCATGGAATTGCGCGGGCACTCGTTGATATCGAAGCCTCTTATCGCAAAGACCTAAAACACCGCGGTTTTTTGAAACGTGATCCGCGGGCGAAAGAGCGCAAGAAATTCGGTCTCAAAGCGGCGCGACGTGCTCCGCAATGGAGTAAGCGTTAATCGTATAAACACAATCCAAAAAAAGCGGAGACTACCCCCGCTTTTTGTTTTGTGGATCATATTTGCTATACTACCCCGACATGTTGGGAACACGCGATGATGACGAGCGGGTTCCGGACTCCGAATCAGACGCTGTGCGTCTTAGCGGGGTAGGAGAGGAACTCGAAGTTGATATGGAACCGAGTGATGAACTTGGCGATATCGGCGCGCTTCAGGCAAAACTAAAAAAGATACGCGACGAACTAGCCGCAGTGAAAAAAGAGAAGCAAGAATATCTCGACGGCTGGCAGCGGTGCAAGGCGGACGCTATCAATCAAAGAAAAGAGTTCGAGAGGGGGAGAGAGCGAGCAGTAAGCGTTGCCACAGAAGGGCTTCTTGAGGCGTTGATACCCGCACTCGACAGTTTTGACATGGCAATGGGAGCGGATGCGTGGCAAACAATTGATTCTGCGTGGAGAGTTGGCGTTGAAAGCATTCACCAACAGCTTGTTGCAGCTCTCGAAGGCGCGGGCGTTAATTTTTTTGGCGCAGTCAGCGATACATATGATCCGGCACTGCACGAGATCTTGGAAGAGATTGATGAAGAAGGCGAACCGGGCACCGTATCGAGGGTCGTGAGACGAGGATGGAGACTTGAGGACAAAGTAGTTCGTCCTGCACACGTGATCATTCATCGAATTCGAGAGTAAAAAGTTCAATATCTATTGACATACATGCGTCAAATGGTATATAAAATGTCATCTTTCATTAGTCAATCTTAAAAAATCACTATGAGTAAAATTCTCGGAATAGATTTGGGCACGACAAACTCTGCAATCGCCATCGTGAAAGGCGGCGAGCCGGAGATCATCGAAAATGCGGAGGGCGCGCGCACGACGCCTTCTGTTGTCGCAATTTCCAAGACGGGCGAACGACTGGTTGGACTTCTTGCGAAACGGCAAGCAGTCACAAATCCGAAGAATACCGTATACCAAATAAAACGATTCATCGGTCACTCGTTCGATGAACCTGCGGTAACTAAAGACCGCGCAGCGGTCCCATTTGAGATACGAAAGTCGGCGAATGGAGGCATCGAGGTGCAGATGGGTGATACGTGGTACCGTCCGGAAGAGGTCTCGGCAATGATACTACAGAAATTAAAGCGCGATGCCGAAGCGAAGCTCGGCGAAACAATCACGGAGGCTGTGATAACCGTTCCTGCGTACTTTAATGATGCGCAGCGCCAGGCGACTCGGGATGCGGGAAAGATCGCAGGACTCGATGTGAAGCGAATAATCAACGAGCCGACTGCGGCGGCGCTCGCGTATGGTTTCAATAAAAAGAAGAACGAGAAAATCGTCGTATTCGATTTCGGCGGAGGCACCTTCGACATATCGGTGTTGGAGGTAGGGGATGATGTCATCGAAGTGCGCTCAACTGATGGCGATGCGCATCTCGGCGGCAAGGACCTGGATCAGAAAATCATGAACTGGATAGCTGACGAGTTCAAAAAAGAATCCGGCATTGATGTGAGGAATGATTCCCTAGCGAGGCAGCGTCTCGATGAAGGTGCGGAAAAAGCCAAGATAGAACTTTCAACCGCGATCGACACCGAGGTCAACATCCCGTTCATCACGTCCGATGCTTCCGGTCCGCGGCATTTGCTCGTCAAGATGACGAGAGCGAAGCTAGAAGATCTTTCGAGCGAATTCATAGATCGCGCGATGGTGATAGCGAAGCGCGCGATGGAAGCCTCGCCGTTCAAGGTAGGGGACATCAACGAAGTGATTCTCGTCGGCGGTCAGACGCGCATGCCCATGATGCAAAAAGCAGTAGAACAATTTTTCGGCAAGAAGCCGCACATGGGAGTCAATCCGGACGAAGTTGTTGCGGTCGGCGCGGCAATTCAAGGTGGTATTTTGCAAGGCGATGTCAAAGATGTACTCCTTCTCGATGTCATTCCACTCTCGTTCGGCATCGAGACGCTTGGTGGTGTCGCGACAAAATTGATCGAGCGGAACACGACGATACCGACATCGAAATCTCAAGTGTTCTCGACGGCATCCGATAATCAACCATCGGTGGAAATTCATGTCGTGCAAGGCGAGCGGCCGATGGCGGCTGATAATAAATCGCTAGGGCGATTTAACTTAGACGGTATCCCGCCTTCTCCCCGAGGCATGCCGCAAGTTGAAGTTACGTTCGACATCGATGCGAACGGCATACTTTCGGTGAAGGCCAAAGAAAAAACGACAGGCAAGGAGCAGTCGATCCGCATTGAAGCAAGGAGCGGACTTACCGATGCAGAGGTCGCGAAAATGCGCGCTGATGCTGACGCTAATGCTGAAACTGACCGAAAGAAGAAAGGGCTTGTGGAAGCGCAGAATAGCGCAGACCAGCTTGTCTACACTGCTGAAAAGGCCTTGAGCGAGCATGGAGCTAAAGTGGGGGATGATGTGAAGAAGAATGTCCAAGAAAAGATCGATGCCTTGAAGACGGCTCGGGCAGGTAGCGACGTCGCCGCAATACAAAGCGCCTCCGATGCGCTCTCGAGTGCCATGAGCGCCATTGGAGAAGCCATGCAGAAACAACAAACTCCGCCGAAGCCGGAAGGTGAGAGTCCTGAACAGAAAAAAGATTGACTCATAGGGGAAGATCAATGATAATTGCGGTATGAAAGACTACTATCAAATCTTGGGCGTACAAAAGGCCGCATCGGAGGACGATATAAAGAAAGCGTTCCGCTCTCTTGCGCACAAATATCATCCGGACAAAAAAAGCGGGGACGAGACGAGGTTCAAGGAAGCCAGCGAAGCGTACTCGGTACTTTCGGATAAGAAGAAGCGCGCAGAATACGATACGTACGGAAAAACATTTTCAGGCAGTGGTCCTGGGGGTCAGAGTGGTTTCGGAGGATTCGATTTTTCTAACTTCGGCCAGGGCTTCGGCGCGTCCGGCGAGGGAGGCGTTGAGTTCGATCTTGGCGATATCTTCGGAGAATTTTTCGGAAGTGGCGGGAAACGCAGCCGGCGAGGACGCGATATTTCAATGGACATCGAGATACCATTCCGCGATGCGATTTTCGGCACGGAACGTCGCGTTCTTATTTCGAAAGTAGCTGCGTGCGATGTGTGCAGCGGGACGGGCGCGAAGAAGGGAACCAAGCTAAAGAAATGCACTTCGTGCAACGGCAAGGGGCAGATCCACGAGACCCGCAATTCATTTTTTGGCTCGTTCACCTCGGCGCGAACGTGTCCGACGTGCCAGGGCCGAGGAGACGTTCCCGAAGCGCCCTGTTCGATGTGCGACGGCGAAGGCGTCGCAAAGCGTGATGAAGAAATCCGCATCACGGTTCCTGCCGGCGTTGAGAACGGAGAAATGATCCGCATGCCGGGACGCGGCGAAGCGGCGCCGGGGATTTCTGCGGGCGATTTGTATGTGAAGCTTCACGTGCGCGCGGACAAGACGTTCACAAGGGATGGCAGCAATCTTGTCATGACGTTACCCATAAAGCTCACGGATGCGCTCCTTGGCGGAGAGTATCGGATTCAGACGCTTGACGGGGAAACCCTGGTCTCGCTGCCTGCGGGTGTCGCTCACGGTGAATTTATCCGAGTGCGCGGCAAAGGAGTTCCCGCGGGAAGAAGCAGGGGCGATCTTATGGTTCGTGTGAATATCGAATTTCCGAAGAAACTCTCGAAAGAGGCAAGACAATTGATAGATCAGTTGCGAAAGGAGGGCCTGTGAATAGCGAATAGCGAATAGCGAATAGCGACTAGCCAATGGGGTGAGCCGCGAGTAAGCGCAGCGGCGCAAGACCCTGCGTGATATTTTCGAATATGCGAAGAAAATATCCACAGGGTGTACTGGTCCCGTAAGGACTAGGGTATACTTCGCGGATGGATTTCTCTAGTGGCTATGCCCCAGTGGCTAATTTCCTATCAGGCGTTTCGGCTGATTGGATCATACTCGGCATCGTTGTTGCTGTGTGCCTTTTTGACGCGATCCGATCCGGAAGCGGACGTATTGCGACCATCGGAATTTCGATTACGATAGCCGTGCCTACATCGTCTGCGCTGGCAAAAGCTGCGTATTTGGGTGCTCTGTCGGGACAATTCAATACGCCGGTTCTAAAGGCGTCGCTTTTTTTCGCATTGCTTACTGCACTTTATTTTTTTCTGCGGCGCATATTCATCGACTACGGCGAAACAGGCGGACAGCCAATACAGTCCCTGTTTGCAGCGGTGGCGACGACAGCGCTCATAACGCTCGCATGGATTCAAATTGATGCACTCAATTCCGTCTGGAATTTCGGCCCGCAAGTAAAGACTGTGTTCGGAGAAGCGTACCGTTTCTGGTGGCTCTCGGTATCCCTTGCCGCGCTCGCGTTTGCGAAAAGTTGAGCATCCTATCACATGGGTATATCGGAAATATTCGGATTGCTCACCCACAAGGTGAAGAGGTGTTTATGCGCATGCTACAGTCGATCAAATTTATCCT
>CAYJVW010000020.1:4478-17442 GCA_964373725.1 uncultured Candidatus Saccharibacteria bacterium | reverse complement strand
TCACAGAGTCAAATCCGCAGTAATAGCCGATTTGTTTTGGACTGTCGAGGGCGAAAACAGAAAAAGGAAAGACAAAAAAGACAGAGAAAAAGAAAAGCGAATAGACACGCTCGGCCATTTTCATTCCGATCAGTATACGCGGGACAGCTCTAGCAGGCTCACTCGCTGTGTATACGGGATGTATACGGGAGGAAACATCTCTCATCGCTAGCGGTTAAGCGGCATCACGAGGTATGTGAAGCTCGGATCCGACACGCCGCGGATTACGAGTGGTTTCCCGGCGCCGGAAAAAGAAAGCGTCACGCTATCTGACTGGATGAGCGGAAGACAATCTGACATGTATGCGATATTGAAATTGATGTCAATGTCTTCTCCCACGAGCGCCGAATCCATCGAATCAGACATCTCTCCTATATTCGCGCTCTGCGCGGTCGCATCGAATACTTTCTTTTCTGGATACACATGCAGGCCCACCTTTTGCTCGGAGCCGGCGAACACACGCGCCTTGCGAAGCGTTTCGACAAGATCCGCCTTAAGGAGCACCGCGGTAGTGGAAAAATCTTTCGGAATGATCTCCTTGTAGTTCGGAAACGATGCGTCGACGACGCGAGAGACGTATTTCAATCCTTCCGCTCTCACAACAAGCTGCGAATCGTCTGTCTCGATCGACACGTGCTCATCAGGAAGACGCTCCAGAATATGTGTGAGCTCGAGCGCGTGCTTCAGCGGAATAAGAACTTCATGATCGCTCTCGCCTGCCGCGTTCATGCATGTCTTTTCCGCAAGGCGGAACGAATCAGTTGCCGCGAGGAGAAGCGTCCTGTTTCGAATTGATACAAAAACACTCCCGAGTTCAGGGCGTATCATCGATGGCGACGCTGCGTATGAGACAGATTGGAGTGCTTTCAAGAACTGACTTCGTTGTATACGAACATCTTTTCCTCCTTTTTCTTTACTCGAGAGATCAGGAAACTCTCCATGAGGAAGTGCCTTGATGAGAGTTTTTGTGCCGCGCGATTCTACTAATAAGTTACTACTTTCATCTTTCAGAACAACCCTATCTCCTGTGATCGCTCGTAATGTTTGAGAAAACACTGATACTGGAACTGCGATAATACCCTTATCACCTATATCGCCGGGAATATGAACCTCCACCCCTGCCTCAAGATTCGTCGATCGAACTGAAAATTCCTTATCTACTCTTAGAAGCACACAGGAAAGCACAGGGAGTGATTCCTTCTTACCAACAATTCTCTCAGCAAGGAGAATGGCGTTTAGTAATCTATCTTTTGGTGTCGTGAACAGCATGGAAATTATGGTAATTAGAGATGTATATAAATACTGTTGCTGTTGTTGGTAGTGTGTATAGGTGTATAAATAGGTTTTGGCGCTTAGAAATTGGTTTTTGGAAAGATTTTTTTGTGGATTAGCGTGTCAGTAACTTCATGAGAACTAGTGAACTATTTTGTGTTTTGTTTATCAACATATTCATACAGTGTTTATCCATGGCGCTACGCGTGAACAAGTGATCGCACGTGCTCGAGCTCTTGTTCAAGTGATGGATTTCGTTTTGCTTCCTCCTTAATTTTTTCACACGAGTGAATGACTGTCGTGTGATCGCGCCCCCCCAACTTCTCGCCAATAGAAGGATACGAAACACTGAACTCTTCCCGCAAAATATACATGATGACCTGCCGGGGCTTCACAACCTCCTTTTTCCGCGTCTTCTCATAGATGCTTTTTTCAGCGACTTCGTAATATTGCGCGATGCGCCTCACGACCTCATCCATAGAAACCCCCCTGTTCGGCCGAATATTATGCTTAATCAACATCCGCACGTCCGCCTGCGAAACGACCTTGCCCTTGAGCTGCGATTTGCAGACGATCATATTCAGAATTCCCTCGAGCTCGCGAATATTACCGCGCACACTTTCGGCGATATACGCGACGATATCATCCGGTATATTGAAGCCAAGCTGTTCGATTTTTGCTCGGATAATTGCGATCCGAGATTCAACGTCAGGCTCCGGAATCTCCGCGATCATGCCGGCGCTGAAGCGGCCCTTTAGGCGATCCTCGAAGCCAGGCATCATGTTCGGGTGTTTATCGGAAGAAAACACGATCTGTTTGTTGTCGTCGTGCAATCGATTAAACACGTGGAACAACTCCTCCTGTGTTTTCTCGGTGTTGGCGATGAATTGCACGTCGTCCATGATTAAGACATCGTATTGCTGGTACTGATCTTTGAAGCCGCTTGCTTTCCCGTTTCGTATGGCGTTCAAGAATTCCGTTGTGAACCGCTCGGATGTCACATAAAAGACCTTTTTGTTGGTGTGTGTCTTCTTGAAATGATTGCCGATCGCCTGGATCAGATGTGTTTTTCCATGGCCGGTCGCGCCGTAGACGAAAAAAGGGTTATACGCCAATCCCGGCCGCTCGAGCACCGCTTTTGCGGCTGCATGTGCGAGTTGGTTGAATGGTCCCACCACGAACGTCTCGAATGCGTAACGCGGATTTAGATTATCTCGCTTGTCGATGTAGAGGGACGGCAAATCCAGAGAGGCATTGTGTGCCGGCTGCACTACTTTCTCGCTTTTCCGCTCCGATGGTATTGTGGTGCGGTGAACGGAGTAATCGATCGCGCGGACAGTGCTGTCGAGGGCGCGTAGAATGCCTAGTATGAATTTGTGATGCTTGTCGGAGAGCCATTCTTTGACTATTTTACTCGGAACGGCAATGCTTACCGTGCCGCCATCTCTTGCGATGATGTCTGTTCCCCTGAACCACGTTCGGAAACTTGCTTCAGACGTGCCCAATTCTATTTGCACCAAAGCATTCTGCCAGAGTTCACGGTTAGACATCATATGGTAGAGGTTCTTAGCGATCCCGCCCCAGCTTTGCCGTTATGGCACATTCAGCGCGCGGAGCCGAATAGGCCGTTCCTTGTTGAGCGGAGCGCGCTGCCGAGATGAGCAATTCAAAGTGGATGCCGTAGATAGGCGTCAGATGTTTGTTGCAAAAGTGAGGTTGGGACATAGCGCACGGATAGTCCAGACATTATACGCGCATGTACCTGCACGGGAAGTATCGGCGTTATTTCAGGAATGTTTACAAGGTGTGGATAGGGTGGGGATAAGAAAGTAGCGTCAAGCGTAGAGCGGTTAGCGTACAGAAAAAGAGAAATTTGCATTTTCTTGCTAAACGCTATACGCTACGCGCTAGTCGCTATGAAAAGAACATACCAGCCAAAGAAACGCAAACGTGCGCGAACACACGGATTTCGTATACGATCAAAGAGTAAAAATGGACAACGGATTCTTTTGCGCCGGCGTCGGAGAGGCCGTGCACGGCTCTCGGTGTGACGTCGAAGCAGCACAAGATCAGGCGAAGCGATTCCAAGATAATCGCGGGATCAGAGGTCAGACACTTTCAGAGCTCGTTCCATTCGTTAGCGGCAGCGAAGCTGCCAAGCGGCGCGGGTCCGAAACATGTGTGCGTGATCGCAAAAAAGACAGCGCGCCGCGCGGTCGATCGCAACAGAGCGAAACGCCGTTGCCGCGACATGCTCCGAATCGCACTTCAGAGCACTAACGTGTCTGCCGCGTTTGTCGTCCGGATCAAGCCTCCAGCGCTCCACGCATCGTACGCGGAATTAAAACGCGATATCGAGAGGCTCGTGCAGGAAGCCGTCTCGCGCCACAGTGCAAAGTAGACTACAATCTCTGGAACCTATGATATCCGGGGCATTTAATACCCTCATCTACAACCCGCTCTACAACGGGCTTGTTTTTTTTGTTGATATCGTGCCTGCACATGATGTAGGGTTTGCGGTGATCATGCTCACGATTGTCGTGCGGGTTATCCTGTTCCCTCTCTCGAGGCAAGCGGTGCGCACGCAAACCGCGATGCGCGATGTGGCACCCGAGATCGAGGCGTTAAAAGTAAAGTTCAAAGACAAACAGGAGGAGCAGGCGCGCGCGATCTTCGCGCTCTATCGCGAGCGCAACATCCGACCGTTCGCGAGTTTCTTCTTGGTGCTGTTGCAATTGCCTATTCTTTTTGGTCTGTACTGGGTATTCTGGCGCGGCGGATTGCCAGCGGTACATGCCGATCTGCTGTATGCGTTCGTTCCCGTTCCCGAAGACGTGAATATGAAATTCTTGAATCTGATCGATATGGGTTCTCGAAGCGCCGTACTTGCGTTTTTTGCGGGCGCGACCCAGCTTATATACGCGCGCCTCTCAATGGGTCCGCGGAAACCTGCAAGCAAGGGAGACGGCTCGTTCTCGGGGGATATGGCGAGAAGCTTTGACTTGCAAGCGCGCTACGTATTACCGGTCATGATCGCAGGCATTTCGTACACCGTTTCCGCGGCCGTTCCTCTCTATTTGATCGCGAGCAACACGTTTATGATCCTGCAAGAATTTGCAATGGGGAGGCGCTTCAAGGAAAATTCTAAATCCTAATATCTAAATCCGAAACAAGCACAAAAAGTAGGAATCATACATGAGCCTGTTTCGAGTTTCGTGCTTCGAATTTTTTTAGGATTTAGGATTTAGTGCTCAGGATTTTTTGAGAAACTAGCTCCCTTTGCCCGTTAGTGGTACAGTCCCTTCCATGAAGTCTGATCTTAATAACACTGTCGAAACTGCACTCAAGGAAGTACTTACAGCGATGGGGGCCACTCACAATGGCATACAACACGAGGAGATAGCCGGCCAATCCGTCTTTAGGGTCCAGTCCGATGACGCGCGTGCGCTTATCGGGGTGCATGGAGATACGGTACATGCGCTCGACCATGTCGTTAAAAAAATTGTTGAGAAACGTTTGGCTAAAACAGCCGAAAGCGGTTTGCTTGACCAGTTTGCCCCGCAGACTGGTTTAGAATTGCCGGAAGATCATCACTTTCTTGTGGACGTGAATGACTACCGCTCGAAACAAATAAAAGATCTCCAGGCGAAAGCTCTTATGATGGCCGAGCGCGCACGTTCGTTTCAATACGACGTGGAGCTCTCGCCCATGAGCGCGTATGAACGTCTCATCGTGCACACAACGCTTTCGGACGCGCCGAACGTAAAAACCGAATCACAGGGGGAGGGACGAAGTCGGAGGGTTGTCATCAGGTATACGGCAGCGTAACCTCTCTCGTTAATGCTGTACGCGCCGTTTTCTGCCGGAGTTACTTGACGTTCCGCAAAATATTCAAGTCGAGAATGTCCGGGTTGATCTGATTCAAGATCAGCCAAATGCCGAGCAAGAGGAGAAGCCCCATGACAGCCTGCCGCATGATCTGTTTTGCCGCTTCTTTCGTTCCCCACGACTCTCCTCCCATGTACATGAAGCCCGCGCGGGCCAGCTGAAGAACGGCAAGCATTGCGCCGACGGCGATCGAAGCCTTGAACACCGCATTTATGAACGTGGGAAAGTTCTGGCTGTTGAAGGCAGTCGTTAGAAACGGTGCAAAATTATCTCCACTGATCTTTGAAAGCGATACGAACCCCTGAAAGAGAGATACGCTCCGCAGCCGTGAGAGTATTTTTTTCACCCCGTTAGAGGCATGCCCCGCTAGAGACCTCGCAGATTGTATTTCGTGGTGTCGTGAATTGTTGTCATTCATATATGTGGGCCTCTAACGGGGGTCCATATTACTGGTCTGATATCCGAAGAACCCACAACGACTGGTCGAGCCTGTTCATGAACGCGAGATAGTTTCCTCCATCGTCGATCTTCGGGCTCGAAACGTCAAGCGAGATACTCATCTCGCTTCGGGGCGATATAAGAAGCTCTGCAGTCCCCGCCCCTGCGTCAACCTTCCACCATGAATCCTCCGTGTGGTACGTGCCTCGATACCATTCGTCGATAAAGCGCGTTGATGCGATACTCTCCGGCACGGCGCAGTAGGCGATGAGCGAACCTGGCTTGCCCTCCGTAGCTTTCTTGGAGGAGGGCGCCCACACGCATTTGTCCGCTATCGTCCGAATTGGCAGTGCTTTCGATGAAGTTGCCGTTCGTGCGGAGAGAAAGACGCTTCCGTTATCGGAGCCTATAAGAAGCGCGTCTGATGAGTCATGCGGGAGGATGGTGAGCCCTGGGATTCCTCGTGCGAGCGGAGAGAGAGTGCCATTTGTTCCGACCACATACGCATAACCCGGGATGGTACTTGCCGGATCCTGCGACATTATTACTTTTTCGCGCGTGGAGTGGAGACGCCAACCCTGAAGTGTTGTTTCGGCGAGACGTCGCGGCTTCTCCCCTCTCCAGCCGGACTGGATCAACGCAAAGCCATCTGCCTCGGGGATGAGAGCTATAAATTCACGCGCAGTTCTGCTCGGTATGATCTCGATAACGCTTTCTCCAAGGTCCGTCAACGCAAGAGTCGCTGGCGTTCCGGTTGCCGATGTTCCGACAATGCCGAAGAATACTACTGCCGTCTCGCCGTCCATCACGCGAGCGATCACCGACCCATCGTTTGCGAACGATGCCTCGTAGGCCTTTGGGATCAGAGTGTTTGTGATCCTTCGAACGGTTCCTGTCTCCGGATTGATGTCAAAGAGATGCCCGGTCGAGCGCTCCATGAAGCGGAGTGTCGTTGATGCGTTTTCTAGAAATCCGAACCCAGAGATAGGAGTTTTCTGCGCATGCCATAGGCGCGGCGGCCGAGGCGGCACTGGCGCTTCGTTCTCGGGCACGAGTCCGGATACAAGGTCGCTGAATGCATTTTTAACGGTGCTGGAGAAATTGGAGACACCCCCTTCCCTAGATTGACTTTGGCGTCCAAAAAGACGCGATATGAAAGAGCGAATAGTACCGGAAAGACCAACATCACTTTCAACTACGAGCGTTTCTCCACTCACCGGATCGTCAGAATTTCTGAATCCCGCGATATTTCCGAACATGCTGCCGAGCGAACTTGAGGGTAGGGGCGTGCCTTCGCTAAACCCGCGTCCTTCGGCTGCACCTTCGATCGTGGATGTTTCGTTCCGAAGGTATATATACCAGCTGCTGAGCACCAAAAAAAGAATGACGACAAGCGCGATCGCCGCATATTTGAAAACACGTGACCAGTCCATCGTATTCATAGGGAAGTATTGGGGGCAAATGGATCTATACCGGTGCCGCCGAGCCCCGCGTTCAGCAGGATATCCCATCGACCCTTCGCGCTCATGAATATATCGGCGAGGTGCGAGACTAAGAGTTCGATGCGAGCAAGGCCCGATGAATTTTCCGCGTTGATTGTCAGTCGGTGAGGAGAGGCGGGATCAGCAGGAATTACGACGCCATTGACGCGCCATTCGTAGACGAGAACCCTGTCATCAGGATTGCTGATTTTCGGTGCGAAATAGGGGATTGCCGCAAACGCCGCCTCGACATCCGGCAAAGTCGTGGAACGACCAAGCCCAGCATTAAACAGAATCCCAAAAAGAGGGTGGTCTTGGTAGAGGAGTACGAATGGGTCAACGGATGGAATACGTGCGCTACTTTCTGCGCGCGCAATCCCGTCCTGTGATACTGCCTCGACTGAGATCGTGTCGGTATCAAAGAGAAGCGGAGCAGGAAATGCTGCCTGAAATTTACCGCGGCCGGAGGCGGACTTTACAGGCGTGTCGTTTCGACGCCATGCGTATATCAAGTCTTTCGGCTGTATCAGATTGCCGTCTACATCTCTAAGTCTTGCGTAGGCTTCGGCATGAATCGTTGAGCCGGGGGATGCGAGCTTTTTGCCCTTATACAGAGGCGGAGTGTATGAATCCGATTCCCACAACAGATCAATCTCTGCCGGATTGAGGTAGACCTCGGCACTTCCGATATTCGTGTCGTTCTCCGTAACGTGCGTAACCACATGCGTCGCCGTGCCCGAAGCTCCAAGCGTTACGTCTGTCGTAATAAGACCAGGACCCTGCGCCACCAGCCGGTCGTCCGCGTACCACGCTATGTCTGATTGCGATAAGTCGTACGTGAGGCTTGACAGCGTGATACGGACAAGAGAACCGGGCTCAGGATTACTCGGGCTTATTCGGAGCAACAGTGGTCCTGTAGTCGGAGGCAAATTAATTTGCGCATTCGCAGGGAGCGCAACCATCAGTGCGAGCGCGAACATGACAAACACAAAAGACCGCAATGCCATTCCAGGTATTATACCGCCTATGCGGCAATGCGGCGGTTATGCAGGTATATAGAAACCGCTACATACACGGTCCAAAACGGTATCGAATTTAACCCGGGTACAATTTCACCGACAGACGTCAGAATCGATCTCATCGCGTTTCGTCCCTTTATAGGTCCGGCTCCATAGTGAGCAAGCGTGAGGCCAATGACGATCCATGCGCCAATTGAAATAAATAGAGTGAGCGGAATGAGGATGACCGTCCATGTCAGAAACACTTGCAGCGCATCGGTAATGCCCGCCACAACAAATAAAAATCCTTTACCTCCAGGCCCGATTTTCTGCTCCATGCCCGCACACTAAGTTTGTCGTAATTCCCGCGGAGACAAATCCAGCGACCCCTGGAATCCTTGTACTTCGAAATATTTCTTGAGAACGTACAGCACAGTGTTCATAGTAGTCACGACAAACTTAGTGTGCGGGCAGGCGCTAATCCCCAGGTCGCTCGAGAATAGACGCAGCGTTTAATATCGGCGAGCCGCCTTGTGGAGCAGTGTCTGTGCCGGGAGCGGCATGAGATTCTTGAGGTAGCTGTGCGGTCTCAAGTATCGCTGCAGCCTCTCGCGTTTTCGGCGTGAGAGAGGGTGCCGCTTCCTGCGAAACTTCGTTTGCCTGCGCATGTTCCTTTTTTGCTTTGCGAATAGCGAGTATTTGCGACGGGTCAGACGTGATAATCTGGTCTTCCGTGTACGATGCGATCACTTTTATTGCTACGTGTTTCAACCCCGCGAAGAAGATTCCCTCCCCCACATCCGACTCGAGCAGTAGGTATTTCTCTTCGTCCGATAGCTTGAATGTCTGCTGCACCAAGTCAACTGACGTCGGTGATTGCCGCAGCAAAAGCTGGATCGACGAGTTCGTGATCATAGGGATGCCGTACGGCGAATTGAGGAAGTCGGACACGTCCTGGGTGATCGTAGAGATACCGAGGTAGTATTTTCGGCCTCGCTTTGCGATCGAAAAAAGAAATGACGCCGTGTCCTGGCTCCTCATCATCCACCACGCTTCGTCGATAATGAGAAGACGTTTTCGCAACTCTTTGCGCACGGTGTTCCAGATGTGGTGCGTAATGATGTACATCGCGACGGGCTTCAGATCGTCTTCCATGTCGCGCACCGAAAAGACGACAAGTTTTTTATTCATGTCGACGTTTGTCGGACGATTCATGAACCCGGACCATGTGCCCTTCGTGTATTTAGAGAGTCGTGCGACCAAGGAGTCGCTTCCTTCCATGCCCGAAAGAACGAGTTCGAAGTCTGAAAGAAGCGGCGGCTCCACCAGAGCAAAATTTGCCTCGGAGGAGATATCTTTCAGCGCGTATGTTTCCGTTATTGCTCTGTCGATGATCGCGTCTTCTTCCGGTGTGAGTCCGCCGAGCATGATGCGAAAGAGACCCACGAGCGTGATGATATTGTTGCGCAAAATGTCACCGGGGTTTTCGTCTTCCCGCGCGATGGGGAGATCAAATGGATTTATGTGGTGTTCCGACGAGAGCGAAATGTTGAAGTAGCGTCCACCCACGGTTTCCGCGAGATACTCATACTCGCGTTCCGGGTCTATCACGATGACTTCGGTATCGAACATAAGAGACCGAAGAATCTCCAATTTTGTGGTGTATGAGTTGTGCACAAACATGCCCGCATGACCCGCGAGAAATACTTCGTTATCAACAGTTAAATCGTAAACGTATTTGTCTTTTTTGTTCGGTTTTTTCACTATCGAGACAATTGGATCCCAAAAGAGATCAGCATGTGCCAGAGTTTTGAACATGGCGACGATCTCCTCGATGCGGAGCATATTTCGGAGCGTTTTATGGTATTCATGTGCGATAAATTCACCGGCAGCGCGGAACATTTCGTATGATGAATTATCTTTTCCTCCCCGCAGAGAGAGCGAGAGGAACGGATGAATATCTTTCGCATGTACTCGCATCTGATCGACGCCGTCAGTGACTATCTTTTTCAGTTCTGTAATGGTTTCAGGAGCAGCAGTTTCAGCTGTCGCAAAGATTTTTAGCGCGTTTTTTGTGCGTGGCGGCATTCCTTGCTTCACGGTGAACCACGAGCTGCTTAATGTCTCGATGAGTTTACGGTTCAGGTCGCGGTTTTTCTCCGCTTTTTCAACGATTGATTGAATTGTAGGCAGATCGCGCAGCTGCTGCATGAACGGATAGAGGTTGTTGAATCTCTGTATTCGCGCCTCCATTTTCTCCACGAGCGTGCCAAGTCTCTGCGGGGACAGATCGTGTCCTTGCTTGAGTGCGGAAAAATCGGAAATATCGGATAATTGTGAATCGAAGAGTGCCCCGAGCTCTTTCGCGAGCGGCTGCAATCCAGGCACAATGTCGCAGTTTGTATTTCCGTTTTTTAGTGCGATGTTCGCAAGCGCCTCCTTTTTACGCGTCGAAATAAAGCCGATATGTTCTTGAAATTTGCGAAGATTGTCCTGACCGGAAATCCTCAATAGCCAAAACGTCCTTTTCCGGCCTGTCTTTGCGTATTTCTTCTGTCGTTTCTGTATCCGCGCGATTATTCCGAAATAGTAAAGCAAGTAGCAAAGACCAGAAATCAGCTCTTTGGATTTAGACAGAGCGGTGATTTCATGTTCCTCAACACCCCCATCGCCCTCAAAGTATGCTTGTAAATATGCGGCGATTATTTCATGCGACGAGCCGAAGAGAAAATCTGCAACACGTTTATTTTTTGAATTGCCTGTAGCTCCAAGCTCGTCGAGGCGCCAGACCAATTTGGTGTGGTTTATAGCAACCTGTCGGGCATAACGGCAAGGATTAAACCCTGTAGCCCGACCGGAATGTTCGATGTGAGAAAGACATTCCGGATCGGTATTGCTGATAACTACTGCGCGTCTCGTGATTGTTCCTTCCGATGCTATCCAACCGAGGAGCGACCCAAATTCTTTGGTCACCGGCTGTTTAATAATAAACTTTTGTGTCGAAGATGGCGTCAGATGCACGCTGCGCGGCAACGGAATATACTCTCCTTCTTTGATTTCCTCGCTTTTTGCAGCAATCACTTTTCCATCACGCAGAATGAGCATGTTGTGATCGGCGGTCGTGGTAATTTCACGTCCACTTTTCGTTATGAACGTGTAATAAACATCCGGGGCATCTTTCCGAGCCGCTATGGACACCTTGCTCCAACTTCCTTTCATTTGCTTATCAAAACTGAAAACTTCAATATCAGGATCGATTACTCCTTCTAGCTCTTCATCTATTCTTACACATCCCCGCTTTTTAATAATTCTTTCGATCAGAGGGCCGATTTTTTGTTGTGAAATTTCTCCTTTTTGTTTGATTAGTACCGGCGCATCCCAGCGGGCGCTCTTACCGGCTCCCGATTTTGCGAAACAGACCGAATTATAATTCTCCAAAGAAAATCTATCGAACAAAATCAAAGATGAGTTGTGGCGGTTGATGCCGTACAGAATTCCTCTGTCGGACGTGAGGTCGAATGAAATAAACGGAAAGACAGAGGAAAGCGGCGCGGAATTCAGTTTTGTGTGCACATTCAGTTCATCCGTCGAAATTGGCAGGACGCTTCGGAATCCTTGTTCTTGTTGGAAGAGCGCCGGCCTTATGTAGACGAGACGCGATTCGAGAACCGAGCGCACCTCGCTCTCTATTTTATCCACCTCCTCGCGCGTCGAGCCGTAGAGCGTGAGATAGAGACCGACCTCGAAGATCTTTTCCTGCGCCTGCTGCAGCGAATCGCGCAAATGTTCGAGGTCGGCGTACGCTGTGTCCAGCATCGGATCGCGCACCATGCCTTTCTCTTCGCGCGTCGAGATTTGGCTCTGCACCTCCGCTACCTTCTTTTGAAATTTCCGAAGCATTTCGTTCGTATCCATCGGATGTATGAATATTGAGATGTCTATCACCTTGTCCATGTTGATTATAGGCGCGAACCAGCCCGTCGTGAGAAAGCGCGGATACGAAATGACGAAGAATGTCCGCGCGATCTTTTCTCCGAGATCAAGCTCGCGCGGACTGATGCGCAAGGCGTGTGGCGCAATAACGTCCTGTAGATCCAATATGCCGGTTCGATAGATTTCTTCCGGCAACACCGGCAAGACCGTTGCCGGCGGAGGGCCTTTCTTTTTGAATAAATCCAAGAGTGCCATGAACAAAAGTATCAAGTATCAAGTATCAAACAAGTATCAGGTGAATAAGTTTGATACCTAGACATTGATACTTCCTTGCTACCTGATACTTGCGATTTGATACTTGTCCATTATATCGCATCTTTAAGCAGCAAGTCCGGCATATGGTACGATTACTCTGTTTTTCCGTTCATTCGTACATAGTATGCAATTCCAAGTTCCTCAATTTATCGAAGTCGAAGACAAGATATTCGGTCCCTTGACATTCAAGCAGTTCGTCTACGTGGCCGGAGGAGCAGGACTCTCATACCTCATATGGAGAGTGCTGCCGATATACATCGCGGCGCCCCTTATCGGGGGAGCGCTCGGTCTCGGAGCGGCGCTCGCGTTCCTGCAATACAACGGCCGGCCGTTCATTATGGCGCTCGAGCACGGCTTCTATTATTTCATCCGCTCAAAATTGTACCTCTGGAAAGACGAGAGGAGGAATAAAAAACTCGAGGCTCGAAGATTGGAACCCGACGCGGTGCCGCTCCAAGTGTATGTGCCGAAACTGTCGGAGAGCAAATTGCACGAGCTCGCGTGGAGTCTTGATATAAAAGAGAAGATCGCGGCGGGAGTCGCCAGCGATGATGATCGCGAAGAATTCTCCCCTCGTGACCGTATTGTCGCTCCGATCCG
>CAYJVW010000020.1:1168-4378 GCA_964373725.1 uncultured Candidatus Saccharibacteria bacterium | reverse complement strand
AGCAAAGCGACACAGGATTTTGTGCCGATCAAGGAGGTGCGGGACGGTGTGGTCGTCTTGAAAGACGGGGGATTGCGCGCAGTACTCTTGGCATCATCCCTAAACTTCGCGCTGAAATCGGAAGATGAGCAGACGGCATTCATTGTGCAATTCCAGAATTTCCTCAATTCACTCGATTTCTCCGTCCAGATCTTCGTGCAATCGCGCATGCTCGACATACGCCCCTACATCGCAACCCTGGAAGCGCAATTCAAGCAGCAGCTTGACGACCTGATGCGAATCCAGATCCGCGAGTACATCGGCTTCATCAAAAGCTTCACGGAAGCGGCGAATATCATGACTAAAAACTTCTTTTTAGTCGTCCCGTATTCACCGGCCATGATACAAACCGGCAAGGGCATCATAGGAAATCTTCCATTCGGAAAAGGGAAAAGAAATGTCGAGCAAGAGAATCGAACATTTGAAGAACAGGTATCACAGCTGGAGCAGAGGATCGCCATCGTGCAGCAAGGTCTCATCCGTACCGGTGTGCGCACCGTTCAGCTCGGCACCGAGGAAGCTATAGAACTGATGTACAAGATGTTCAACCCGGGAGAAGAAGGAAAGCCGATGGCGGTTCCAGAGTCACAAAAGTGACTCTGGGAGCTTGGAACTTAGAGCTTGCTGAAGATTAACGAAATCTTAGGCGCGTTGGTAATGTTTCTCCATATATTCGCGGATCTTTACCGGATTCATCGCCTTCCGCTTTCGAGGTTTGAGAGAACCGGCCATATCGACAATATCTGGCGCTCTCCAATGCGCAGTTGAGTTTCCTGTTTGGGACTTTGTATTTTTCTTTTTCATGAGATTTCGATTTTTAGCCTAGTAAATCATCATGAGTGCCCGTTCGCCAGAGCGTTATTGTGTTGCCGTCAACAGTATAAATGAGGAGCCAGTCGAACCCTATGTGGCATTCCCAATAGCCAGCCCATACGCCGGAGAGTTTGTGCGGACGGGCAGGTGTGGGCGCTTGGCCGTGTTCACGAATATGTGCAATGAGTGCATATGCACGGCTGGGCTTATGTCCGCGGCGCGCCATTCGGTCAAGATCGCTTTCGAACAGGTCCGCAATGAAAACTCGCTTCATGGAGCATTATTTCCACTTTTTTCGCCAATTCTTCCCTAGTATATCTTCGAACATCTCGTCAACGCTATCGAATGATTTCATGGTATTCCGTGGCTGTGCGAACGCCGCTCGCGTTGTCTTGTTGGGAACCTTTACGTCGAACGGCAAACCGTCTTGCAATGATACCTGGCTCAAAAACACCGAAATAGCGTCTGTTGTGCTTATGCCAAGGCGATCCAAGACGCGCTCGGCGTCTTTTTTTATGTGCGGCCGCACTCGTGCGCGGATATACGCTGTCTTTTTTGCAGTCGCATTACTCACAGTATGCAGTGTATCCCCTAAGGGATACATGTCAAGTGTTTGGAACGTGGTAATTGGAATCTGGAACTTAGACGGGTCTATACCGGCGGAACGCGATATGGGTCGTCATGCACATCCGCGCGGGCGGCGCTTGTTTCTCCCGGCTTGTATGCGCCTGATGCGGGTGCCCGAGCTACTTTTCCGGTCGGCGGGGCAGTCGGCGGAGTTCCAACTGGGGACTGGGGACTGGGGACTGGGGACTGGGGGCTCGCCGCTGGATTTTCTTTTTCTAGCCCCTGTCCCTTAACCCCTATTCCCGCTTGTGCGAGTACTTCCTCTCTCACTTTCTCTACATCCGACAGTTGCTCTTCCACTGCTTTCGGGTGTCCCAGTTCTCGCTCGAGCTCTTCGCGTATCGGTTTGAAAACCGTAACCGCTACATCGTTTACTATCTCGTCGGCACGCTCTCTGCCGATGTTTGTTTCCGCAACTATCTTGCCGACGAGATTTTCCGGCTCCGACAAACCGAGCACGGTAAGCATGATGAGATTCTCGACCTGTTGCCATTGGTCTAGGTGCAGCTTATGTTTTTCCGCAAGTTTTTGGAATTTTTCCTCGACATGACCGGACATGATCGCGTCCCGCACCACTTTCGGGAGCGCATCAAATTGTTCTTCGAGGATTTTCTTGGTGTCGTTCTGCATATCTTATGCGGGTTTTGCAGGTGGCGTTTGGACTTGAGGTGGAGCTGTTGCAATTTTCTCCGCGGCGCCCTCAATCCTCCCTGCTTGGCTCCTAATTTTATCTGCGTCTTTAATTAGTTGCTCAAGCACTCTTTGCTCTCTGGTTTTGATGACCTCACCCTCTACTTTCTTTTTCAGGTCGTATGAGCGTGTTCTACCGAGATCGAGCGGGAACGTGAAAAGGTTGTACTGATTCGGGATGCTCTCTATGTATTCGCGCCTGCGCGCAATAGCGGGATCGATAAACTCTCGCGCCTGTATCCTTTTTAGTTCTACCTCGCCTTCTTCCAGCGCTTTCTTCGCCTTCATATACCTCTCTGCTATTGGATCCAAACGTTCTGCAAGTTCTTTATCGATCTCTTCACGACCAGCTGCTTGAGCGAGCCCCTTAACTCTTTGAATCTTGGCTTCTTCTTCGCGCCTTGTGGATTCTCCCTCGTGTTTCGCACCTACTTGTTGGCGGGCTAGTTCTTCTGGCGACAACGTTGCTTGAATTCTACTCTCTTGCATTCCCGTTCGGACCCCCTGCGAAACCTCGCGAATTATTTGTGCGCGCTCTTTTTCTTCTGTGGCATCAGCATCAGACTGCCGCGTTGTGGGCTGCGTTCCGGTTCCCGCTGCGCCTCCCTTCTGTGCCGTTTTTTCCTCGTCATGTTTAGCTCCCTCATCTCTCGCTGCTCCAATATCTTCTGCCATCTGTCTTCTTAGTTCGTCGTTTCTTTTCTGCTGAGCATCTTCGTCCTTGGTTTTTTTCGCATCATGGTCGCGTCGGGCGGCGATATCGGCGTTGGTTTTTGTGCCCACTAACTTAGCCATCGCGGTTTCTCGCTCAAGCAATTTCTTTTCCTTATCTTCAATAGACTGAACATACCCACCTCTCCCTCTGTCCCTCCCGATATCAAGCCCAGCATATTTCGCGCCATATGCCACTCCTGGTATTTTTCGTGCATCGAAACTGCTTCTTTCAAGTCCACCCATCGTTTTATGAAAGGGCCTTAGTGGCGACCACCATGGTGTGTCCTTCGTCGGGTATGTTACTCGCGCCAATGCTCCCGCGCCGCG
>CAYJVW010000020.1:0-1068 GCA_964373725.1 uncultured Candidatus Saccharibacteria bacterium | reverse complement strand
AGAACGGCACGGGCGATAAGTAGGAATACCGCATACAGAAACACAAAAGCTATCAGAAGGAGCAAGACACCAATAAAAATGCCATATACAAGTGCGAGCCACCCACTTTTTTGGCCTTTGGCGAGATTGAAGACAAGATCTTCTGTTTTCTTGAATGTTGTAATACCCATCGCATCCAAGAATCTTCCCGATATTCCTCTTTTTGAGATATCATCTGTGCCAATACCGGGAAGAGTGCCTGCTGCCCCTGTCTGTATACTTGAAGCGTCGTAAAAGACTTTAGCGGTGAAGTTCGATGAATCTATAATTATTTTTGTGAAGAGAAGGCTGAAATTGATTAACACGGCGATGACTAGTACTCGCGCAACCATTTTTTTCGCACCGTACCGCTCGTTCCCGAGGATCATCGAAATCGCGATGAACGTAAACATTCCGATAATAACGATGTTCGCGACGTCTCTGAACGCTTGCCACGCGACGTTTATGCCGTCCTCAACGGAAGAGTAGACTTTTGATGCGAACTGAACGATCGTATAGTCAACAGTCGAGTTGAAGAGTCCGCCGAATGTCGTGACGAGCCATATGCCGATACTGATCGGGATAGCGCCGAAAAAGGCGATAAAGGAATACCACAGACAATCCATGAAATCACCCCATGTTCCGGTGGTATACCAGCATTTGGTACTTTTAAATTCTTTCGCGGCCTTCTCGTTGTCTATTGTCTGTTGCGGCACCACAACATTTCCTCTCTGCTCGAAGCAGCGTATTTGCTGTTTGTCACTGTCAGTGCAATTTCCGCTTGTCTCCCAGCTTGTATCTATAATTTTGATTACTTGCCCTGCCGTGCTCAAGTGAACATTTCTGCAGTTTGGAGTTATACTTCCGTAGTTGAAATTGCATGCTTGCGCGGACACGGTAGATGGTAAAAATATAAACGTGAAGATGGCGCCACAGAGAATGACAAAAGGTAATTTGCTAAATTGAGAGCGCATATTACATCTTCCACCTATCGATCCACATCTGAATAACCGATTGATTGTTCACGTTGCACCAGCCGACGTTCGGGTC
>CAYJVW010000019.1:0-17501 GCA_964373725.1 uncultured Candidatus Saccharibacteria bacterium | reverse complement strand
TGACATCATCAGGAACTCCAATGCTTAGCTGGGTGATTGTTACATTATTGGATATATTCGTTTTCGACGAGCCAGAAATAATACTGGCGATCGTCATTGATGCAAGAAAAAGTACGCTTCCCGCTAACAAAATGGGAATAATTTGTAAGGAACGCAAACTACTGAATAAAGGCATACGTGTCTAATGTGATTAAATTTATCTATTCCCTAAATGGCACCACAATTAAATTCTCGTTGGTCAGTTGTTGCACGATCTTGGGATCAGGGAAAAGGTGTCGGTTCTCAAGATATTCGCGGAAAAGCTTTTGCTTCATCAGGGCATTTGTCACTCGCAGATGATACGGCTTGAAATCGCGTTCGTAAAATATCCTTCCTTCGGTTGTTGGTGCACGAGACTGAATTTCATCTTTTTCAATGAGGGGAAGCAACTTCAGCACATCATTCGCAGCAACAACGATCGTACGACAACCAAGATCATGAATTGAATCGTCAGCTTTAATGTCAGGACGATTTTGATGCAAGATCGCACCGTGATCAATGTCTTTATCGATAAGATGCAACGTAAAGCCAACCGACTGTGGCTGCATGAAGTAGATCGGCCAATAGAGCGTCGCAGCGCCTCGATAGTACGGAGAGAGACCAGCGTGCAAGTTGATAAGCCATTTTGGCATCACGGCAAGAAGCGCTTCTTTCAATAGACCTGTTCCGTACACGAGCACAACATCTGGCTTTGCTGCAACGATTGCTTCGATCACACGTACGCTGTTAAGATCCTTCATGGACACTTCAAACGATACGGGAATGTGCAAAGTCTCATCTGCTTTAGGCAGAAAATACTCTTTTTCCTTCGCTAACCGGAGATCGCTATGTGCTTTTAAAAGCTGCCGGTCACTTTGATTAAATTCTGAATCTGGTATTTCGTCCGTGAGCACATTGCTGCGTATGGTTTTTACATGCAGTACGACATCGGCGGCTTCGGCAATCGTGTTTGCATAGAAGAGATGCCTATATGCTGTCCCTGTAAAAAGTGCAATCTTCATTGAATGATCTCGAGCTTCACCAAGTCTTTTTCTTCGAGTTTTTTAATAAATGCATGAACCTTGTCATATGGTACACCGACTTTTTGAGATATGTCAAAAATAGATTCCCCATCATCAAGATAGAAAAGGATGTCAGTGATCCCCTGCGACTCTTCCGGATGGATGTTCCAGTCAGGCCATAGTTTGTGCCGCGAGAGGTTTGGAACACCCCGATATTTTTTTGTTATCTTTCTATTTGAATTCGCAATATCGAGAATCTTCTCAAGATAGGAGAGGTATTTTTCAGCCTGTTCGAAATCAAAGTGCTCTATTGAATCGCCGCTCGTATGATAGTAAGGGAAATGGTACCAATCTTTTGGCGTCAGACTTTTTGAGCGAGAGAGCGAAATACATGGTATATCGATTCCGGGACTGTTGTAAAAACCATCATCATTCACAACGTGATCAAAGCAATCGGCAAATACCGCGTTTTCTCCAGAGCGTCTCAAGACCGCGGCAGCAATGGAATCGAGAATCGAGTTCTTTTGCTTCGAGTATTGAAGAACGATCGGATACGCACGTGTTCCCGGCATCTCGCAAAATACGGCTCCCAGGATTCGAGCCGGCATATTCTGATTATTATGAAGATACGCGATTGAACCTATCGTTTCCGAGAGAAACTGCACACGTATCGTGTAGGTCGGCTTAGTGCCTTTGAGTTTCTCCGCTAACCTTAAGAGAACGGCAGCCCCTGCCAAGCCATCATTCACTTGTCCTGGGTGATCGATGTGCGAAAGTAGCATAATCGATTTTTCACTTTCTCCATGTATGACGTGTTCGCCGACCAGCAAATGGCCATCATCATATTCTGAATCGATACAGATATAATATTCTTTGTCCTTTAACTTCTTCAGGTCTTTTTTTGCCATGCAGAATCCCCAATCCAATTCGTAGTATTTAAAGCGATACGGGATTAAGTCTGGATATCGATCATTTGTATCAATTCTAGCCAAAAGGTCTTTCCGGGAAATCTTTTGTCTTGTAACGGGTAAAGATCCGATAATTACATGCAGCGGATTCTTTTTCCAATCGAGAACGCGATTTCCTTTTGAATCTTCGATGTACGCATCGTGAATGATCCACTTTTTAGGAATGATCCAATCAAAGCAGCGCGTACCTGTGGGATACTTGTGAATCGTGATCGGAATACGCTCACCGATGATCTGAAGCGTCTTCTCGAAATCGTCAGAGACAATCGCTCGATTGAGGTGCGCGGTCTCAGCTAGAAATGCCTTCATAAGAAGCTACCTTAGAGTACACGCTGTAGGGCGCTAACGCTACGGACGACCTTGATGTGCTTGAACGGTAGCATAGGTTTCTCTTTTTTGTGCAGAACACGTATCGAAGGAATTCCGCAAAGTGCCGCAACTGCGAGTGCAACGGTTTCCGGCCCGACAACGACTTTAGCGCGAACAAGATCTCGGACAATATCCGCGTTAGAAGATATTTCGATCCTTACATGGCCTCGATAGTGCTTTCTTAAAGAAGCGTACCACGCGTGATCATCTGATGGATGAAGACGAATTAGAACTTTGGATGATTCTTTGCGTGCTACCAGCGTTTGCAATACCCACTGAAGTGTGTTTGCAGTGTGGCGAGAAAAATTGCTGGCAAAAAGGACTCGATCTTGAGGTACGCTTCGACGAAGTTTTTTATAGTGATGTATGGCTGCGACAAAATATTCATTCGGCACAAGAGTGATCCGCGTTCTCTTCGGAAAAAGTTTCTTGGCAAGCGAGCGCGCATAGCGATCCCCGACCCAGAACTCGTCCGGTAAGTGATCCCTCCAGCCACGTTTGGGGTAATCGAAACGTTCTCGATAATTGGTCCATGAATCTAAGTAGACGACTGTCTTCAGTCCGATTTTTTTTGCTTCGTGCAACGCCATGCTCTCAATTCTCGTATGCCACCATGCTCCAATGAGTACAATGTCGGCGTCTCTGTGCTGTTTTACAAGCCTCGCAATGCCTGTTCGCGTGTGCGGTACATGTGAGAAAGGGATTCGCTCCCTTCGAAAAATGCGGGCTGCCGGTCCCGCAACGCACGCATGAACTTTTTCTTTTATGAGATGTTTTTTTATATACGCAGCGATGAGATTCGCAGCACCTGCATCATGCGCGATGACAAGCACTTTCTTTCTCATGACTTTCCGCGCTCATCGGGAATGTAGTAGTCGGTGAGCGATTTTCTCAGCAAGGTCGCGATACCGCGATCCTTTCCGGGAACATCGGACTTAAGCGCGTGGTCATCGTGGCCGAACGTAAGAGAAGCGACCGAGCCATAGAGAGCCGTCGCGGTAAATATTGCCGCGTAGTCTTGCTTGTAGGTAAAGACCTTCTTATCCGGCAAGTGATGATACGGTACGCGCGACGGATGGTCAGGCGAGAAATCGCCTACGATAACATGGCCTCCGTCTTTGACACACCGGTCTATCTCCGCAATCGCTTTCAATAATTCTTTGCGCGAAACCCAGTGCAGAACGAAATTGACGATGACCAAATCAAACTGTTCCCTAAGCGGTATTGCCGATGCGCGCCCGCGCTTCATGCGAATCCTTTTGAATTTTTTGTTCCCGTCGGCGACCGCCTTTGCGCTCGGCTCTATGCCAATACACTTCGCTCCATATTTTTCGGCAATGAGCGCAAGCCGCCAGCCGTTTGACGCTCCTACTTCTAATACCTTTTTGGGCTTCAGGTCATACAGTTCAAGAAGTGTAAGCGGAGCGTCAGGACGCGCATTCTCATATAAGGCGTCGCGATTACGAACGAACCACCTGTCGCCTTCTCCTTTGAAAAAAATATCGTCTTGGGACATAGCGCTATTTCAATTCACTACGATACTTATAAACCTTATGAAATGCTTCGACAACATCATCGAGATCTTTTCTTGTCATGCCCGGCCGCATATTGTCATGCGTAATGATCCGCTTCTCGTACAATTCTTCGACGACAGGACACATGCCCTTCTCGTATCGCGGCGTGCCTTTATAAAACGGCGATTTGAACGGGTATCCTTTTGAACCGAAGGCGATCTGCTTCTGAAAGACGGCATTGAGGTAGATCGGTTTTGTGTATCCTCCCCACAGAAGCGTCCCCTCCTCCTCTTGGAGCTTTGTCGGGGGCAATTCCGCAAAGAGCGCGGCAACAAATTTTTCTCTCGGGACGCCGACAACTTTCTCATCATACAGAAATGCATGCTGGTAGTAGACGGATGTCGCATGTGTGCGCACCGGAGAGGGCATGATTCCCGGCATGTCGCGGCAATGGTCGGAAATATATTCGCAGTTCTCCTGGCGCTCCTTTATGAGTCGGGGCAGTTTCTTAAGTTGTTCTCGTCCTATAGCCGCCTGCAACTCAAGCATGCGGAAGTTGTATCCGATCATGTTCGTTAGATCGGTAACGCCCTTGTCTTCAACCACCGCTTCTGCATGATTGCGAATGAGTTGCAGCCGCTCGGCGAGACGATCGTCATTTGTAACCGCAAGCGAACCTTCTCCCGTGTGGATGTGTTTATGGAAATTGAGAGAATAGACACCGATATCGGAGAGTGTGCCTGCGTGTTTCCCTTTGTACAAACCTCCGGGCACTTGCGCACTATCTACAATGACTTTCAGCCGGTGTTTCCTCGCAATGGTATTTATGGCATCAACGTCATGCGATTGTCCGAGAAGATCAACAGGGATGATCGCTTTGGTTCGCGGTGTGATCGCTGCCTCCACGGATGTAGGATCAAGGCAGAAATAGTCTGGCTCAATATCGGCAAACACAGGCACCGCGCCATAAAAAAGCGGCGCAGTCGCGGAAATGCACATGCTATACGGAGAGACGATGACCTCATCGCCCGGCTCAATGCCAATTGCACCGAGTGCCGCGATCAGGCCAGAGCTCGCCGAATTCATGGAGACCGCGTGCTTCACGCCGAATTTCTTTGCCCATTCTCTTTCAAACGCTTGCACTTCGGGACCACCAAAAAACTGCGGACACCAGGCTCCAATGAACTTGGAAATACCACCCGTTTTGATGACTCGCGTCGCCGCCTTTACTTCTTGGGCTCCTATCGGCCGATATGCAGGAAACAACTTTTTTTTGCTGCGCACGGGCTTTCCGCCTTTGATCGCGAGTTTCACCATGTGTGCATTATTCCGCAGCGGCGAGGCGGAAGCAAGTTTGGTGCGTCCTCAGCGCATCGGAGAGCGATGAGCGGGATGTTTCTTTCCCGCTCGCGACTGCGACCGCATGCTCCGCCAATAACTCCATCGAACGAATAAGACCGGTTTTTTCAGATTTAGAATTCCCAAGTATTTTATAGCCGACAAAGATCGGGTCCGGTATGACTTCCTCTGTTGTAAGCGTGAATCCTTCATCAGTGAAGCGAAATCGTCTTTTCTCTAAAAGAATGTCATATTCGCATATCGAGTACGCTCGCTCGTCTCCCGTCGTGAGAAATAATTGCGGACATTTTTCAAAAGTAAGAAATGCGCTCACGCTTGCGTCTCCTTCCCAGTCTTGGATACTGGATATTTTCTTAACCGACAACACATCGCCAAAGAGAAAATGAGCGAGATCAATCATATGGGAGCCGTTGTGGAGGAGTCCCTTGGAGTACAGAAAATTCGCGGAGATCACGCGCCCGAATTCGCCGCTTTGTATGCTTTCTCGCAATTTCACAAGAACGGGGTCGAAGCGCCGTCTGAAATTCACGATGACCGGTACCTCTATGCTCTCTATGAGCGCTGTTTCTTCCGAGGTCGCAACAACTGGCTTCTCGCAAATAATAAGCTTCGGCCCCATCATTGCAGCTTTTTGCCTGCCCGCCGAAGCCTCGGCGCAGGCGGACAAAATGCTAGAATGAGTGTCGTCGGGGGATGCGATCACGACAATGTCCGGCGTTGCCGCAAACAACTCGTCCTGCGAGCCAAAACTTTTTGTATTCCAACGCGCCGCTTCTTTTTGCGCTTTTGCACTATCGGTATCAAAAAAACCTATAAGCTCCGTGTGCGGATGTTTGGTAAACGCGCGCGCATGCGTGAGAATATGTTCAGAATCCGGAGAATCGAATCCCGCCGCTATCCTCCCCGCTCCGATTATTGCGACTTTGTATGCTTTAACCATAGATTTTCTTGACATATCCAGCTTCTGGAATCATATCGTGGAAGCGAAGATGGTCGAGAAAACTAAAAAGTCGGTAATCGTTGTATTTTCGCGCTGCAACTTGAAACCCAAAGGGTAACCCTTTGGGAGAGAGAAACTGCGGGACAGAAACGACGGGAAGATGTGTCAGCGTCCACATAAGTGCAGGATCAGGCAATTCTGTATCCTCGCGGAGCGGCGCTTCTCCCGCTGTCGAGAGAGAAATCAGGACATCGTAATCGCTAAAAAAAGAATCCATGCCGCGAATGAGCTTATCTTGTTCTTGGATCGCCTGTTTATAATCGGAAAGAGAAATAGAATTACCCGCCGCAATGAGTTCGTTCATGATTGGAGACACGAAATCTGATTTCTTGTACTCCCCTTTGAAATAGTACGAGAGTGTTTTGTTGTAGATCGTCGCATGAATATCGTGCGCTTTTTCCATCGCAGTTGGAATAAAAGCCTCTTTGACTTCAATTTCAGGGATTTTGGAAAGATCAGCGATGAATTTTTCCATTGTCCCCTGCGCATACTTCGGCACATGTTCCCATGTATGCGTTTTGACGAACGCAACTCTCCACGGTTTCCCTTTTTCTTTTGATTGCCGAACAGCGTCGCTAAGCGCGGCGTGGCTTGTCGGATAATCAAGACCTTTGATCCGCATAGCATCAAATCCGCGCCGTAAATCTTCCGCGTGAAGCACAAAGAATCCCAGCGTATCGAGGCTATCGGTTGTCTTCAAAGTTCCTGTGCGAGGGATCGTGCCGAACGATGGTTTACAGCCATACACGCCGCAGAAAGACGCCGGGCGCACGATCGATCCTGCTGTTTGGGACCCTGTTGCAAGCGGTACCATTCCGAGAGCAACCGCTACCGCAGAGCCACTCGATGAGGTTCCAGGTGTCTTCGTGTCGTCGTACGGGTTGCGAGTTGAATCCAGCGCATGAACGGCGAATTCAGCCGTCACGGTCTTCCCCACGACAACTGCGCCCTGCCGCTTGAGATTGAAAACGGCACGCGCATCATTCCCGGGAGTAAAATTTTTCCACAGAGGACTTCCCATCTGAGTTGGAAAATCGGCGGTGTTATAAATGTCTTTGACGCCTACGGGAATGTTTTCAAGGAGACGCGGCGCACCCGTATAGGACACATCGTAGAGTCCCCTTTTTTGCTCTCCCCCGTACGTTACCCATGCGAGATACTTCTGATCAAGTTCGTTGATATTCGACAATGCTGTTTCCTTCAGGTCGCGTGGTGATAATTTCTTCTTTGTGCATTTTTCGATAAGAACACCTATGGAATGCTCAATAAATAGTTTATTCATATGTCCAAATATGTACGCCTGTGGGACGAATGATTGAACTTCTGGATCAACTGCTCAGGAAACGGGAGAATGGTTTCTTCATTTTTATGTGTTTTCTGATGGACAGGAATATCAACTCCTTTCATTTGCGGGAGCCGTAATTTTTCCATTGCCGCATAAAATTCTGCTTCCGTACTTCCGGTCACTTTCAGATAGTAGTCCAGCGCTTGCGGACGCTCTGGATCATGCTTACGAATCACTGTAAACGCTTCGTCTCGAGTCATGAGACCATTACGCACATCAAGACTTGCCTGCTCGGTTGCTCTGCTATAACCGCGCTTCAAGTAGCAGGTGAAGTCATGCATCCCCGACATGATGTCCTCGACACTCTTGTAGCGTTTGTAGGTATTTTCCATTTGCGTTTCCTTCCATCCATACGTATCGCGCAAGAATTCCGTCTGTCGCTCATCGTCCCAAAAAATGTAATCTCCGAGATGAATCCCCCACACCCCTGCCTCCTCAATCTCTTCCTGCGATGGCACCATGAATGGGTAGAGATCGCGAAGCGTGACATCACCCCCCGCAATCTCTTCGGGAGAAAGTTTGCCCGATTGTTTCAGAAAATACTCGCGATCAAATGTGTGTACGGGATCTTCATACGTCGCTCGTCCTGAATTCTCCGCGAGCGATTCGCCCCAAATGAGAAGCGGTATCTTGAATTTCACAGCGACTTGAAGAGGAAATGCCCCCACGCCCGCGTGGTCGTGCCAGTTGGTGTCGCCAATTCCTTCAACCGATCTCCGCGCAAGTCGGTTGATGAGGTCGCGGCTCGGCGTAAACATGATGTGGTCCACGTTGAACGTCTCGAGTGAATTCTGAAGGTTGTACCAACCGCTCTCACTCCACCAATTATGGCTAAAAGTAACGGCAAGCGGCTTCACGCCGTACACCTTCGTGAGCACGTGGAGCTGAAACGAACTGTCTTTCCCCCCGCTTATAGGAATGATGCAATCGTAATTGTTTCCCGCCCTCGACTTTGCGTTATCCAAGATTTCTCGCAATTTTCTTTCGCGCTCTACCCAATTGATGTGGATCTTCTGTTCCGATGATTGACACGCTTGGCAAATTCCCATCTCATCGAACTTGACGCCTTCTTGCGTCTCTGGAATACAGCAGCGCGTGCAGTATTGGAGATGGGGAAAGAGTGGTCCGGTTTTTTTGCTCATAGTCAGTTGCGCACCAACCCGTACTCGATAACATCAACAAATTCTCCATTTTTAAACATAGCGTCTTTCCTTCTTCCCTCTTCAGTCATGCCAAGTTTTTTTGCTAACTTTTGCATGCCAATGTTTTTTTCTGATGTTCCACAGTAGATGCGATGCAAATTTAACTTCGAAAAACCATGTTCGATCAAAAGACTCGCGGCTTCAAACCCAACACCTTTTGCCCAATATTCTTTGTTGCCGATGAGTATCGCAAACTCCGCACTCTGATTGTGCGCATCAATATTCTGAAGCGAGATGTTGCCGATATGCTTTCCCAAATCTTTAGCGACGATAGCAAGAACGAGAAAGATAGGATTGTCTGTGACGCTATTGATGTATTCAATCGCCTTTTCTTTTGTATACACTGTGGCACCATGCGAGTTAAAAGCAGTCACCTCCCTGTCATTGAGCCAGCCAACGTAATCGCCTTCGACATCTTGCAAGGAAAGCGGCCTCAGATCGATCGTTGATCCCGAGATAAAAGATTTCATATTTATACGTGCAGTATATAAAATAGAAGGACGACATGAAAGCGCGAGATTATGCCGAATTTACAGAAGGTCTTCCATTGGATAGTATGCCTAAAATGGCACACACAAGCGATATCGCCCCTGGTCTGCGTCGGATCTATCGTTCGTACCTTAGCTCCCCTCCGTTGAATCGTCTCATCCACACAATCTTGAATCGGCTCGTCGATGTTCTTGCGAGAATGATGGGCTTTTCATTCCCGGAAAAATTCAATTGGGAGTGGAAACTCAAAATGCTTACGAGAAAATACGAGCGCGAGACAGTGATTCTATGCGAAAGACTCATCACGCCAGGAATGAAGATCGTCGACATCGGCGCGCATATAGGATATTTCTCGCGCATCTTTTCGAGGCTTGTCGGCGAGAATGGCGTTGTATACTGCTTCGAACCTGACCCCGAAAATTACGTTATTCTCGAAAAAAACATCGCTGCGCTCCGGAATACGAGATGTTTTCAAAAAGCGGTAGCAGATACAGATGGAAGCATCGATTTCTATCACGTCCGGAACAGTACCGGTTGTCACAGCATTATTGCGCCCGGAACCGACGCGCGGAAAACGACTGTTGAGTCGGTGTCCGTCGACGCGCTTATTGCGAAAAAAGTCCTCAACAAAGTTGATCTTATAAAAATGGACATCGAGGGTGGCGAACCTATCGCTCTAAGAGGCATGGAAAGACTCTTGCGCACGAGTCCACATATCAAGCTTATTACTGAATTCAACGCAAAAAGTCTGGCTAAAGGAAATGTTGCTCCGCATGAGTTTCTTTCGCAGCTTGAATCATTCGGATTCTCCATATATTGCATTACAAATGACGGACTAATTCCACTTCGCTTAACCAGTGAAGCGGAATTGCGAGAATACGCCTCTGTTACAGGTGAGATCAATCTGTATTGCAAAAAGAACGTATGAAGCATCGAAAAAAAATATGCTTGTTTCTGCATCGACGCTTTACGCCTCTCGGGCATGCGATGGCATGCCATATCAAACATCTATGCCCCGAGACAGAGTTTTGCGCATACGTTAGCACACGACAAAGCCTTGAATTACTCACTGCACAAAAAGACATTCTATACACATCACTTCTCCTTGAGGAGGATATCCACAAAACGCTCTACGGTGAAAAGATTGACATGGCCTATCTGCGCTCTCTTGAGCGGGAATATGGAATTCCCAACCTCTGGCCCTACCTGTATGTGGATCGCGTGATTATGAGCGGACAACTGGTGCGCGAATATCCGCACGATACTCCTCTCTTATCCCACGCAAACATGCTTAAGAAGTTACAAGTGACAGCAAAAGCGATTATCTCGTTCCTTGAAGGGGAAAAGCCGGATGTTGTTCTTACCGCCGTCATTGGTACGACGGGGAGCATGCTTCTCTATCATATTGCAAAGAAAAAGGGCATTCAATCTGTTCACATGGAGTTTGCCCGAATCGGAAATCGTATTGCACTTACCGAAGACTATCGAACGTTCACGTGGGTAAGAAAAAAATTCAAGAAAATCCAAGACGAACACGTGTCGCCTGCTCGAAAGGAAGCGGAAGAATTTTTGCACGCGTTTCGTGCTTCACCTGCACACTACGATGAAGATGCCGTGCCAGGATTTTATGAGCGTGCCGGGCGTGGAGCAAACTTGCGATTTCTGCGTCCAGAAAATCTTCTGTACAGTATTCCCTGGCATATGCAAAAGCTCTTTCGAGATCTCAAACGCGTTCGGAACCCTGACTACAATGATATTTTTATATGGTGGGAACTGTGGGACAAAATTAAGCGCAGAGTGCGCGGCCTCATTGGATATGAAGATCTCTATAGCCCGATGAATTGGGATGACCGATTCGCTTACTATCCCCTCCATATCGAGCCCGAAGTCGCGACACTTCTATACGGGCCGTTTTATACGAATCAACTGGAAATCATCCGTGCAACTGCACGATCCCTGCCCGTCGGTATGGTGCTCTATGTGAAAGAGCATCCTGGCATGGTCGGGTACCGAACACGACAATACTATAAAGAGATACTGAAGATCCCGAACGTGCATTTGATCAGTCCGCGAATTTCCGGACTTGAACTCGCGCGCGCCGCGTCACTCACGGTAACGATCACCAGCACAAACGCATGGGAGAGTATCCTCTTTAAAAAACCGGTCATTACTTTTGGAGATGTATTTTTCAATGACATCCCCGGCGTCCTCCGATGCAAAAGTTTCGAGGATTTGCCGTACCTTGTAAAGCGGCAACTTGAAGAGTGGCGGCATGATGAGGAAGTTCTGGTGCACTATGTCTCCGCCCTTCTGGAAGATTCGGTTGCCGTTGACTTCAGCGCTCTCTGGAACCGAGCCGCCCCATTACCCGAGATTCTCGCTGACGCGGGCATGAAAGAACTTTCCTACCGCCTGCTTGAAAGAATTACATGTATCAAGAAACATTAGAGCAATCAATCGCCGCCGGACGGTGGGCGCTTCTTAATACCATCGTCCAGCGCGTACTCGCGTTTGGAACATTCATCATTCTTGCGCGCCTTCTCACGCCCGCCGACTTCGGCGTTATTGCGCTTGTCGCGATAGTGCCGGCATTTCTAGACGGCGTCACATCCTTCGCTTTCGACACCGCCGCGCTTCAAAAAGGAAACATGGAGCGCTACTTGAATGCGATATGGACATTCAACATCCTGCGAGCACTGGCGATTTTCATTGCGGTATTCGCTGGAGCCCCATGGATAGCCGACTTTTATCACATCCCCGAAGCGGAACTCGTCGTACGTCTCGCCGCACTCGGCATCTTGATCCAAAATTTTGGCAACATTGGACAAGCGCTCTTTTTCAGAGATCTCGATTTTAAAAGCGTCTTTCTGCGCGATCTTGCCTTCAAGGGCAGTTTCGCGCTCGCCGCGATAGCGCTCGCGATCTATCTTGAAAACTACTGGGCGCTGTTTATTGCCGGTATCGTCTCATGCGTCGTCGTCGCTCTCGCGACGTATCTCTTGCATTCGTACAGACCGCGATTCGATTTCAACTTCGGACTATTGAAAGAACTGCGCTCTTTCAGCCAGTGGATGTACGCGCAAGAAAGTGTGCAACAGATAGCGCTTACGATACAAGATTCCGTTATCGGCCGCTTCACTTCCCCTTCGGCCATCGGCCTCTTTCAGAAAGCGCAATCGCTTTCTGAAGCGCCCACCTCGTCTCTCATCAGTCTCATCAACAAAGTAAGCTTTACGAGTTACGTGCGAGTGCAAGATTCACAACCCCATGTCGCCGAAGGAATCTATAAGACGATGGACATCATATCCGCAATTGCTATCCCCTACCTTTTTTGCATACTTATTGCGGGAAACGCAATCGTAACGTTTGTGTTCGGTCCCGCTTGGGTCGCCATGACACCGCTCTTGATGGTTCTCGTTGTAGAAGCAACGCTCGATGTCCTCGCGATCTCCCTCGCTTCCTCGGTTTTTAACGCTGTCGGCAGAGCACACACACAATTTCTAAATACCGGCATCCGCTCCCTTACGCTCGCCGGCGCTATGCTCCTCCTCGTCCCGACATTCGGCATCATGGGCGCCGCCTACGCGGCGCTCGCGAGCGTTTCAATCACTGCATGCGTCGTCTTGTATCATCTCATCACAAAGTTGAAGATACAGTTCGGCCGGATTGGACGTACGCTCCTCACCGTTCTTGGAGGATGCCTCTTGCCACTGCCGTTTGCCTCGTACGCCCTTACAGTGCCATTTTTCAACACTGCGATCGGCTTTTTAAGTCTGCTATCGCTTGGAGCTATCGTATATATCTCTGTGATTATTATAGTGGGACGATTGTTCCAGTTTGGACCGTATAGTACCCTCGAACTACTTGTCCATTCATTTTTACGCTCGATGAACATACGCCGCTTTGATGGTCTCTTTCTCGACCATGAACAACCCGAATCCGCATGAAAACTCTATCTATCAGAAAAAAAGACACGCGGTAAATATAATCGCGAAAGAATCCGCTATGGATCGCATACTCATCATCGCACCATACGGCTTTAACGATCGCATGACGAACTTCATCGAATTTGTCAGCGCGCGGCTTTTAGCGCGACGAGGATGGGAGGTGACCGCCATTGTCGGATCTGACGATGCAAAAAGTGCGAGAGAGAGCGTGTCCGGAATCACGGTCTATCGCTACGGGAATGTCATCCGAGGTTTTCGCGACCTCTGGCGCGTGTTACGCACGTCTCCCTCGATTGTGCATGTGCACAATCTGCGCAACAGCCGTGTCGGCATTATAGGCGCCATTCTTGCAAAAATGTTCGGCATCCGTCTCCTGTGCACTGAATATGGACTTCTCCACGACCACTACCTCGTTGATTCCCGAGATGACCCTCTGAACCATCCTACGCACCCGGAGCGAGTGGTGAAAAGCGTGTCCCAACTTACCTTATCCGTTCTTCGGGATCCTCTGAAGGTACGCGACTATATCTCGAGCTACATATTCCACTGGCCGCTTGCGCATGCGGATACGCTCGTATTTGTCTCGAAGCATAATCTACCCATTGCAGAGAGTTTGGGTTTGCCGCCCGCAGTATATCTCCCGCAAACAAGCGACGAGTTTCGATGGGTGGATACGCGCGATCATGCGTCAGAGACTCGCGAAAAAGAAATTGCAGAAAAAGTCAAAGCTCTAAAAGGAACAAGTGTGCTTTTTATCGGGCAAATGAAATTGCGCAAGGGGTGGGATGTGTTGTTGCGCGCAGTCCCGTACACCGACGCAAAAGACATTGCTGCCTTTATCTTTGTTTCTTCAAGCGCCGAGAGCGAGCCCAAAATGTTCTCCGAGCTGGTGGACTCGCTCGGCATTCGCGAGAGAATTCACTTCTTGGGCACAGTGCCGAGTAACACGCTGCTCCACGAGATTTACGAGAAGAGCTCGATTGTCGCGGTGCCATCTCGCTATGAGGGGTTCGGTCTTGTGCCGCTTGAGGCATTTGAGATGCGAAAGCCCGTTGTCGCAAGCGACGTCGTGGCTCTGACGGAATACCTGGTTGATAACGAAAACAGCCTCCTCGTGCCGCCCAATGATCCGAAGGCGTTGGCGGCGGCGCTCTCGCGGATCGCGCGTGACGAGACCTTGCGCGCAAAGCTAATCGTGGGCGGTGCGGAGACGCTCAAGCGCCTGCGATCAAAAGAATACATCGAGGCATGGATTGCGTTTTATGACGCACAGTTGGCTACGTACCACTCGTAGGTTTTCTTTAACCCTTCTTCTAGCGAGGTCGTGGGTTTCCAGCCGAACATGGCTTTTATTTTGCTAATGTCGGAAACGCGACGCTTCACGCTTCCTTGCGGTGCTTCATGAATATCTATTTTTTGTGGCGACCATCCGGCGACCGCAAACATTTTTTGTGCAAGCGTTTCTATAGAAATTTCTTCCGCGGTTCCGATGTGCACCGTTTCAATCGGCTGTCCGTCAGTCTTTGTTGAATCCATTAACAATTGCATTGCCTCCACCGCATCCTGAATATAGGTGAAGTCGCGGGTATTTTCCGCGCCATATATAGGAAAAGGGTCTACTCGCTCCACAATGCGCTCGAGAAAATCCGGCACGACGTGATCCTTCGTGTCCCGTGGACCATAAAAATTGTGTGGACGCATAATGACGGCACGAAATCCGTATTGTTTCGCATAGTGAATCACAAACGGCTCGCCGATCAACTTTGAAGCATCGTATGATGATCGCGGATTGTACGGATCTGCAATGACGAGCGGGACATTCTCGGGAGTCGGGATCGGAAGTATTCCAAATGCCTCGAGTGCGCCCGCATAGGCTTCACACGTCGATGCAAAAAGTAACTTCCCCTCGACATTATATTTTCTAAACCATTCGAGAAGAAATACGAGTGTGAGCGTGTTTATCCGCAACACTTCGTGCGGGATTTCATAAAATAATCTCGTGCCATTGACCGCCGCAAGATGATACACATGTGCGTAACCCTTTCCCAATTTCTCGTATACTGCCGGATCAGTGAGATCAAACTCTAAAAATGTAACACGGGGATTTTCGCAGAGCTTCTTAAAATCAACATCATTCCCTCCCCTAAAAAAATTATCTACAAGAACGAGTTCGTTCTCGGGATTTTGTAACAAAAGTACTGCAACGTGATATCCGATAAATCCCGCGCCGCCCGTGATCAGTATCTTTTTCATTTTTTTTGCGTACGCATTCCCCATGCGCGTACCGGATACAGCAGGTGTTTTCGGATCGCAAACAAAAGCTCTTGAAAGGCGTGCCAACCGGAGATGTGCCGATCGGGCCATTCGGAATACCACTCCGGCATGAGCGGAAATCGCTCTTCGAGTTTTTCGTGAATCCTATTCGATTCATACACGCCAAAGAGAAGCGGTGTGCGGTTCTCTCCCTGGTTATACGCGCCGAGAAAAGCCCGCGTGTCTTTGGGGAGACAGTGACCGCCGAACGAACGGCCGTAGCGAGAATAGTTCTTTCCATCGAAAAGGAAGTCAACGACCTTCTCGATCTTGTGCAGATGCTCTTTATCCTTCGGACGCCCGATAGCATCGCCAAACTCATTCACGAAGGCAATGCGCGTTGCGTTCCAAAGATTTGAGAAATACTTGATGAATGAGGCTTCTTCCGGAGTTCCTTTGAAAGATTTGCGCGCGCTCTTGCGCCACAGAGCGAATACTGATGGCTCCTCTCGCGCGTCCCCACGTGAGCCGACAACAAACAAGTATGGATCGATGCATTCTTCGACCGCTTTCTTTTCATGCAAAAATTCCGGCAGGTAGTAATCAAATCTTAAGTCTTCAAGATGCTCCGGCAAAATAGTCGAACGCAAAATTATGCCGCCTTTTACACCCTCTAAAGAATCGAGGGCGTTTTTAATATTCGATATATCCTGCACGCCCTCTTCAGAAACTCTGTCTCCCACACAGACGACGTACCACGTGTCCGCAGAATCCTTGCTGCGAATATCAGAAATTTTCTCCAGCGAATCGTACACGGGCGCAAAGAAATCGTAGTGTCGCAAAGGAGAAACGGGATCAAAATACGCGACATCGTATCCTGATTGCCTAAGTGCGATTGCGTTCGCCTGTCCTACCCATCCGAAACCAACAATGACGTATTTTTCTTTTTCCGAAGCCATGCGAAAACTATACGCTACAATGAATAGAAATAGAAATTGGTGCTCGTTGCCGCAATATGAAGCCCGGGAAGATTCTGGAGAACATCGGAGTTTATCGGATGTTCTGAAACCACAAAATCGAGTTTGTACTTCAGGAGCTCGTCCTCGAAATTCCTCGCGAAAAACAATTGATACTCGCGCGTCAGATACTCGATCTTTTCCAAAAACCATGCGTCGTGGCCACTGCCGAAAAGCTGCTTCCAATCTGAGAAAAAATACACGCGTACGCTTTCTTCGTGTTGAAGAAGATAGTCACGAACATCTTCTGACGCTACGTTCTCGAATCGAAGACTAATCAGGAAATTATGGAGAACGCGTTCTTCTGACACTCCAAAAAAGATCGAAGACGTGCTGTATACATTGCAGTCTGTGTACGCGGGAATGAGACGTTCTAGTTTCTCGCGCTCGCCCAACACCATAACGACGCACTCGGGCTGCGCTTTTTCCAAATATTCAAATACTTCCGCATAGCGCTGCTCCGCTTGAAATTCGTCGAGACGGTTTGAAACAGAAAACACGACATACACTGCGTACACCACCGTCACAGAACAAAACAGGATCATCGCCCCGCGCCATACGCGCAGAATGTACTCTCTCCAAACCAGGTACGAAACGGCAAGCACGGAAATCATGCAGAGCGGAATCACGTACTGCACGAAATGGTAATGCCAGACGGAACGGCCCGTGATGATCTGTTGATTAAATGCAGCCCATGAACCAAGTAGAAGCGCTGCAATGAACCCCCACGCTGCTCTGTTCTCTTTCCATATGTCAGTACGCCAGGCAATGAAGCTCTCCGCAGCAAGCTGCGAGGTATCTGCGGAATTCTTCGAAGCCGACAACCCTACTCCGCTAAAGCTACGAAGGGTTCTACTCTCACCTTTGCTACTCTGCGAAGTAGTCGCTACGAAGCACGAGCATCCCCGCATCATGCTGCGAGGTATTCGGCGAAGTAGAACAAAAAAACTTCCTGCGACAAAAAGTGTCGTGGCGAGAAGCATCATATTCACGACCGGC
>CAYJVW010000018.1:6768-17828 GCA_964373725.1 uncultured Candidatus Saccharibacteria bacterium | reverse complement strand
TCTCTCGCCTTTGCTACTCTGCGAAGTAGTCGCTACGAAGCACGAGCATCCCCGCTAGATTAGGCTGCGGGGTATTCGGCGTAGTAGAATAAAACAAGACGTCGAGAACATCATCAAAATTCGAAGCAACTTCCCATCGGGTTGAAATACTGCAAATGTCGCGACTATTCCCGCCGCAAGCGGAAGTAGATCTCGTGCGCTTTCGTAGCTATAGATGCCAACAATGACAAGAACGATGATCCAGAAATATTTGATGTAGGGACGCATCGTAAAAATGCTGGTCGCATGTCGCGATGCACTCGTCGCCGCAACAAACCCGGCCGTAGTCGCTCCGAGTAAGAAGAAGTGTGCAGATATAAGCGCTGACGCCAGCGCAAAAAATGCAATTGTTATTTCTCTCTTTTTGAATTGAAATGACGCGAGATCAAAAAGAAACGCAATCCCGATCAGGATTTGCGAGATGGCAAATGCGGACATTCTTAATATACTAACCTGTTTTCAACGCGCAATAATCGTGTAGAATCCGATCTACCGCCCATAGCTCAGTTGGTAGAGCTGCGCTCTCTTAAAGCGAAGGTCGTAGGTTCGATCCCTACTGGGCGGATAGAAGGTATACTATCGAGATGCAAATCCTGTCGCAGAAAAGCAGTTTGCACTACCTGTTTGAAATTGGAGTCGTTTTAAAAGGTTTACATGGACTCGCCGCGGCTCCTTCTTCTCGCTCTCTATGATTGCGTCATTATAGTCTTGATTTACATGGAATATCGCCGGCGCTGGCCCGCTATCGAATCGCCTTCTCTTTCGACGTGAGTTATACTCCGTTTTGTTGGGCGAGTGGCGCAATTGGCTAGACGCGCACGGCTTAGGACCGTGTTCCGCAAGGATTGAGAGTTCGAATCTCTCCTCGCTCACACTTCGACTTGCAAGTTCGCTTCAGTGTGAACACTTCGACTCGAAGGCTCGCTTCGCGTGAACAACTACTTGAAAATCTGGAATTTATCAGCTGCAGGCTTCACGTTGTTGATGCGGCTGACGTCGGGGTTGGTCGGATCCGCACCGATAGTATTGATGATAAGGCTGATGATTCCGTACACCGATACCATGATGAACATACCGACGATGCCCCAGAGCATGTGCTGCAACCCTTGCTTGTGATCGCTACCATCTCTAGCCTTAAAAATAAATTCAACAAGTCCGTAGAGGAAAAGCAAGAGCCCCGCGGTCAATATGAGATAGATGGTCGGCTGAAGAATGAGGTCATCGAACCTCTGCAGAAGCGCCGTCGCCGCATTCATACCCGCACTCGCTTAGTGCTAATAACTAAAAGGGTACTGATCATCAGAACTGCCCGCTACCGCCCGTACTGATCTGTATGCCTTTCGGAATGACGGGGTCGGTCGACGTAACTCGGAACGTCGCCTGGAGAAGACGAATGATGCCCCAAATGGAAACCATGACGAAAATTGCGATAATGCCCCACAACATGATATTTATTCCCTCTTTAGCCCCCTCTGTGCCCATTTGTGAGAGATATCTGATGAGACCCCAAAAGAACACGACGATGGCGAGCGTGATAAAGAGACCGATCAAGGCATTCAGGAACGTGTTCACGAGCGCCAGCGTGTTCAACAGCGTTTGAGCCGAAACGAGTGCAGGCAAGATTACCGTACCAACCCCAAGCGCCGAAATTGCCGTTAGCCGTGAGTTCATATAGTCAAAGTAAACATTATGTTGCGTAAGTGCATTCATTCTAGCCTCTCCTAGGACGCGTACAACGACCGAAATAGCTTCATGTGGATAACCCTTATTCGATCAACACCAAGAGACCAATCAGAATGATGACCACAAACAGTATCGTAACTCCCCAGATCATGATATCTATTCCCTCGACGCGATGGTCCGTTCCTATGCGAACGAGGTACAGAACAAGCCCCGAGCCGAATATGAGGACTGCGACTGCTCCAAAGAATCCAATGAGGCCGTAGAGAAACGGAGAAATTGTGCCCCTGATCTCGGTCATGCTGAGCGCATTTGCAAAAAACGGAAACGCAAGCGTCGCACAAAGCGCGAACCGGGTCGCCAAGAGAGAGGCGGAATTGAGCGATTTCTTAAAATCTGACATAGCTGTTGTACTCGCTATTGTATCGAACAATCCGGATCACCGAAGTCGCAAGGACCCGCCACTTCCTCGCCTCCTCCTGGATCAAACGTACCTCCCTCCAAAAAAGTAGCCTGCAAAAGCTCCAAAATTCCCCAGATTGATACCATGACAAAAAGAATGACTACTCCCATGAGAAGGAAGTTCCGATTCTGGCTCGCGTTACCGTCTTTCTGCTTCATCATGTTGCGCGCAACGCCGTAGAAATAGATCACGAGGCCCAGAATGACCAGCGTGCCGACCGAGTAGTTCATTATCTTTATCAGATACACGACGAGCTCCTTGTAGGTGCTGGGCGCGGCAGCCGATGCGATCAGCGGCAAAGCAGAGACAAGAGAGACTATCGAAAAAAGGAGAACTTTTTTCATGGGGCCACAAGCTGTGAGACTGTCCCTCCTATAAGAGTCGCAAACACCCACGCACCCAGGATCAAAATCGCGCCGATGACGACATAGAGAAAGTTCTTATGCGCCTCCGAGACCTTGCTCTCGTTCCCACGTGCCGCGACATACTTGAATCCCGCATAGACCATAAAAAGGGCGATGATGGGCATCGCGAGATAGACGACCGCTTTCAGTACCCCCTCGATAAATTTCTCAATCGTCGGAAATTGAGTCGGGTTTTGGAGTCCCTTATCTCCCTGTGCGGTTGCGAATGCTAATGGAATCAACAGCCCAATAAGACACAGAATAAAGATCATCGCATATCGTGCTCTGCTGCGGGTAATCATATGCTCATAAGCTGCGTCATCGCCTGATCAGCTCGCTGGATCGCTTCGGAGAGGCGCGCCGACCCGCTCGTTATGCTTTCTATCATATCGCGAAAAATAGCGTCCGTCTTTTCCGGATCGGGATCCGTCCACGCTCTCGAGAGAATTGCCATCTTGTTGAAAAGATCGTCCTTGCCGCTAAGAGGCAGCGCGAGAATATCGCGCCTCGCTGACGGTATCCCCAACGCCTGCGACAAAAGTTGCGAAGGTTTCTCTGACGCTAGGAGATACGCGACAGTGAGCGCCGATTGCTGATTGCCACTCGCCTTTGGAACAGAGAACGCGTATACGTATCCCACGTCGAGCGAGCGATTCCCGCCGCGTATCTGCGGCACCGGAGCCACCGTGAAATTCAAGTTCGGATTGATGCGGCGGATCAGCGGCTCTTCGCTAGCGAGCCCTATGTAGAGCGCGAGATCCCCTGTTGCAAAAGTCTGACGACTTCCTTTGATGGCTCGATTCCAAGAATAATACGTTTTAATGGGATTTGCGAATTCAGTGTAGAAGCGGAGTGCCGATTCGGACGGCTGCTGCGTATCGCCCGCACGTGAGACAAGTGACGTCGAAAGTTTGCCCGCGCTGTCGCGAGTCGTTATCCTCCCGCCCGCCTGCAAAATGAGAAGAGCCACGATGTCTTTCGCGTGATTCACGTTGGCGTACTCGCCAAACGCAACGGCGCTTTTTTGTATTGAATTTGTGTCGTCCCGTTTTGTTATTTTCGTCGCCATATCATAGAGCTCATCCCAATATTCCGGCGGTTTTGCGAATCCGGCGGAGGAGAGCATGTCGCGGTTCAGATACAGAACTAACGGATCGGCGGCAAATGGCACCGCACGGACTCCGTCAGGCCCAATGAATGGACTCGCGGCCTCGACAAATGTGTTCTGGAATTGTTCTTCCGAAAACGAAGCGAAGGGGATAGCTACCACTTTCGAGCTGTTCCGCTCAGCGTAGTCGTTTCGAAGAATAAAGATATCCGGCCCCGTGCCGGACGCGAGCGCATCGGTCAGATCCCGTTCGTAGGAGACCGCATCCTTTTGCGCGTATGTTACTTGCTTGAGGCGGCCATCGTCGTCGGAAAGCTGCCGCAGCACAACCGAGAACGCCGTCGCATCCAAGGTGCCCCATATTTTCACTTCACCGATCCCCTCACCGCCTGACCCTCCAACCACGAACGAAAAGATCATTATGCCGGCGATCGCAAGCGCGCCAAACGTTGATAAGACGACAATCTGGAACATCGAGAGTTTTGACATAGGGTTACAGAGCAATGATACTACGCGCTTTTTGCGATGCGGAAGATAAATCCATAGTGATGCGCGCCTGCAGCAAATTCACTAACCGATTCGAAGCCCGCGCTCTCTGCGAGCGCAACTGCCTTTTCTTTCGCGACCACATCGTCTTTCCGCGGCCCAATCTGCGCCTCTCCACCCTTTTTTGAAGATGCGGCTGCGTCCCAATCTATGAGAACGAGCCGGCCGTTCGGCTTTAAGATCCGTTTTGCTTCGGTGAGCGGCGCATGCTTGTCGCGAAGTTGGAACAAGAGGTTTGAGATAAGCACGAGGTCAAGAGTGCCGTCTGCGATTTTTGATGCTCCGGATAATTCCAGGTCGCCCCAAATAACCTCGACGCTGTGGAAGCCGCGCCGTGTCGCCTCGTTCTTGATGCGGCGCAGAAGATCTTTCTGAATATCAATCGCGAAAATAGTGCCACTCCCCAAAAGCGCCTCTGCGATAGCAAGCACATACGCTCCGCTCCCCGCTCCAAAATCCGCAACCTTCATCCCCGGCTCTATACCAAACGACGCAACATTCCGATGCGGATGCGCAAAAGGATTCACGTCCAACGCGTGTTCGTGCATATCTTGCATTCAAGCAATTATATAGTGTATTACGACCCACGCACCCAATATGCTCCAGCTTGACATGGGGAAATCGATATTTGGACTTCGTAAGTCCAAATATATACTGGGGAGGTGGAGCTCTACCATCTTTTAAATCGCGGTGTCGATAAGAGAGATCTCTTTATGGAGGATCGAGACTACTTACGCTTCGTGCACGACATGTGGGAATTTAACGACGTCGATGCGACGTCGCACGCAATTCACACCTTCAAACATTTGGACTTACGAAGTCCAAATTTCCCAAAAAAGATGCGGACGAACATTGTCGAGATTCACGGATGGTGCTTGATGAAAAATCATTATCATCTGCTGGTTTCAGAGATCGTCGAGGGAGGTATTACAAAATTCATTCGCAAGCTTAATATCGGCTATGCAAAGTATTTCAACGAGAAATATAAGCGGGAAGGCTCGCTGTTCCAGGGTAGAACCAAAAAGATACTTATCCGCTCGGACGCGCATTTCTTGCATATCCTCAACTACATTCATTTTAATCCGTTGGATTACGTCGGCGCGGCAAAAGAATGGAGAAATCGCGCCATACAAAATATCGATCACGCGCGAAAACAGCTCGAGACATACCGATGGAGCAGCTTCCAAGATTACTGCGGCTCAAGAAATTTTCCTTCGATTCTGACAACCGAACTTTTCGGCGAGACACCTAAAGTATTTAGGAAAAAGGCCATGGAGCATCTCCGCGATTTCGAAAAAGACTCAATCCAAGGCTATCGGCTGGAATAGATATTTGGACTTCGTAAGTCCAAATATGATAGGAATAGGTCATATTCGATATTTGGACTTACGAAGTCCAAATACTCTTTTTGCCGGGAAATGCAAATTCGAGTTGTTACATGTTACAGAAATATTTTCATCGATGTCACAAACATCTTGGTACCAAAGCCTGCGAGAATTGTCGAGATAGCAAATTCCCCATCCGACCTCAAACGCGACAAAATACGAGACAGCAGCAATGGGCTCATAGCAGCGATCGATTTTTATGAATGATCTTCTGCACCGGCAAACACCACAAACGATGCCACTTGGTCGCCCTCGCGCATTTTCATAACGCGGACTCCTTGCGTTGCGCGCGAGAGCATTGGGATTTCATCGAGCCCCGTTCGAATCGTCTGGCTTTTTTTCGACATCGCGACAAGCTCCCCGCCTTTTTCGGTAATCACGGCAGCACCAACAAGTTGTTTTGTTTTTGGCGTAATTGACATCGTCTTAATCCCGCTTCCACCGCGGCCTTGTATTTTGTATTCAGAAAGTTTTGTTTTCTTCCCGTACCCCGTCGAAGAAACAACGAGAAGCGTTCCGTCTTTTGCGTCTTTCGGCACGACGTCGGCACCGACCACAAAATCGCTGCTGCCTATTTTCATTCCGCGCACTCCCGCGGCTTGTCTTCCCATTTCGCGGACAGCCGATTCGGCGAAACGTATCGACTGGCCTTTTGATGTCGTCATAACGATACTGTCGCCCTTCCTCGAGAACTGCGCCGAGATCAGCGAATCGCCCTTATCGAGCGAAATCGCAAGAAGCCCGCTGCGGCGCACTTCTTTGAATTTGTCGGCTGCCGTCTTTTTCACAGTACCGTCTTTTGTCGCCATGAGAAGAGACAGCCCTTCGGTCCCTTTCACATTTTTCGGCATCGGAAGAATGGACGTTATCTTTTCATCCTGCTCGAGCGTGAGGAAATTCATAATTGACTTGCCCTTCGTCGCGCGTTTCCCTTCTGGCAATTCGTACATCTTCAGTTGATACACTTTGCCTCGATCAGAGAAAAAAAGCAGGTCGCTGTGCGCGTTCGTCGTTAGAAATTGCGTGACAAAATCCTCTTCTTTCGTATCGAGGTCCACGACACCCACGCCGCCGCGCTTCTGTCTGCGATATTCATTCGGGTTCGTTCGTTTGATGTAGCCCCCTTGCGTCAAGACCAAGACACTGTCTTCATCCGCGACAAGATCTTCCGCAGAGAGCATTTGCGCCGCTCGTTTCACTATTTTTGTTCGTCTATCATCGCCGTATTTTTCTCCTATATCCGAAACCTCCTTCTTGATGAGATCCATCAACTTCTTTTCGCTCTTGAGGAGCGCGGTCAGCTCTTCGATAAGAGCCTGCACTTCCTTCAGTTCGTCCTCGATCTTCTGCCGTTCGAGCCCCGCGAGCTTCTGCAGACGCATGTCGAGAATCGCGTTCGCCTGAATTTCTGAAAACTTGAAAACCTTTATAAGACTCGCACGAGCGTCGTTCACATCTTTGCTCTTCTTTATCAGTTTGATGATCTCGTCGATATGATCGAGCGCCTTTTTGAGGCCGAGCAATATATGCTCGCGCTCTTCTGCACGCCGCAGGTCGAATTTCGTCCGACGCGTTACGACATGTTTGCGATGGGCGACGAACGATTCGAGGAGCGCTTTCAGAGAAAGCGTCTGCGGTATTCCGTCTACGAGCGCAACCACGTTGAAATGAAATGTCTCTTCGAGCTGCGTGTGTTTGTATAAATAATTCAAGACCGTCTGTGCGTTCGCGTTGTTTTTGAGTTCGACGACAATGCGGATATCTTTCGTCGATTCGTCGCGCGCATCCCTAATGCCCTCTAGTTTCTTTTCATGAACGAGATCCGCGATTTTCTGGAGAAGATCGGACTTGTTCACACGATACGGAATCGAGGTGATGATGATTGAATAATCTTCTTTTTTTCCTTCGACGATCTCCGCGTTCCCTCGCACAACGACGCCACCGCGTCCCGTCGCATACGCATGCGCGATATCTTTCTGATTAAACGCGATACAGCCCGTCGGGAAATCGGGACCCTGCACAAACTGCAAAAGATCGTCTGTTGTGGCATCCGGATGTTCGATAAGGTGAACGGCCGCTTGGCACGCTTCGCGAAGGTTATGCGGCGGAATGTTCGATGCCATGCCGACCGCGATGCCGAGCGTGCCGTTTATGAGAAGGTTCGGAGCAGCTGCCGGAAGAACCGTCGGCTCCTGTTTCGTATTGTCGTAGTTCGGCCGGAAATCCACAGTTTCTTTTTCAATGTCCCGCAGCATCTCGCCGGCAAGCCGCGACATTTTACACTCGCTATACCTCATTGCTGCCGCAGGATCTCCGTCGATACTACCCCAATTTCCTTGACCGATTATCAACGGGTAGCGAAGTGTAAAATCTTGCGCCATTTTGACCATAGAATCGTACACAGCCACATCTCCGTGCGGATGATATTTGCCGAGGACCTCGCCGACAACTGTCGCCGACTTTCGAGTTTTCGCTGATGCAGTCAGCCCCAACTCTTGCATCGCAAAAAGAATTCTGCGGTGTACTGGTTTCAACCCATCGCGCACGTCGGGAAGCGCTCGCGCGGTGATAACTGACATCGCGTAATCGAGATACGACTCGCGCATCTCGGTCGTTATGGAACGAGCGACGATTCCGAGTGACGGATCCCGTGGCTCCAAAGGGACGTTTTCCGGCGTATTTTTACGAGCCATGATCGAAAAATTATATCACAAAATCGCTCAAAAAACACCTCTAAATTCGGTCAAAAAGATGTGCTGTCTGGAGCCCCAAACTGGTTTTCGTCGGATGTTTCTGAACCGGTTTGAACTTCCGTTTGAATCTGATTCGAGACCGCCGACTCGCGAATCGCGCGCAACTCTTCCGACGATTGCTGGAAATTTTGCTTCAACTGCTGTTGCGCTTGCTTCACAGACTCAAAGTCGAATTCAGCCGGTCTTCCGCCGCCGAGGTCCAGCTGCGTACTCTTCTGCAGCTTTTTTACAAATAAAAACCCCCAGCCGACGAGAAGAATAACAACAACGCCGATCGCAATACCGCCTGCGACCGCGGTTTTCTCCTCCTTCGACTTATCTTTTAAATTGTCGACTGCTTTTTGGAGAACCATAGGGGAAGTACGTAGAACGTAGTTCGTAGTACGTAGTCTATTTTGCCACAGTTTTCTCTACGTACTACTGTCTACGAACTACGAACTGAGCACAACTACTTCATTCTCCTTTCCCACCACATCTTTCGCCTTAAGCGTGAGCTTATCAACGGGCACAACACTCTCCGCTCCTGCTTCTTTCAAAAATACTTTCAGCGACTTCGGGTCAAAGTGTACGGGAATCACGATTTTCGCTTCGAGCTTTACCGCGAGCTTCTGCGCGTCGGCGGGTGAGAGAACGCCATTTCCCCCAATCGACAGAATAAGAATGTCGGGTGCGTCCATTTCTAGAAGATCTTTCGGCAGCTCTGAATCAGATTGCGCGCCAAGATATAAAATAGACAGGCCATCAAAGTCGACCGCATATACCGTATTGATCCGATCATCTCCGCCGTACGTCGACTTCGCAGGAAACCCGGCTACAGTAATGCCCTTCACTTGGTATTCGCCGGGTCCGATAATCGCGAACGGCTGTTTGTCTCCGCGTCCCGCTTCTTCCACCCCGTTCATGTCGGGATGATTGAGGGAAACGAACGCAACGTCCGCGCCAAAGTTCGTCGGCTTAAAATTCTTCGACTGCTTGGAAACTGGTCCGAACACGAGTGTCGTATCTCCCGCGCTCGCTCGGATGCATTCGCCTTCGTGGAAAGTAATGATCATAGCTTCTAGGGTAGCAGCGTCTAGCTTCTAGAAAATCCAGAAGCATGGCAGGATTATAGCAGCCTTTGGAAATTTGACATAAAACTCTCTCTCTCTTATTCTTCCGCACAGGCAAACGGAGGACCGTGCTGTGGGCAAGGAAACCGACGGGTGCCGGGGTTGGGAGTAACAGGCGATTCTTACTTGGTCGCGACTGACTCCCTCCCCCACCTTTTTTTGACTTCCGACCGATACCCATGATATAGTGCATGTCGCCCAGAAGGGCGATTTTAATTAACAGGTTACTTAACAGAACGCTTGGGTTTATACTCACCCGCCTCAAGGTTGATACGGAAGGAGCGGAAAGTACCCTGCGCACACACAATGCTACTAGCAGCAACGAAAGACGTTACAGAAAAAGAAGAATGGGAACAAGACGAGGAGGGCCTGCCCTCCGAAGCCAAGGCGAAGGAGGGGCCGATGGCGGAATTGCTTCAAGAGACGCAAAAGCCACCGGCGATTGACGACGTCGTGGAAGGTCCCGTGATCGCGGTCGGGCGAGCGCGCGTATTTGTCGATTTGCATCCGTTCGGGACCGGCATCATTTATGGTCGCGAATATCTCTCTGCGCGCGAGGCTTTAAAGAACGTACACATCGGAGACACGGTTACGGCAAAAGTTGTCGGGAGCGATAACACCGAGGGCTACATCGAGCTCTCGCTCCGCGAGGCTCGCCAAGCGCTCATCTGGAACGAAGCCGAGATCGCTTCGCAAAAGAAAACGGTGTTCGAGCTCGCAGTTTCTGACGCGAACAAAGGTGGTCTCATCATCGCCTGGAACGGTTTGCAAGGGTTCCTTCCTGCGTCGCAACTTGCGCCCGCTCACTACCCTCGTGTTCCCGATGGCGACAAGGATAAGATATTTATCGAGTTGAAGAAACTTGTCGGCACACGGCTAGAAGTCCTTGTCATCACCGCAAATCCAAAAGAGCAGAAACTCATCTTCAGCGAAAAGGGCGCAGGCACGTCAGAGCGCTCGTCGCTCGTCGAGAAATACCACGTTGGCGACGTTCTTGACGGAATCGTTACAGGCGCAACGGATTTCGGCGTATTCGTGAAGCTTGAAGAAGGGCTCGAGGGATTGGTGCACATCTCGGAAATGGATTGGGCGCTCGTCGAAAATCCGAAAACGCGCTACAAGATTGGCGAGGCTATCAAAGTGAAAGTTATCGAGATAAAAGACGACAAGGTATCGCTCTCTATCAAGACGCTCACGGATGATCCGTGGAAATCTGCCGCTGCAAAGTACAAAAAAGATCAGGCGGTGAACGCAGTCGTCATCAAATATAACAAACACGGCGCGCTCGCTTCTATCGAAGAAGGCGTTGCCGGCCTCGTGCACATTTCTGAATTCAAAGACGAGCCCGAGCTGCGCGCAAAACTCGAACTCGGCAAAGTCTATCCGTTCACGATAACTCTGTTCGAGCCCAAAGAACGTCGCATGACGTTGAAACCAGTTGCATAGCTTCTAGGTGCTAGCTTCTAGCTTCTAGCTTTTAAAAGCATCTACTCCCCAATGTCCGAGGTCGAACCTCGGACACGTGCTGCATAATTTCCCCAATGTCCGAGGTTCTCCCCAATGTCCGAGGTTC
>CAYJVW010000018.1:0-6668 GCA_964373725.1 uncultured Candidatus Saccharibacteria bacterium | reverse complement strand
TCCCCAATGTCCGAGGTTCTCCCCAATGTCCGAGGTTCGACCTCGGGCTTGTATTGTATAGTTACCCAATGGCACAACGAATAGAGTTTGCGAGCAACGAGATATATCACATTTACAATCGTGGAACTGAGAAGCGCTTAATTTTCACCTCGCGCCGTGATTATGAGCGATTCCTCACCCTTCTCTATTCATGCAATCAGGAAGAACGTCTTGATGAGCGGCTCAGTAGACACACACTGCGCGAAGCTCTGGAATTACCGCGCGGCTCTCCACTTGTCGACGTCGCGGCGTATTGCCTGATGCCGAATCATTTTCACCTGGTACTGGTAGAAATTGGCGGCAGCGGGATCAGTAAATTCATCCAGAAAGTCATTACCGGATACACTATGTATTTCAACAAACGATATGAACGAAGTGGCGCCCTTTTTCAAGGAAAATTCAAAGTTGTTCATGCAAAAGATGATCGATATCTCAAATATCTTATCGCGTACGTACATCTGAATCCTACCGCGCTTACAAAGACTTTTGAAAAGGAAATATTGTCTGCTCGCGCACATTTAGGATCGCTAGAAAAGTATCCGTATTCAAGCTATCTCGATTACGCGGGAATAGAGCGTCCGGAGAACAAACTGATTGACGCGCATGCGATGCCGGAATATTTCTCGACGCCTTCGGAATTCAAAAAGCACATCAAAGAATGGCTTTCATACCGGCTAGATTAAGCGCATGTGTCCGAGGTTCGACCTCGGACACCCATCATTTCTGAATTCAAAGACGAGCCCGAGCTGCGCGCAAAACTCGAACTCGGCAAAGTCTATCCGTTCACGATAACTCTGTTCGAGCCCAAAGAACGTCGCATGACGTTGAAACCAGTTGCATAGCTTCTAGGTGCTAGCTTCTAGCTTCTAGCTTTTAAAAGCATCTCCATCTCCGGTATAAACGCGCCGCTTTTTAAACGCATCTTCTCTTCAGTAAAGCGTTTGCCGGTATCCACGAACCCAAGACGTTCATAAAAACGAATCGCTTTTTTGTTATAAGGAACAACATTCACAATTGTATCTTTCGTCGGGTCGAAGAAGAGTTGTGCTGCTGTCCACAACTTCTTTCCTACCCCTTTTCTCTGATACTCCGGCAATACATACATTGATCCGACCTGGTTTTTATCTGCATGTCGAACAACGTGACACACTCCGATCACTTTATTCTCGAGTCTTGCGACAATGCTTGTCGCATTTTTGGGCTGACTTTCCAGTTTCTTGACGCGTTCCGCAATCCCGTTCTTTGATAATCTTTCTTTGAAGCGATCTCCAATATCATCGACTGTAACGCCGCTTTCTTCATTAGGGTACACTTGCAACCATCCTTGATATAAAACTTGCTGAATCCCGGCGACATCTTCCTTCGTTGCCGTTTGTATATCGATACCAGTTAGTCTCCGCATATTCCTAGAAGCTAGAAGCTAGCACCTCGAAGCTACCCGTTAAACTGATTCATTGCTCTTTGTGGGTCTTCGAGAATGATTACTTCGAGTGCGTGTTCGACACGTTTGAATACCGTTTTCAACACGCCGAATTCGTGCGGTTTGAAAATATCGAGAATGAAATCGTTCACGGCTTTGTCTCCATGCGGTTTTTTTAACTCGCCAGATGCAGTCGAATGCGAAACACCGATGCGGATACGCCAGAATTTTTTTGTTTTCACCGCGCGCATCACTGATTCGATGCCTTTGTGTCCTCCGCTTCCGCGGTCATACGAAATTTTCATGGCTCCAAGCGGTAGATCAAGCTCGTCGTAGACGACTACGAGATTTTCCGCGGCTTTCATGGATCTAACGAACTTCGAAAGCGCGCTTCCTGACTTGTTCATGAACGTCTCCGGCAACACAAAGACTGCGAGAGCGCGTTCCAACGCTCCGCGCGCGACCAAAGCCTTCGCTTTTGTATCAATTTTCCATTCCCCTATTTTTTTCGACTTCACAAACTGCGCAACCGCCATGCGTCCCGTATTATGGCGCGTGTTTTCGTACTTCTCGCCGGGATTTCCTAGTCCGACTATTACCCAAGTCATGAAAATAGTGCGTAGAATGTAGTTAGTAGAACGTAGTAATCAAAAAATACGGTAATGGTTTGCATTATAGACTACAAACTACGTTCTACGTACTACGAACTGCTTTACTACTTGGTGTCAACCAATGTTCGGAGTATAATGCGCAGCGATGTACCTGTTTGTAGTCACTTCATGAGTGAACTGTACCAAAACAAACGGGAGGGAAATCGGCAAAATGAGCAGATTGAAGCCACGCGCGGCTCTGTTCCGATTTCGCACGTCCCGAGGCCAGAACCTACGAGTCGCGGAGCGCTTTTCGGCTACACACTCTTCGCGCTCGGGCTTGCGCTCTTCATTCGCTTCTTTATCGCAGCACCCTATGTCGTCTCCGGCAGTTCTATGGAGCCGAATTTCGATAATTGGGATTATTTGATCACCGATCGTGTCTCTTTCCGCTTCGAAGAGCCAGCGCGAGGCGACGTGGTCGTGTTCCATCTGCCGCAAGAGTACTCGCGCACGCTTATAAAACGGGTAATCGGCCTCCCGGGAGAGACCGTTACCGTAAGCGGCAAACAAATCTTGATACAAAACGCGGATAACCCCGAAGGATTCTACCTCGAAGAGCCGTATCTCGCAGCCGAGAATCTCGGCGGCCCGCAAAGTGCCAGCGTAAAGTTGGAATCGGATCACTATTTCGTGCTCGGAGACAATCGCCGCGTTTCCTCGGATTCCCGTTCATGGGGAGTTCTGCCGCGCGAGAATATTGTGGGTCGCGTATTGCTGCGTCTCTTCCCCCTTTCAAAACTTGGAGTGCTTCCTGCAGAAGCTAGGTATCTGGAAGAATAAATACGAAACCCTAAGCACTAAATCCTAAACAAATCACAATGACAAAAATTCAAAATCATAAACGAGTTCAGGATTTCAATCTGTTTGCTGTTTCTAATTTCGTATTTGGTGCTTGTTTAGGATTTAGGATTTCTAATTTCGGATTTTTTATATGATTCGCCTCAAAGACACTCGTCACCAAAACACATCCGGATTTCTCGGGAGCGCAATTCGCATCGCCGAATATTATGGTTTTATTCCACTAGAGCGCTTACAGCGAGTCCGACTACCCGCGCCTCCCGCATCCAAACGGGAGCCTGAAATGTTTTTTGCGAGACGTGACGAGCGAGTGCTGATGGCGTCTGCGAAATTGTGCGTGTCTGCATCTCGCGAACCAAACGAAACGCTTCTCATGTGGCGCCTGAACAAAAATGCGGCGCGTGATCGTTCGAATATGCCATGCCACGCTGTCGAATTGCACGTCGTCGGAGCACCGCATGCGATGGCAGAAGCGCTCCTCATCATTGTCGCGGATGCAATCGCGGGAGATGCTGGCATCAACCGCCGCGTGTTATCCATCAATTCGATCGGATCCACGGATTCTTCCAACAAATTCATCCGCGATGTCAGCGCATTCCTGCGGAAACATATCGACAGCATCTCGCCGACCCTCCGGCCGCGAGCTGCGACGGATCCGCTCGGAACTCTGACGCAACTGTTCGAGAGAGGACACCCCGCAACGCCGCGCGCGCCGCAGAGTATGGAGTATCTGACGGAAGATGAGCGGAAGCGATTCTGGGACTTACTTGAATACCTTGAAGTGTTCGGTGTTCCGTATGAATTGAATGCGAGCGTCCTCGGCAGCCGCAATTTCTGGGCGCATACCCTCTTTGAGATCGCATCGGTTGACGAAGAAACCGAGACGCGCATCCCCTTCGCAAGCGGCGGTAGATACGACCCGCTCGCAACGCGCTTCGCCGCAAAAGAGACTCCCGCGGTCGTCGTGTCGATCGCGTGTGAGTTGCGCGGCAAGACGCGCGTGAAGCCGGATGTGCGTCCCGCGCCGTCACTCTATTTTGCTCATCTTGGCATGGAGGCTCGGCGCAAAGCGCTTTCGATCTTGGAGACACTCCGCCACGCGGATATCCCGGTGCATCAGTCTTTGATGTACGAGCGTCTTGGAGAGCAAATGGAGCACGCCAGGAAGAATAACGTATCCCACCTCTTGCTCATGGGACACAAAGAAGCGATGGAAGGAACCGTGCTCGTCCGCGAAGTCGCGACGAATTCGCAAGAGGCAGTTCCTGTTACGGAACTTCCCGGATATTTGAGGAGATATAAGGCGGTAGCAACATTGTAGCTGCTAGCTTCTAGGTGCTAGCTTCTAGGAGATACAAAACGAAGAGAACCAACGTTTTTACCGGTAACCACCCCCTTTCAGGTTGGAGTGACGACTACGACAATGCTATCAGCACTTTTGCCGTACATCCCCTTTTGCCTTTTGCCTTTCTCGTGGTATTGTTTCGCCCACATGGTAAACGCAGAAGTTAGCAAATCTGGAAATGAGAGCCCGCTCTCGGTCATACGGAAATTCAGCCGGCGAGTGCAGGGCACCGGTCTCATTCAGTTGTCGCGCAAACGCCGCTACTTCACGCGCAACACGTCGAAAGCCGTCGCGAAAAAGCGCGCTCTGAAACGCATCAAGCGCCGCGACGAGTTCAAGCGTCTCGTAAAGGAAGGCAAAGCCGTAGAAGCTCCCCAGAGGCGCGGCTATCACAGCAATCGCCCCTCAACACCTCAATCACGACCTCCACGTGAGAGCACTCCCGCTCCTGTGACTCCCGCACGTTTCGGTGAAGATATTCCTATCGCACGTTAGAATTCTGTAGGCTAGAGGCTGGAGACTAGATACTGGAAAAAGATACATGGGGATCGATATAAGGCAGACGGTGCGCGGCAATGCGCGGCGTGTTTCGTTTGAAAAGATTGCCCGCTCGATTCTCGGCAAAGAGTACGCTCTTTCGGTCGTTCTCTCCGGAGACACCCTCGCCCGCACCATCAACAAGAAATACAGAAAGAAAGATTATTCGCCGAATGTGCTTTCGTTCCTGCTCGATACAAACGAGGGTGAAATATTCCTCAATGTCCGCAAGGCCGCGCGCGAAGCTCGGGCGCTCGGAATTTCCCTGAACGAGCGCGTCGCTTTCCTATTCATTCACGGATGCCTCCACTTGGCGGGGTACAAGCACGGGGAAAAGATGGAGGAGTTAGAGCAAAAAACATTGCGAAGATTTGGATATTCCGCCAAGTAAGTATCAAACTCCAAGTATCAAGTATCAAAAAAGTATCAATACTCAAGGATCAAACAAATGCCCAGAGTCTTTTGTTCCTTGATACTTATTCACTTGGTACTTGTTTGATACTTGTTACCTGATACTTGATGCTTTGTCCCACATATACCTTCGGAATCTAGATTTTCCGCGCTACAATGAATCTCTCATCTTCTTATGGCTCGCCGCATATACACCGGGATTGACATCGGCACGTATCACGTCAAGGCGGTGATTGCGGCGCCGCCGGATTCGTCCGACCTTCCCATGTCTATCATCGGCACCGGCTCCTCATCGTCCAAAGGAATGCGGCACGGCTATATCGTCGACCCAAAAGAAGTAACGCGCAGCATACGCGAAGCCGTGGGCCGCGCGGGACAAGCCTCTAAAACCGCGGTTCGGAGCGCACGAGTCGCGATGGGCGGCGTCAGCCTAGAAGAGATGCGCTCGACGGGAGACATCACGCTTACGACATCGGGAGGTGTCGCCTCCGAGAGAGAAATAGAGCGCGCGCTCCGAGAAAGCGAGAAAAAAGCCATTTCAAAGCTCATCAACCGAACGATTCTGCACACCATTCCTATCGAATATCGCGTCGACGGTGTTCGGATCCATGGCCGCCCGCACGGACTCCAGGGCACCAAGCTCTCCGTCGATGCGCTCATCATTTCCATTTTGACTCAGCATCACGACGACCTCATAGACGCGGTCGAGAGCGCGGGTATCGAAGTAGAGGGTGTCATGGCATCCCCTCTCGCTGCGAGCTTTGTAACGCTGACCAAGGCGCAAAAGACAGCCGGGGTCGTGCTCGCCAACATTGGCGCAGAGACGCTTTCCATTATCGTGTATGACAACGACGTGCCGATCTCGCTCAAAGTATTTCCTATCGGCTCATCCGATATCACAAATTCAATCGCGCTCTCATTCCAAATCCCACTTCCTGAAGCAGAACAGATGAAGCGCGGCGCAGTAACGGGCAGCGATATCTCGCCGCGCAAAATGGGCAGCATCGTTTCGGGACGTCTGAAAGAAATGTTCATGCTGATGAACGCGCACTTAAAGACGATCAACCGACACAGGTTGCTGCCCGCGGGTATTGTTATCACGGGCGGAGGCTCGGGAGTCTCGCAGACGACAGACATTGCGAAAGCGACCTTGCGATTGCCGTCGCAGATCGGCGTGCCTTCAGGCATTCCGCGCTTGGGCTCGCTGGATGCGACATGGGCTGTTGCATACGGATTGTGCCGATGGGCGTATGCGGAAGAGAATGCCGGTCCCGTAGAGACATTCGGCGAGATAGTAGGCCGCGCCATCGATGCGATGAAGAGCAGCTTCAGGACACTACTACCCTAGAAGGACTGGAGACTAGAGGCTGGGGACTGGAAGAAAATGCGCAATCACAGCCAGCATCAGGTAATGAAGCTCCTCGCAGCAAAGCTGCGAGGTATCTGCGGAATTCTTCGAAGCCGG
>CAYJVW010000017.1:0-17864 GCA_964373725.1 uncultured Candidatus Saccharibacteria bacterium | reverse complement strand
CTTAGACAGTTGCAAACAAAAGTGACGATTGAGGGTCCTGCCAAAGCGGGGACGAACATTGAAAATAAGCCTCCAAAAAAGGACAAAGCATCAGAAACATCCTGAACTAAGAAATAAGTACGCTATACTTATTTCGTGTCTCGTTTTACATACACTGCTGAGAAGGGGGATGGCGAGGTCTATAAGGGTGTTGCCGAAGCAAGCGATCGCTTCGAGCTATATAACATCGTGCGTCGCGAGGGCGGGAGGATTATTTCGGTGAATGAAGAGAGAAGCAATGCCATCTTCAGCCTTTCGTATTGGAATGCAAAGATTTCGACTGTGTCTGAATACGAGCGGATTCTGTTTGCGCGCAACCTCGGCGCGATGCTCTCGGCAGGCCTAGCGCTCGCAAGAGCGCTTGCGGTTCTCGAGCGCCAGACGAAGAACGCAAAGCTCTCGAACGTTGTCTCGCAGGTTGCGAGCGAGGTGCGCCGCGGAGACCCGCTTCACATCGCGCTTTCGAAGTTCCCGAATATCTTTTCGAAACTGTTTGTCGCGATGGTACGCGCTGGCGAGGAGGGAGGGGATATGCCGCAATCCCTCATGGTCATTGCCGACCAGATGGAGCGCATGTATACCTTAAAAAAGAAAATACGCGGCGCTCTCATATACCCCGTGATCGTTCTCGCGGCGATCGTCGGCATTGGCGTCTTGATGATGATAAAAGTCGTGCCGACTCTCGCGCAGACGTTCACTGAAATGGGGGCGGAATTGCCCGCGTCGACGAGAACCATCATCGCTATCAGCGATTTTCTGGTCAACTACACCGTGCTCGCGCTTGCGCTCACGATCTTACTCTTCGGCGGCGTCTATTTTGCGATTCGCACCGTTATCGGAAGACGCTCACGCGATTGGTTCTTGTTGAAATTGCCGCTTATCGGCGCCTTGGTGCGCGAAGTGAACGCAGCGCGCACGTCGCGCACGCTCGCATCCCTTCTGTCTTCCGGAGTTGACGTGCTCGCGTCGCTCGATATAACGAGCGACGTTTTGCAAAACCATTATTTCCGAGAGGTTGTTCGTGATGCAAAGACGAGCGTCGGGAAAGGCGAGCCGCTTTCTACCGTATTTACGCGTCGCGAAGCCCTCTATCCTGCGTTCGTGGGCGAGATGATGTCTGTCGGCGAAGAAACGGGACAACTTACGGAAATGCTGAAGCGCCTCGCTATATACTACGAAGATGAAGTCGACAGAAAGACGAAAGACATGTCAACAATCATCGAACCGTTCCTCATGCTCTTCGTCGGCACCGCAGTTGGATTTTTTGCGGTGTCCATGATTTCTCCAATTTATCAGTTGTCAGAGACGATTTAGAAAAGATATGAAAGAGTCTCCCGTATCTAGAATCGATAAACATATCCTTCTTCAAAACGAACATGTTCGGATCGAATCACTCCAACTAAAAGGAGCGGATAATGAGACCATCGGACACGCGAAACTTCAATTTATCGACAAACCACCTCTTCCGGAATTTTGTTTCGTTTTTGATCAAAAGACAGAAGCTCGGTATCAAAATCGCCAGGGCAGACGAGATATGCTACTCGCCACGCTTAATCAATTTTTTGAATCACATGACCTTATTGCTCTTTCGCATAACGAGGCGGGTGAGGCGGGTGCTCCGACTCGATATATGTTCCAACAGCTCGGCTGGAAGCAGATCTCGAATTGGCCGGGCTGGGCCAGTTATAATGTACCCGAGAGCGTATCTCCGGAAACAATTACGAAAATGATCCAAGCAGCAGGTGCTGCGACGCATTATTTTGAAGAGATTAATGATCATGAACCGTGAAAACGAGCGTGGAGTCACTTTGATAGACACCATCGTCGGCACGGCGCTGCTGGTACTCGTATTCGTCGGCGTTACGGGGGCATTTCAACTCTCCGTAGATATTGTCACGAACAACAAAGCTCGCGCGGGCGCTATAGCGCTTGCGAACGACAGGCAAGAATTTATTCGCAGCTTGGCATACGATGCTGTCGGCACGATGGGTGGCATTCCCGCGGGCCAGATCCTGCAAACCGAGTCGACTTCTTTGAATGGCATTTTCTACACTCGCCGCACGATTGTGTTGTATGCGGATGATCCAAAAGACGGGACAGGTGGCGCTGACACAAACAACAATACAGCCGATTACAAAGTGGCGAAGACGGAAGTCTCATGGGTTGCTCGCCAAGGAGGGTTACGGAAAGTCTCGCTCACAACACGTATCTCCCCGATCGGCGTCGAACAAGCGGTGCCGGGAGGCACGCTCGCACTTTCTGTGTTGGATGCGGCGTCGCTTCCTGTTCGGGATGCGCAGGTCGTTATCGTAAATACGAGCACCGTGCCCGCGATAAACTTGCCGCTTTACTCTGATCAAGATGGACTTGTGACTGTTATAGGCGCACCGGCGAGCGCGGGGTATAAAATTACAGTCACAAAAAGCGGCTATTCAACTGCGAAAACGTATGATGCAACGGCAGAGAACACGAATCCCACACCGGGCCATCTCACTGTCGCGCTCAATCAGACGACCTCGTTCCCGTTTTCCATCGACCTTGTTTCGATCAAGAACATCCAAACGTATTCACCGGTTGCGACTGCGACGACTACTGATTCGTTTACGGATAGCACGCAGCTTGGCGCAACATCAAACATCGCCCTCTCCGGCGGGTCGTTGAAACTTGCAGGAAGCGCACCGTATGCAACCCCTGGCACGGCTCGCTCGATCGCGATTACACCTTCCTATCTTGTCCGTTGGAAATCGTTTACCTGGAACGATGTGCGTCCCATGCAAACGAATATTCTCTATCGCATTTACACTGCCGACGGCTTGTCGCTCATTCCCGATGCGATGCTGCCGGGGAACAGCACGGGATTTAGTTCTCCACCTATAAATCTGTCGGCGGTTTCTACGACCACGTATCCATCGCTATCGCTTCACGCGACGCTTGGAACAGCCGATGCAAACGCGACGCCCGAAATACAATCATGGGACGTTTCGTACGACAGAGGTCCCGTGCCGCTTCCCAATATCACGTTCGGATTGCAGGGAAATAAAACAATAGGAAATGGTCCAGGCGGGACGATCTACAAATACGCGACGACGCTTTCGACGGGATCGATGGGTGCAATTGGCATCGGAAATCTGGAGGCGGATACATATACGACGTCGATAAGTTCGGCCACCGGGTATGATATTGCATCGTCATGCAATCCGCAGCCGGAGAGTCTCGCGCCGAACAGCTACCAGACAACACAGCTCATCCTTTCGCCGCATACAACAAATTCGTTGTTAGTTGAAGTGCGAGCCGGCGGAAATCTGATTTCGGGCGCCACGGTGCGTCTCTATCGTCTCCTTAGCTACAATGCAACTCTTACTTCTGACCAGTGTGGCCAGGCATTTTACAGCGGACTTTCAGTCGGGACGCAAGGCGGTGGAAATCCGTATTCAATCGATGTTACCGCGACCGGCTATCCATTGTTTACAGCGACCGATGTGAACGTTTCGGGAACATCGCGGCTGTCAGTAGTTTTGAACTAGGAATTAGCCAATAGGGTATAGCCACTAGGTATGAAATTCAAAATTCAAAAGGCATCGCATTTCCCTACACCCTACACCCTACACCCTAGTGGCTCTCCTGGAATGACCTTCATCGAAGTACTCGTGTCTATCGCGGTGTTTGTGTTTGCGATTCTCGCGATCGTTTCATCGATATTATATTTTTATCGCACGAATACCTATGCTATAGAACAGGCGAGCGCGGTCTCGTCCGCGCAGCGAAGCATCGAAAGCGTGGTGAAGGCGATGCGCGAGGCGGCGTACGCGTCGAACGGCGCGTATCCGATCGTCTCGCTGGGGCCAAACGATTTCACGTTTTACGCCGATATTGACAGCGATCCTCTTATCGAACGCGTTCGGTATTATTTGCAGGGGACATCTTTGTATCGCGATGTGACAGATCCTTCGGGCGATCCGCCTGTCTACGGCGCCGCGCAGACGACGTCGGTCATCTCGGAAACAGTGCGAAACCTTGAGCAAGGCATCACGATGTTCGAGTACTATGATACGAGCGGTGTCTTGATGACTAATTATGCCGCGATCGCGAATGTACGATTCATTGCGATGAATATTGTTGTGAATGTCGATCCGAACCGATTGCCGAACCAGTTAACGCTGCGCTCTACGGCGGCGCTGAGGAACCTCAAATAGGAATTAGCCACTAGGGTATAGCCACTAGCCATGAAATCAAAAACAAAAAAGGATTCGCATTTCCCTAAACCCTACACCCTAGTGGCTAAAGCCTCGCGTCAGCGAGGCGTAACTATTATCTTGGTCGTCGCGTATATGGGAATTTTTGCGATGATTCTTGGGACCATCACAAGCTATACATTCATGCAAGCGCGCTACGGGCGAGCCCTCTATGCGCGCGAGCAGGCGATCCAATTTGCAGAGTCGGGTATCGAGTACTATCGCTGGTTTTTGGCGCACACACCGGGTGTTATGCAAACCGGCGCTGGCCTTGAGTCGCCAGTTACGTATGTCGTGGAAGATCCGGAAGGCGCTCGTGTGGGGGATGCCGTGATTACGACAACGCTCGCGACTGCGTGCGGCATTCCGCAGTATGCCGACATATCCTCAAAAGGGCGCGCCGATCAGAATCCGCAATTCACGCGCACCTTGAGCGGACGATATATGCGTCCGTCGGTCGCTGAATATTCCCACATCGTGAATCAAAATGTGTGGGCGGGCAGCGATCGCAATATTACCGGCTCGTATCATTCGAACGGAGGCGTTCGCATGGACGGCACGAATAATTCCGACGTGACGAGTTCTGTTGCAACATGGATATGCAATGCGAGTTTTGGATGCAATCCAACAAACAACACTGCGCCGGGTGTTTTTGGCAACGGTTCTGGAAGCGCCTTGTGGTCGTATCCCGTGCCGCAAGTGAGTTTCGAGGGCATCGGCTCGAACTTCACGGCGCTCCGCGGATACGCATCCACGCAGGGTATATTCTTAAGCGGCACGACGACGCGCGTAAACAATGTGCAACAGGGCGGCTCCTATACGTCTGTTGCAGCATCGGATCAGCGCGGCTATCGCCTCGTGTTCAATTCAAATGGCACTGTTACTATCTACCGAGTAACCGGCACATCGTACACTCGCGCATACAACAATGTTCTCGGGTGGCACAACGATTACAGCATCATTACGACTACGGTTTCGCTCGGAACCTTTACGCCACCAGCGGGCTGCGCACTCATCTACGTGAATGCGAAGACGTGGATTGAAGGAACAGTTTCGGGCAAGGTAACAATCGTTGCGGCAGATACCGGCGCATACAATCCTGATGTTATTTTGAATAACAATATTTTGTATGCGACCGCGGACGGTTCTACCGGTCTCACAGTGATCGCCGAGCGGTCGATCCAAGTGCCGCTCGTCTCGCCCGATACCATGGCGATCCGAGGTATTTTCGTAGCACAGACCGGCCAGTTCGGCCGCAACCACTTCACGACATCGGGTTCCAACGAAGTGCCTTCAGCATACGATCCGTATGTGTTTCGATCGACTCTGACGACAAACGGTTCAGTCATTTCAAACATCCGCGTGGGCACCAAGTGGCTCTGCGGTTCTCCAGGCGTGTACTGTTCCGGTTACGGCAATCGCATCGACAACTACGACCGCATCCTCGCGTTTTCTCCGCCGCCATTTACCCCGTCCGCATCGCCGGATTATAAAATTGTTCTTTGGAGGGAACTGTGAATAGGGATTAGCCAATAGGGCATAGCCAGTAGGTATGAAATTCAGGATTCAAAATGCGTCGTATTTCCCTAAACCCTATTGGCTAGTGGCTAATTCCTGCGCCGCGCTGATCCTTCTTATTGTCCTGAGCGCGAGCGCAGCGGCTGACCAATTCAACGATGCCAACTATTTTGAAGAAGGCGGCGTACCGGTCGCGGCACCAAGTGGAGGCGGTGGGGGCGGAGGAGGCAGTGGATCAAATGCATTTGGCGGATTTGGAGGAAGCGGCAGTGCGTCAGGGGGCGGACAAAGTACTCCATCTCCGGAGAGTAGTCCCGCCGATACTACCGATACTGATGCGGGCTCGACGTCACCCGGGTCCGGCATTGAGACGGAAGAAGAACTCATCGACCTTCTGACGACGCAAGGCACTGTTACAGTAGTTGGGGGTCCGATAGAGGAGGAAGGCGTTGGATCGGGAGGAGGCTTTGTAACCGTTGATGGCGCAAAAGTGCGCGCCTCAGCAAAAAATGATCCTGACATCGATAAAGTACTCAAATATTGGCGCGGACTTGGCAAAACAAAAGACGGTGCCGCTCGCACGAAGGGGCGTCTTACAACCGGAGAGTATTATTTGCTCGTCGCTGCAGAGCTCGCAAGCGGAGATGAACAGTTGGAGCGCGCGACGCTCGAAGCGTCGCGCTTCAAGATCACGTACCGCTCCCGCGGCGTTCTGTTTGCCTTCATTCCCATATCGTTTCCGGTTCGGATCGAGGTTACCGGTGCTGCGACGAGTGCATACGATCGGGTAAAGGTGCATCTCCCGTGGTACCGCTTTTTCATTCGCAAGTATTTTTCGGCGAAATCTCTCGCGGATGAAGTTGATGTTGTTGTTGCTAAGAAACTCGCAGGACTTGATCCCGATGCAACCGATGTCCAGGCAGTCCTCTTTACGACAGTCGCCGATTTTCTGAAGCAAAAAGTGCGCACTATCTCCGACTCCATCTTACTGGCGACGTAGAGCGAGAGAAGAGAACGTGTACTCATGTTCTGTACCGAGCCGAGGAGTCAGAAACCGGCGCCGGTGTACTAGGATCCTCGCTTTGAAATGGTACTTGACAGTGTGATCACATTGTCTACACTGATGTGCATGGCAATGCCAACTATAAAAGCAAAGAAAAATACAACCGTGCACGTGCGAATGAATGCACATACGAAAAGACAGGCGCAACGGACACTGAAGGGGATGGGGCTCGATGTTTCGACGGCGGTCAATTTGTTTTTGCATCGCGTCGTGCACACGAAATCCATTCCCTTTGAAGTGCGCACCGTGAACGGCTATACGCCATCGCAGGAGCAAGAAATTATTAAAGAGACCGAATGGGCACTGAAGCATGGTAAGCGGTATGATGATGTTGATGAGATGATGAATGATATTCTTCGCAGAAACAAATAGAGACCTCTATGTATCTCGTTTTGCCGTCAGGCAAGTTCGATAAGTCAGTTGAGCGCTTGCGACAAGGCAGAAATTGGAATGAACGTCGTGTTCGCGAATTTTTAAAGCTGCTCGCCTCCGGCGAGTCCCTGCCGAACATCTGCAAAGATCACCAACTGAAAGGCGGCATGAGCGCGTATCGCGAGTGCCATACTAAGGGCTCGTCCGTAAATAACTCCCCCACCTTACGCCAAACTGCACTCTCCGACTACAGTCGCTACTCAATCGCAAAATCTCTCGTCGTACCTCTGGTACGCCTCGAGATTGTGCTCAATCGTAGCGCCCGTATCCGGAGCGCATTGAACGTAATCCGAGGAACTTATTTCCGGACGAGCCCTAAACACGACCTGCTTTTGCAATACCGTCGCGACGAGACGGCGCGAGTAATCGTACTTGCGAATATCGGCAGCCACCAAGATTTGTTTGGCGATTAACTGCCGTGCTACAATCCGACGCATGTGGTCCGACACGAAGCATCTTTTCCTCATCTCGGCGCTCGGATTCTCGATGACCTTTTTTACGGGATGGCTATGGAATCTGACATTTCCGATTGGCCCACTGGATGGGGACATGCTGAATTCGCTCAAGTACTACTTTCTGGATCCCGTCGCTACCATCGGTGAAATCGTCGGCGTTATAGCGCTTATTATAGGTATCGTTCGTTGGCGTAAGTGATTCCCGATATGAAAGCACTGGTAATCGCCAATTGGAAGATGAACCCCGTTACGTTTCGTGAGGCAAAGATACTCCTTGAGGCAACCAAGAAAGCGGCGGAGAAGGCGAGGGTCAGCGTTGTCGTCGCTCCACCCGCACTCTTTTTGCGAGAATTGATCAGTGGCTCTCGCGGTCGTCGTGTGGCTTTTGCTGCGCAGCACGCGCATTTTGAAGCAGGTGGCGCACATACGGGAGAGCTTTCGATGCAGCAGGTGCGGGATGCGAAAGCGACGTATGTTCTGATAGGCCACGCAGAGCGTCGCGAGAGAGGCGAGACGAATGAGGATACGAAAAAGAAAGTTGCGGCTGCGCTCGGCGCAGGATTGATCCCGCTCCTGTGCGTCGGAGAGACGAAACGTACTGCAAGCGGAGAATATTTTACACTCATCGCGGAGCAGCTCCGAACTGCGTTTGCAGATGTCTCTCCTTCCCGATTGGGCAAACTGGTCGTCATCTATGAACCGCTCTGGACTATAGGCAGGGACATGGCGATGAATCCGCGCGATATGCACGAAATGGCAATTTTTATTCGGAAAACGATCGTAGAATCATACGGCGAACAAGGACATTCGATTACGATTCTGTACGGAGGTTCCGTTGACGCTGCGAGCGCCCCTTCAATGCTGAAAGACGGCGATGTCCATGGGCTTCTTGTGGGGCGTGCGAGCACAAACGCTGAAGAGTTTTCGAATCTGTTACAAGCTATTAGCACATGAACAACATCTGATTTCCATCAATGAAGTATCAAATCACAAGTGTCGGGTATCAAACAAGTATCAATATTCAAGTAGCAAGTCTTAAGGCGCGCGCCACTTATGCACTTGTTACTTGTTTGATACTTGGTACCTGATACTTGGTACTTACACATATGAGATGCATCGATGAAATCCAGACGGGCGAATTGAAAGGAAAGCGAGTGTTAGTACGGGCTGATTTTAATCTGCCGCTCGGCCGAGACGGAGAAGTTCTGAATCTTTTTCGTGTAAAAAGGGGGTGGCAGACGATCCAATACCTCAAGGATAATGGCGCGAAGGTCATTATGCTCTCGCATATCGGGAAAGATCCGGAAGATTCGATGGACCCCGTTGCTCGCGCCATGAAGAAACACTTCTCGTTATTTTACGTCCCGGACATTGTCGGCGCGACCGCACGAGAAGCAATTGCGGCAATGAAAGAAGGCGAGGTAGTTCTTCTTGAAAATATCCGGCGGGACCCGCGCGAAACCAAGAATGACGAATCGCTCGCCAAAGAACTCGCGTCTCTCGCAGATATATACGTGAATGACGCATTTGCCGTGGATCATCGCGTGCATGCATCGCTTGTCGGCGTTCCGAAATTTCTTCCATCATATGCAGGACTTCTCGTACGCGACGAGATCAGGATGGTTGATGCGGCGCGCACGCCTCGAAAACCCTCATTCGCTATTCTTGGTGGGGCGAAATTTGAAACGAAAGCGCCCCTGATTAAGCTGCTTCTCCAAACGTATGACCATGTATTTATAACCGGCGCGCTCGCAAACGACGTCTTTAAAGCGCGCGGACTTCCTGTGGGGCGCTCGCTCATATCGAAAGAGCTTCCGAGTGCGGATGTGCTCAATCATCCCGGATTTATCGCACCCTTGGACGTAACAGTTGAACGACTTGATGGCCAGGCGCGCACAAAGAAACCGGAAGACGTCGACGCGGACGATAAAATCGTAGACATCGGCCCCGATTCGATCGCGGCGATTGCGCCCCTGATCGGAAAAGCAAACTTCATTCTCTGGAACGGACCGACCGGCTTGTACGAAGACGGCTATGTATCGTGGACGTATGCGATCGCGGCGCTCGTCGCCAAGCGAACGGCGGACGGCGCATCGGTAGTGATCGGCGGCGGAGATACGATCGCTGCAATCGAAGGCTCGGGAATCAAAGAAGAAAATCTCGGGTTTCTCTCCACGGGCGGCGGTGCAATGCTCGAATACTTGCTGAAAGGAACGCTTCCAGCGATTGAAGCACTAGGATAGTACTTAGCCACTAGGGTATAGCCACTAGGGAAAATGCGCGTATAGTATTTCCTAAACCCTAGTCGCTAGTGGCTAGTGGCTATATAACATGCAAGCCGTTTTTCTCGCCGCAGGACGCGGCACACGAATGGGGGAGATGACCGAAAAGACTCCGAAGCCTCTGTTGGAGGTCGCGGGGAAGACGCTCCTAGAACATAAATTTGATGCATTACCTGATCAGGTTGATGAGATCATACTCGTTATCGGATATTTGGGAGAGATGATGCGCGCAAAATTCGGCGATTCATACAAAGGTAAAAAGATTACATACATGGTGCAGGAAAATCCCGTCGGTGGAACAATGGATGCTCTGCAACAAGCAAAAAAGATACTGAATGGAAAATTTCTTGCGACGAATGCCGATGACATTCATCTCACGAAAGACATCGTTTCGTGCCTTGGACACCAGTGGGCGCTTGCAGTGACGCGTCTTCGTTCTCTCGATAATGCGGCAGAGGTGCGAGTAGATGCGCGAGGGAATATTACCGAGATAGTGGAGTCCGATATGCACAAAGGAGGGCTGGGCCTCGGGAACGTTGGACTGTATGTGCTTGATCCGCGCATTTTTAAAATAGACCCGGTACAGCTTGAAGGGCAGACGGAATACGGCCTGCCGCAAACAATGCTCGCCGCAGCGAAGACGTTCAATATTCCAATGACAGCGATTGAAATATCGTTCTGGGTGCATATTACGAGTCCCGAAGATCTTGTGAGGGCAGAAGAGGCATTATCGAAACGGTCACAACGGTTGTAATAAAAGCCAGATGGAGGCGTCTGTAGCAGTGATATGATTACAGCATTACTTGTTAGTACCCTTACTTATATATGGCTAAAAAAACGCTCGTAGGTTCTCTTGTTGCGTGTGCGCTTCTGTTCGCGGTAAGTACTGCGCCGGCTTCGGCGCTCACGGTGGGCGACATCCAGTCGCAGATACAGTCTCTCCTTTCAAAAATTACCGAGCTTACAAATCAGTTGAATATTCTGCGCGGGCAATCGAATACAGGTGTTGGCGTCACGGTGGGTCCGATTGAAACCGTGCCGTATAAACATCGGATATGCAGTGTTGTATGGCGCAATCTCTCACAAGGAACGCAGGGCGATGATGTTACGAGTCTGCAAGAATTTTTGCGAGACGAGGGATATCTATCAGCGAACGCAACTGGTTACTTTGGCACCTTGACCGCGCAAGCGGTTGCGAAGTGGCAATCAGCCGAAGGCGTTTCCGCTGTCGGACACTTCGGCCCGATGTCGCGCGAGCGGATCAAGATATGGTGCGGCGGAGGGGGAGAAAGGCTGCGCGCATATCCAATGAGAGGTTCTGCTCCTCTCTCCGTCACGTTCACTTCGAACGTACAACTTCCGGGCCCATTCGTCCAGGATGCGGGAGCGTATAAAATCGTTTTTGGCGATGGACAGGAACAAAATCTCTCATGTTCTCCGGATATCTATTCTCAACATGTCGGTCAAGCAGGAGCAGGGGTGTCCTTGTCAGCCCCATTCCAGTGTCAACCTATTCCTGTAACTCATACATACGCGGCCGATGGAACATATACCGCCTCGTTAGTTAGCTATGGCGGCTTTTGCGCGTATCCATGCCCCGAGACAGTGGTCGCACAGGTGAAGATCCATGTCGGTCCAATTGCGTGCACGAGAGAATACAAACCCGTGTGCGGGCGACCGTATTCGTATTGCCCGCCCAACGCGGATTGTCAGATACCACTTCCGCAAACGTATTCGAATCGCTGCTTAATGAACGCCGCCGGCGCATCGTTCCTCTACGATGGCCAGTGCCGCTCTGATTGGAAAAATCCAGCCGATGATCCGCAGTGTAAACGATGGACCGATGGATTGTACTGCGGAAAGACGTGCTCGAGGACCGTACCAGGAGGGGCGCTTGAGTGTAATATCGCATCATGCAAGGCATGGGGTCCCGAAAATCCTGTGCCACGCTGTCTTGAGTACTTCAGTAATTCTGGCAACAAACCGCCGGTCATTTCTGGCTTCTCCGGCCCGACGACGCTTGAGGTGAATGCAACGGGAACATGGACGATTTCCGCGAGTGACCCGGAGAATCAGCAATTGAGTTACCAGGTAACGTGGGGAGATGAGCGTACGCCGTACACATATCCGCAGGGAGCCATGATAAGCGCGATACCAGTGTTTGTACAAAATACAACATTCACCCACGCGTATGCAAACGCCGGAAACTACACTGTGACGATTCTCGTCCAAGACTCGAGCGGACAATCGGCAAAAACGTCAACAACAGTGAAAGTCGGTTACGGGGTCGCGTGTACGATGGAATATGCGCCGGTGTGCGGTCAGCCCGCGTGGTCATGTCCTGCGGGAATGTACTGCGCAACCGTCATGCCCGCTCCGCAAACCTATTCTAATCGCTGCATGATGAATGCAGCGGGAGCATCGTTTCTCTATGAAGGACAATGCCAAAGCGGTTCCGCATGCACCGGTGAATATGCTCCCGTGTGCGGGAAACCCTCGATTTGCTATCAGGGTCACGTAGGCGCATGGCCGCGTGAGTGCGAGTATGGGAAAACGTATTCGAATCGCTGCCACCTGAATTCGGAAAATGCGACATACGTCTACGCCGGAACGTGTACGGGCGCTCCCGTATACTAGGACCCACCCCAAAGATGCGAGACATGGATGAGCCGCAACATCATAGCCCCAACAGTTTCCTGAGCCGAGCGTCAACCGCTTTCATGGCTGATCGTGGCGCGATTCCGATCGCGCCAGAAATGAGTTTGATGTCTATGAAAAGTATTTTGTCGCAGCGGATCGTCGATGCCGATACTAGACCACTTCACTCCCCGATTAATGCTTGTGATTCGCATGGCTCTTTCTTAATGAAAGAGTGCAATATGTATCTGAGGTTATGCAATATGATCTATATCTCACTGCGGATTTTTTCAGCAACTTGCACTGCCTCGCCTTCCGGATACGGTTTTCCTTTCCAGAGTTCGTGCCCGTCATTCGGGAAGCGCGGCATGATGTGCACGTGCGCGTGAAAGACGACTTGGCCGGCGCCGCTCTTGTTATTCATGCCGAGGTTTATGCCCGTTGGCTTCAGTGCCTCTTCGATTGCAAGCGAGATCTTGCGCACGACTCGCATGACAGTGTCCCATTCGCTCTCCTCTATTTCAAAAACATCAACGGCGTGTTTTTTTGGAACGACAAGTACGTGTCCCGGATTTACCGGATTGATATCGAGAAACGCAAAAGTTTTTTCATCCTCGTAAATCTTATTGGTCGGCAATTCCCCGCGGATGATTTTGCAAAAAAGACAATCGGGCATATGTATGAGTATAAGATACAATGGTCGGAATGGAAGTTTCTGATTTGGCGCAGACGCTGCTTCATACACGGGGGATTACGGAGGCAGGTGAGGTTGAGAAATTCTTGAAGCCGGATTTTGCGCACGATATGCATGACCCGGCCTTGCTGTTTCTGTTTCTGTCCGTAGCAAGGCCCGGCCTTGCCACGGACTTAGGAGAGGTATCGGGCGATTGGCTGAATCGAAAGATTCATGTCTTTTCGTCATCAGATTTGTGGATCGCAATACACGAACTCCTCTCTAAATGCGTAGATAAGAATCAAATCCAAATGAGTGAGTACTACACAAGTATAAACAAATAACTCCACCCCAGAAGGTAAGCCACTGGTTTGACCAGTGCGACCCGGAATAAAGGTGCCAGGAACCTTTTTGCTCTTTTTTGATTCCCCCCAGTGTCGGCGAATATCCCCACAAATAGTGCACCTCTCTTGCAGAAGGGCTTAATAATGGTATCATTTCTGTTATGTGGTATATTTACCACCTAAACGAAATGGTATGAGATTGATGCAATTCCAAAAAATAGCCGTAAAGCTGCCTTTTTTCAGCACGCAGGATCTTGTTGTCTATGATCCAAATTTCAACCGGTTTCAGATTACCGAATGGCGCGCAAAGGGCTACATACAACGAATAAAGCGCGGCTTCTATATAGTGTCCGGGTTCTCGCTTTCTGAACGTGAGTTATTTTTGATCGCCAACAAAATATATGAACCCTCGTATATTTCTCTCGAGAGCGCGCTGCGCCATTACAATCTCATACCCGAGGGAGTTTTCACGACAACCTCACTCTCAACGAAAAAGACGACGCGGATTTCAACACCAGTTGGAAACTTTCAATACCGCTCAATGACACCGGCGCTATTCTTCGGCTACACGCTCGTAGCGTCACGACTCGGCAATGCGCGAATGGCTGAGCCTGAAAAGGCCGTTCTCGACTATCTGTATTTTCATCCTCGACTCGCAGATGCCGCCGCCCTCGATGAGCTGCGCTTTAATCATTCGGAATTCAAGCGAATCTATTCTCGTCGTAGATTGAGAGACTATGTAAAGCGAATGCCGAATACGATGGTGAGGCGCAGAGCCGAGTCAGTACTTCAGAAGTATCTATAATTCGCAACACCTATGCTTTCACTACACACGATCGCCGAACAGTTCTCTGCGCCGCTGCGCGCATTCAAATACGCGATGCTCCGCGAGTATTTGCAATACAAAATACTCGACATCATTTTCTCACAATCATCCTCATCGAAACTCCTCTTTATCGGCGGAACGGCACTGCGCATCGTGCATGACATTCCTCGATTTTCAGAGGACTTGGATTTTGATAACCATAACATCACGAGCGATGAGTTTGAGGCTCTGGGCGACGCTATCCACGCTGCGTTTCAGAAGGAAAACGTGCGCACCGAAGTGGATATGGTAGGAAAGCTCGCGATGCGGCTTCGGGTAAAGGTTCCGGAGTTGTTGTATACAGAGGGCATCAGCCCGCTTCCCGAAGAGAAGATATTGATACAGGTCGACACCCTCATGCAGGGCGTCGATTATGCGCCCGATACGGTACTCCTTGAAAGATTCGACATACTTCGCCCCATCCGTGTCGCCCCCCTTGATATTCTTCTTGCGCAGAAGTTATACGCCATTCTCAATAGGAAAACCGTGCAGGCGCGCGACCTCTATGATGCGGTGTACCTGTTGAGTCGGACTGCGCCCAACGTGCCGTACCTCAAACAAAAGATAGGAACAGATAAGTTGGCCGAGATTTATATGACAATTCTTACGCGTCTTGAGGGAGTAGATATACCTGCGCAAGGCAAGTCGCTCGCCCCGTTTTTGTTTGATGCCGCGGATGTGAGGAAGATAGAATTGTTCCCTGCACTGATTAAAAAACGCATCACAGAAATGTCTCACTAAACTAATCATGGGTGATTGAAATCCGATGTACAATTTGCGTATGCAACTCTCTACGAAGGGTGTCTTGGTCGCACTGGGCGCAGTTCTGCTGCTTATGTCGCCATTGTTTGCATTCATGCCCGCTGTAGCCTCGGCGCAGGCAGGCGTCGCGTCGTGTCCCTCCGCCAGCTGGCGGATCACGCGCAATCTTTCGTTTGGCTCACGCGGATGGGGTGGTATAAGTACGTATATGGAAGAACCGGTAGTTTACAAGAATGTATAGTACAATAAAAACATTACTTGCTTTACAAAATAATATGCAAACTCAACAAAGTTTCATCAGCGCAACGATTTTGACAGTCATCATTTTCGGACTTGCTACGCTTGTAGTTTCCCCGGCATTCGCACAAACAGATGACTACGGTACAGGCGCAACATCTGGTACCTACTGCCCTCGACTTTCGCAAACAGTCGTTCGCGGCTCAAGTGGCAATCAAGTACTTGAACTCCAAAAATTCCTGTCGGATTATTATGATATTCCACCCGCAACCATTCAGACAGGATATTTCGGTCGCATTACACAAAGCTACGTCATTAGATTTCAAAAAGAACAAGGACTTCCTTCGTACGGCATTGTAGGTTCAATGACGCGCGCGGCGATTGCGAGAGTTTGCAGTAATATTTCTGTTTCACCTCCCCCTTCTCCAACACCAAGCCCGGAAGTAGGGATAGTCCCAGACCGGATAAAATTCGGCAGTACTGCCGAAGAGAGAAGTCGTATTCTTGGTTTCAACGGAGAATATGGTCCTAACATATCTCCAGAATACATAAATACCATGATAAATTATCGAATTCCAAGTAAATCAGAGGTTGTCCAAATGGACATTTATACTCTCTGCGCCGCAAATAAAACTGAAGCAGACTCGATTATTGCGAAGTATATTGACTACAAAAATTATGATCCGCATGTATTGGATAACCCAAATTCAACTGAGGAACAAAAAACGGAGAGAAGAAAACAGGGCTACGGCACTTATTTCCTAAGAAATAGTCAGAAAACCGCCAAACAATACAACTACATATACGCCATGAATCTTCCCCCTCCAAATAATTATGCACAAGCCGCTATGTTGTTCGACTGCAATTATTTCACGCCAAATAAAAATGAAATCCCTGGCGCAAGCCTAGTTGGCAATGATTACTCTGGATCAATTGGCACATTTACTCATCCGGTTAAAACTCTAGAAAGTTTCTTAGACTTTGTTAAGTACTATAACCAAAGTGGAGACTGGTATAGAGTAAGGGCAAGCGAAGATCAAAACTCAGTTACGATTACTTTTAACAAAGCAATACAAAATTTCTCTGATTGGGGAATACCTGTAACTTATTCCTATCATTCTATGGGCTACTTTCTTGATAAGAGAACTGGTGTCGTCACTACATCACAGAAAATACTCCCCGGTACTTCCACGGGCAAGGTTGATGAAAATTTGCTGAGATAGTGTGCTAAAAAATATTTGCTCGAACTTTTTGGGAGCCTTCCCCGCCGTTTTATACTGTTCCTCAAAACGGCGGGACGGAATTCGGAAAATTCGGGACAGGCACAGTTATTTTACCGACGACACGGTGTAGTATTTTGCAGGTACGGCGCTTTGAGAAATTCCTGAAGCCGGATTTTGTGCGAGATACGCACGACCCATTTTTGCTAGCGGATCTGTAACAGGCACAAGCGCATTCCCCCGCGTGATAATATATTCTGATGCGGAAGAAAGGGAACAATTACGCCTTTATCGACGGGCAGAATCTGTACATGGGTACGGCGAAGCGAGCTGTTGATCCCTGGAAAATGAATCTTGCTCGATTTCGGGTGTACCTCCAGAAAAAATACAATGTTGCGAAAGCTTTTTATTTTTTAGGATACCTTGATGAATCACAGGAGGTGCTCTATGAGCGTGTTCAGAGCGCCGGATTTATATTACTTTTCCGTGAGCATACATCTCTCATGCTTGGCAAGAAGAAGGGTAATGTAGATTCCGATATTATCTTTCACATCATGAAAAAGATGTACCATCGAGAATCGTTTGACAAAATAGTACTCGTTTCTGGCGATGGAGACTACAAACAGCTGGTGGATTTTTTGATTGCGGAAAACAAATTTGAGAAGATATTATTTCCCGACGCGACCAGAGCATCATCACTCTACAAGGGACTTGGTGCCCCACGTTTCGCCGCGCTCGACAATCCTGACACGCGTCGAAAAATAGAAATGAAAAAGGCTCCTTAGGCAGTTAGCCGTTCGGAACCTTTCTCGTCGTAATATGTATACGTTAACAAAACACGTTAAAAAGTCAATGAGGGGGATGTGGACACTGCTCGCGCGCTCTACACACATGTGACGGGGGAAGTAATTACTGTGCAATAATGAAGCGATGAAAGAGATGAAGGAGCGCGTCATTATTTCTCTTGCACTTGCGTTCGTTCTGCTCCCTACGTTTTCTCATGCTGCTACTGTTGCCGAACTGCAGGCGCAATTGCAGATTTTGATGGCACAACTTTCCGCACTGCAATCACAGACAACAGCCACAGCGCAGGGCGGCCTGCCTG
>CAYJVW010000016.1:4459-18289 GCA_964373725.1 uncultured Candidatus Saccharibacteria bacterium | reverse complement strand
AAAGTATCTTCCCGTTAGGGTCTGGAGGGGGCACCTTCTTCAAAATATTCTTTGAAGGGTTGCCGGCGGGTCTTCAAGCCAGTACTTTCGCCGCGCTCTTGATACGTATGGGGTGTGTACGATCATGGTAGCAGCAGCTCACGCGACACGCAAGCGATCCGCAAGGTACGGAACGCGACAAAAGAACGTAAATACGCTACATTCAGATATATGAGAAAAAAAGACCTCGAGAAGCTACGAAAAGAGATTGATGCAGTCGATACAGTAATACTTGCGGCGCTCGCGAAACGTGCGAAGCTCTCGAAAGAAATGGGCAAATATAAACTGGAGAAAGGCTTGCGTGCACTTGATAAACAACGTCAAAAGCAGCTTATCAATTCTCGAATTGGAATGGCAAAAGCAATGAAGGTCTCGACGAAGCTCGCGAATGAGATCTTCGCGCGTATACTCAAGAATTCACTCGCAATCCAGAAAAAACTGAAGAAATAATATATGCGTGTTGCCGAACGAACCAAGAAATTTCCCGAATATATTTTCTCGCGACTCAATAAAGCGGTAGCCGAAACTGAAAAAGCAACCAGTAGAAAAGTATTGAATTTCGGGCCGGGAAGTCCTGATTTTCCGCCAAGCGAGATATACATCAAAAAACTCTTTGAATTTGTCCGCGACCCGAAAACGCACCTCTATCCCGGGTATCGTGGCATCCCCGAATTTAATGATGCGGTGCGGGCTTGGTACAAGAGGCGATTCGATGTGGAACTTGCAGATGATGAAGTGTTGCCGCTCCTTGGCGGAAAAGACGGCATAAGTCATCTGCCGCTCGCGCTCGCAGACGAAGGCGAGAATGTCCTGACGCCAAATCCCGGTTACCCTCCTTTTTTCGAACCGGGGCCTATGTTTGGTGTCTCATCAAATTATTATGACCTGTTGCCTGAAAATGGTTTCAAGCCTGATCTCGAGAAAGTGGCAAAACAAGTAGACGCGAAGACGAGATACATGTGGGTGAATTTCCCTGGGAACCCAACCGGGGCCGTTGCGACACTGGACGAACTGAAAGAAATAGCGGCATTCTCAAAGACGCACTCCCTTCCGGTTATCCACGACAATGCGTATGCCGAAATAACATTCGACGGTTTCGTCGCGCCGAGCATCCTCCAGATCCCCGGCGCGAAAGAGTTTGCGGCCGAGATAGGCTCATTTTCAAAGACGTTTTCGTTTGCAGGATTTCGTATGGGCTGGATCGCGGGAAATCGCGACATCATTGCAGCGCTACAGAAAGTGAAATCGCAGATGGATTCGGGCATGTCGCTTCCCTTGCAACTCCTCGGCGCATATGCGCTACAAAATCGAGACGAAGGGTGGCACAAAGATATGCTTGCTTCGTATGAAAAACGCCGGGATGTCATTGCGGAGAAGATGCGGAAACTCGGGCTCACATTTGAAATGCCAAAAGGCAGCCTCTATATTTGGGCAAAAATACCGGATTCCTCAAAAGACTCCGAGAGCTTTTGCATGGACTTGCTCCGCGAAAAACAAGTGCTTTTTACGCCAGGCAGCGCCTATGGCACCAATGGCAAACATTATGTGCGCGCCAGCATTTGCATCAATATCGACAAAATCTCGGAATATCTCTGACTTGAATGGCGGTTGGTTACTACTGATGGTCATCGATGGCAACAACCACTAGAATGGAACCTCGAAAATAGCAGATCGCACGATATTTTTGCGTAATGCGAAACTCGTACTCCTCTTCCTTCAACGGTTTCCGCTTTTTGAACTGAACGAGCCCCATGCGACCTGCGAGAATATATTGCTTAGCTTTTTCGTATTGCTTCAAGATACCGCGCGACTTTAAATACTCAAACACAGTATCGTCGAGCTCGACTACGCGCGTGATCATAGGCTACCCGATTATATATCGAGCATTTTGCTGATCGGCGTTTTGCGAGCGAGCAAGAAGCGTTTGCGTTGCTCCGGAGTTAAACTGGAAGACGAAATCTGCCTAATGATAATTGGCGGCACAACATCATCTTTTTCACGCGCGCGCAAACGATCGTATTCTCTGCGTGGAATAACAACAAGTTCGTCCCCTCCCGAGATCGCGCGAGGTATTATCGTTGCTCGAACTGCCACTGTCGTTTTCATGTGTTCCACTCTACCATACGAGAACACCGCTGCAAAAGAAAAAGAGGCCCACGGCACGCAAGCGCGCCGTGGGCTCATCGCGTAATTAGTCTAGAGACTACTCACGCGACCCGTCTTCATTTCTGAAAACGGACAGTGCCTTCGTCAAGAAGCTGCTTGAGTGCTTCGGGCGCAATTAACAGCACCGAGCCCGGGTACATATAGAGTCCCTCGGTCTCATTCAGTTCGAGAACGGTCCCTTTCGAGACCTTATTCACGTCCCGTCTGAACCGCCAAGAAAACTCCCTGACGACGACTAACTGTTCCATGGTTTCCTCCATGAAGGCGCACCTGTGTTGGCCCAGATACGAAAAACCCCCGTCTCTGGACAGGGGTTTGGTGTTTACTTTGGTTTATTTCAGCGTGTACACAACAAAAGCCTGCCGATAGACGGTGTAGGCATCATAATGCTTACATATTGCCTCCAACTCATATTCCCTTTATACGCGACTATATCTCATTGTAAACAACTATAAATCTGCAACGTTGTGGATATTATTTTTGCAGAACATCCGTCATTTTCTGCACCGCAGCGCTAAAACGCCTTAAAACGCCTTTGCAATGAGGATTGTACCTGTAGACGTCTTGGAAAAGCTGCTTATCTGCACGGACACTTTCGACCGCGCTCATAAGAAAGCCGAACGAGACAGTGTCTATTTCGGTGCGGTCGAAACCTGCTTCAGAAATCGTCTGCCCGATGAAATGCGTCAGAAAGAGCGTCTCTGCCAGATGCTTGTCGTGCGTATCGGCGTTCATTTCAACAACGCTGAAACCAATTTCTCGCAAGAACTCAACCAACATGGTGTATGAATCCGGGGCAAGCGTATGTTCAGCGATGACAATGCGGAGGCCAGATATATCTTTCTCGCGCTTCTCATAACTCTCGGGCCCGAACATTGGATGTGTCGAAATGTATGGCCGACCGATCGCAAGCCGTTTCAAGAGATCACTCGTATGCATCTTTATCGTCGCGACATCGACAAGAACGCTTGAGGGCGGCGCGACAGCAATCACCTGTTTTATAACGTCTTCGTATGCGCTTATAGGTACGGCAAGCACGACCGCATCAGATTGTGCCGTTTCCTCGAGAGAAAAGAAGGTGGTGCCGTCCGGCTTCCTCTCTGGAGAGTAGACTCGGATGCGTACTTGCGGCGCGAAGCGCTTGAGGAGCACATGCAGAAATGCGCCGAAATTACCGTAGCCGATGATGCCAACAGATTGCATAAAGTATCAAATAACAAGTATCAGGTATCAAACAAGTAACAATATCCAAGTATTAAAACTTATGTCTTGATACTCTAAACTTCCTTGATACTTGGGATTTTGATACTTGATACTTTCATCGATTGCGTTTCCATTGTTCGATAGTAACCAGCAAGGGGGTCGCCAACGCAATCGATGAAAATGTACCGGCGATTATTCCGACAATGAGCGTGAGGGCGAAGTCTTGCGTGCTTTCGGGGCCGACAAAGAAAAGAACGCCGAGAGAAATAAGAACGGTTACCGACGTGTTCACCGAGCGAACGAACGTTTGTTGCAAACTCCTGCCTGCCGTGAGTTCGAAATCCTCTCTTCGATGCTCTTCCTGATTGAGGCGAAGATTCTCGCGCACGCGGTCGAAAACGACGATAGTATCGTGCACTGAAAAGCCGAGGATCGTGAGAACGGCCGTGACAAAAAGCGTGTCTACTTGCGCGTTGAAAAGATATCCTAATACCGCGAAGAAACCCACAGGAATTATCACGTCGTGGATTAGGGTAACAAGTGCGATGAGACCGTATATCCAAGACGACACCGGTTTCGATACCTTTCGGAATACGAGTGCGATATAGAAAAGAATCGCGAGCAAGACGAGCACGATCGCAACCAGCGATTTATTGCGAAGCTCGACACCGATCGTTGGACCTATCTCTGAAAACCTCTCTATTGTTGCAGGATGCTGACCATTCATTGATAAAACGGTTGACAGTGATGCGCGCATTTCAGGCGAAATATTGCCGGCACGCAGGATGTATCCGTTGTCCTCGACGGGGCGGAGCGAGAAACCGCTGTAGCCGGCATCGGTAAGAACGCGAGATAACTCTTCGGCAGAGGGCCGTTCTGCGCTATATCTGGCTTCTGCGAGCACTCCTCCCGTGAAATCAGTGCCGAGCTTGAGTCCAAAGATAAGTACTGATGCAATGGACGCCACAACGAGAAATCCCGTGATTGCGAAGAAGACTTTTCTGTAGGTGACGATGAGCATACGAATTTATTGATGATCGTTAATTTCGAATACCACCAAATCGCCATCTTCGAAATAACAAAACGCGCGATATTTGTCCGTGATACGAAATTGGTACATATCGCTCTTTTTGGGTTTGCGCTTCTTGAAATCAGCCGCGGAAAGATCGCCAGAAATGACGCGGGCTTTTGCTTTTTGGTACCGATCGAACAATCCACGCGCTTCGAGGTACTCGATAATCGACGAGTTCTTCTCGAGCACGCGCCAAACCATAGGTCAAATATTGAGCATCTTACTCTTCGGAATCTTCTGCGCTTCGCGCATCAGCGCTCGTAGTTTGGGCGTTATTTTTGATTTGGGGACGCGTTCGAGCTTTATTTCAAAGACCTCGTCTTCGTTCATCAGTTTGCGCAACTCCTCAAAATCGCGAAATTCCGTTATAGAAAGCGGTACCTTGCTCTTAAGCGTGATTGTCGTCATAAGAATTACAATATCACAACCGCACTCCGCTTCCAAACAGAAACCGCGCTAGGCCTTTTTCACTAGCAACGCCGAGCGCAAGTAAGAACGTGCGCGAGACTGTGATCGCGGTCAGCATTGAGATGATGACGCCAAGCCCGAAGACGAGCGCGAAGCCTTTCACAAGAGACGTGCCGAACCAGAAAAGAATGATCGCCGTGATGATGCTTGAGATGTTCGAGTCGCGGATAGAGAGCCACGCACGAGCAAAGCCATCACGGATGGAGTCGTGCGCATTTTTTCCTTTCTTCATTTCTTCCTTCATGCGCTCGAAAATGAGAACGTTCGCGTCCACCGCCATACCGATGGAGAGAATGAATGCGGCGATGCCCGCGGCTGTGAGCGTGACCGGAATTAACTTGAATACCGCGAGTGAGAGAAGCACATAGAGCGTAAGTGCGAGAGCGGCGACAAATCCTGGAAGTCGGTACCAGAGGAGCATGAACACGATGACAGCGGCGACACCGCCAAGACCTGCCATAAGTCCGCTCTCTACCGCTTTTCCGCCCAGCGTTCCGCCGACGGTTTCGGTCGTGAGGAGTTCAATCGGAACAGGGAGTGCGCCGAAGTTGAGATTACGGACGAGCTCTCTCGCGGATTCAGGAGTGAAGTTGCCGGAGATAACCGCGGTTCCATCCGGTATCGGTTCGCGAATGTATGGAATGGAGATGAGAATTTCGTCGAGAAAGATTCCAAAAGGCCTGTCGACGTTTTTTGTCGTCAAGTCGGCGAAGATGGTTTTGCCTTCATCGTTGAAATGCAAAACAACCGATGCCTCGTTGGCTATGCCGCCGGAATTTCCGAACTGGAGTTCAGCCCGCTCCACGTGTTTCCCTGATACCGCCGGCGGTTCAAACAAATCTTTAATTTGCGCAAATGGCGTACCTTCCGGCGGACTCGATGCTTCTTTCTTGAGAAGTCGGAATTCGAGCGAGGGAGTTTGGCCTATCATCGCGATCGCTTTTTCGGTATCGGTAACTCCGGGAAGTTCGACGATCAGCCGCTCTTCCGGTGTGCCCGCGAACGCACCGCCTTTTTCCGTTTGCACGATAGGTTCTGCGACGCCAAACAGGTTAACCCGTCTTTCGATCGTATCCCGTAGCGAAGCCATGGAATCTCTCGTGCTTGCAGGAGGTATCTCGCTAAGGTCAGCTTTGTAGACGAGCTGCGTCCCCCCGGAGAGGTCTAGCCCAAGCCGGAATGGCCTCGATCCGCTCATCTCCGAGCTATATACATACCAGCCGATTAAGGCGCCAAGAGCCAAGAGCCCGAGCGCAATGAGCCTAGTTTTCCACATGATTGCGGCATTTTACTTGAAAATTCCGATTCCGCCAGAAGCTTGTTGATTGACGATTTTAACGAGTAGCACTTATAATTGTTCGTAATGACTGAGCCGAATGGAGAGAAAGGTAGGAAAGATCGGACGCCGCGAGAAACTCTTCTCATTCAACAAGAATCGGCTCTTGTGCAGGCAGTAAGAAATCTTGTCGATACCAATAAACATGATGAGGCTCTTGCTCTTCTGCCTCGAATAACAGGCTTTCCGGATCAAAAAATCATACCGTTGATAAATATAGGCTACGCCCGTCCTGATCTTCGAGCACAAACAGCCGGACTGCTAAAGCAAGAGCTTGGAAAATGTGTGCGCGTGGCGCAGATTTTTCCCATATATTCGTGGCTTATTAAACGACATTTCCCTCTTGCGATCAGACAAGAGTTTGAATCGCGATTGAATGAATTGGACCCTAACTGGCAAGTATCCTATGAGGCAGAAATGGAGAAGCAAAATCAACAACAGCGGAGAGAGTGGGTCAAGGATCCAGAGCAACTCGACAATACGCAAGAATGTCTAGTTTGGGGAATCTCAGTTAGGCCTCGTTCGCGTGCTATGAAGTACTTCGATCGCTATTTAACACTAGGTGGACTAGAAACAGATGAAAGGTATTTAAAAGCCAGGATCGAGATCGAGCGAAAATTCTACAAGAGTGGCAGCGGCGATCTGCCAAAATATCTTAGGATGCTCATAGCGAACGCGCCCAAAGATCAAAATCTGGCATGGCTCCGCTCAGTGCTGAAAAATCGATCATGGTTCAAAGAAAGTCCACGATTCCTGGTCGCAAGCTCGGCAATATACATAGAGAGATACCACGATTCGCTAACTATCCAGGACTGGAATCTGTTTGCAAAACTGAGTCTCGATGTTAAAGATTCGGAGCTTGGCGCAATTTGCTACAACACAATGAAACGATTGCCTGAAGGTAGAGATAATAAAGTCTTTATGAGATTAAATAAACAAATCCAAGGGGGAACATTCCAACGGCACAGCGGTACGCTTGCAAATCCCGTCTGGGAAAACCTTGAAGATAGGAGCCCCGTGAACAAACCGGCAGCAAAAATCACAGATTGGGCTCACAGTAGATTGCTGACAACGTGATGTTTAGTGCCTAAAATGTCGCACACCAGTGAATACCATCGCGATATTGCGCTCGTCTGCCACAACGATGTTACTTCCCATACAGTTCATTGTGCGTACCGATACGAACAAATACACAGACATCATTGCTCGTATAGAAAATAGCACGATAATCGCCGGTCACGTTGATGCTTCGATGTCCCGCCCATTCCCCATGCAGCGGGTGGTTGTTCAAGAGCGGATGAAAGGGGGTTTCCTTAAAGATCCCCTTTCGCTCAACAAATCGTCTCCTAATCCCAATTTCAAGTTTCTTGAAATCTCTTGTAAACGAAGGGTGGAGCAAGATTTCCATGCGGACTTACAGAGACAGGAGGTAGTCATCCATTTCTTTTGCAGTCTTGAAGGAGATGAGATTTTTCCCTGCTTTAATATCCTTCTCCGCCTGACGAAGAATCTTTGCTGTTTTCGCGTTAGGAATCTCAGGTCGTTCAAATACTACCCGCTGTTCCACCACAAAACTCTGCAAGTAGCGATTTACAATAGTCCCAAGAGGAAGTCCCAAATCGCGTGCAACGGATTGAGCGCGTTTCTTTAACTTCGCGTCCGTTTTTACATTGAGAACTGCTTTTGCAGCCATATACACTGAGTGTATACAATGGTTCGTCCGTGTCAATGTCTAAAATGCCGCACACCGGTAAAGACCATCGCGATGTTCCGCTTGTCTGCTGCCGCAATTACATCCGCATCTTTCATCGCGCCGCCGGGTTGGATAATTGCCGTTGCGCCCGCTTCCGCCGCGGCGATGAGACCGTCGGGAAACGGGAAGAACGCATCGCTTGCCAATGCACTGCCTTTTAGATTGAGGCCAGCTTCTTTCGCTTTCCAAATCGCAAGTTTTGTCGAATCTATGCGGCTCATTTGTCCGGCTCCAATACCGAGCGTCCTGTCAGACGCCGCATACACAATTGCGTTCGATTTAACGTGTTTTGCGACCCGCCACGCGAAGAGAAGCGCTTTCATTTCTTCCGGCGTTGGCACGCGCTTCGTGACAACTTTCAAATCGCTTTCCGCGAGCACATGGAAATCGGCTTCTTGGGAGACATACGTATCAGGCCCGACACTTCTCACTCGCCACACTGACCCCAGCGCCGGATCACGGAAGATTTTCATAAGGCGAAGATTCTTTTTCTCTTTCAAGACAGTGAGAGCATCATGCGCAAAATCGGGCGCGATAATGACTTCACAGAATAATTCTTTGATTGCATCCGCTGTTGCGACGTCAATTTCGGTGTTTGATGCAATAATCCCGCCGAATGGCGCCTGCTTGTCCGTCTCAAACGCTTTATCCCACGCTTCCCGAAGTGTTGCGGCCTGCCCTACTCCACACGGATTCATATGCTTTAAAATTGCAATTGCAGGAGATTGAGGTTTAACCTCAATCTCCGAGGTTAAACCTCGGAGAGTTAGGCCAAATTCTGAGATTAATTCCGCCGCTGCGGTCAGATCGAGGATATTATTGTATGAAAGTTCTTTGCCGTGTAGCTGCTTGTAGTATTCGTTGAATTTCCCGTAGAGCGCGGCTTTCTGATGCGGATTCTCACCGTACCGAAGTTTCTGAACGAGCAGAGCTTGTATCGAGAGAGCGCTCTGTGCTTTCGAAATGACCGACTTACGATGTCGGTCATTGAAGTAAGAGGCGATGGCGGAATCGTAGGAGGCGGTGCGAGCAAATGCTTTTCCGGCGAGTTCACGGCGTTTTTCGAGCGATACACCACCGGTCGACCGAATTTCTTCTGCAACTGATTCATAATCGGCTGGATCAACGACAACAGTCACCGACGCGTGATTCTTTGAGCCGCTCCGTATCATCGAGGGCCCGCCGATGTCGATATTCTCGATTATTTCGGAATCCGGCGCACCCGAACGGACTTTTTCTTCGAACGGATAGAGGTTCACGACGACAAGGTCAATCGGTCCAATACCATGCTTTTGTATCGTCTCCTCGTGCCTCGCATTTCCGCGAACATGGAGGAGTCCACCATGAATCTTCGGATGCAACGTTTTTACTCGCCCGTCGAGCATTTCAGGAAAGCCAGTGTAGTCACTAAGCTCGATTACAGGAATATTCGCATCTATCAGAGCTTTCGCGGTGCCGCCTGTCGAGATAACCTCTATGCCCGCATCGTGTAGGACTTTCGCGAATTCAACCAGACCGGTTTTGTCGTAGACCGAGAGAAGTGCTCGTTTGATTTTATCGTCCATATTTTCTTTTTAGCGCAAAAAGGTTTTTGTAGATCTCTGCGATTGCGATGGGACCGACTCCGCCGGGAACGGGTGTGAAGAGCGAGGCCTTTTCGGCGACCGATGGATCCGCATCTCCCACGACTTTCCCGCCAAGTTCGCTGGTACCGGCGTCAAGAATAGCGACACCTTCTTTCACCATGTCAGGTTTGAGAAGGCCGGCCACTCCGGTCCCTAGCACAATGATATCAGCGTCCCGGGTGTTTGAAGCGACATCATCCCCCTTAATAAGCGTTTTAACGCTGCCGCCCAGCTGGGTGAAAAGAACTTCCGCAGGTTTCCCGACGAGTCGTCCTTTTCCTACGATCACAACGCGAGCGCCTTTTATTCGTATATTGTTTTGCTCCAAAATATACACGAGCGCCGCGGGAACAGGAGGAATCGCAGGCCAGCCGCCTTTTTCGAATGCCGCGAACGCTTCGTCGGACAAAACGTCCACATCTTTTTCTTTTGGAATTGCGTTGCGGACCGTATCAATGTCGACATTCGTCATGGGAAGTTGCGGAATGACGCCGTCGGTTTCGCGAAGAAGCTCGTCGACTGCAAATAGCGCATCTTTAGTCGAGGCGCCTTCCGGCAATTCCCTTCGCACCATCGTAACGCTCAATCGCTCTGCCGCTTTCTCTTTGATGCGCACGTATGATGCGGTTACAGGATTCTTGTCGCCGACGAGAATCCCGAGTCTGACTGGGCCGGAAAAGGCTGCGCGCTCGTCTACGAGCGCGCTATAGAGTGTCTCTGCGATTTTCTTGCCGTCAACGATGGTGCTCATGAAATTTCAAACTCCTTCTTAAGTTCTGCGACGCCGTCCTCGAATTTCTTCACGGGCTCCCAGCCGAGGAGTTTCTTTGCGAGAGAATTATCTGCTGCGGTACGCGAGATCTCGCGCCGCTCCGGTTCATTCACCGTGGGACCGCCGACAATGGCCGCGATCTCATTCACCGATATCTCGCGGCCGGTTCCTATATTCAACGCTTCGCCTTTCCCCACGTTTTTAGATTCAGCGGCGAGAAGATTCGCACGTACAATATCGCTCATGTGTGTAAAATCGCGTGTGTGTGTTCCATCGCCCCAGATGGTTAGTGGCATTCCTTCTTTTTTTTGCTTGAGGAATTTCCCAAGCGCTTGCGCATATGCGCCGTCGGGATTGGTCCGCGGGCCATACGCGTTGAAATAGCGCAGGCACACGGTGGAAAGACCATACACCTCGCTCCAATTTCTGCAGAGCATCTCCCCCATATATTTCTGAAGGCCGTAGGGAGAATTCGGCGCTACCTGCATATCTTCCGTCACAGGCAACCGATCCTGATCTCCATATACCGAGCCGGAACTTGCATAGATGACGCGTTTTACGCCACCTTCGTGTGCGGCCCGCAGGACGTTGGCGGTGCCCATGACGTTCACCGATAGGCTCTCAAGCGGATGATCGATGGAAAACTGGACGCGCGGGAGCGCAGCTTCGTGGAAGACGAACTGCGCGCCTTCCACGATCGGAGAGAGTTTGTCGTAATCTCGAATATCAACGTCGTGATACGTCGCTTTCGGATTGATGCGATCATCTCGCTTCCCTGCTGCATAGTTATCAACAACATGAACCTCATCGCCCCGCGCTATCCATGCATCGACAAGGGACGAACCGATGAAGCCAGCGCCGCCCGTTACAATCATCTTGGACATACAAAAGTATTATGTTATAGATGTTGTAATTGTCGTAGTGTTGTAGGTGTGAAATTCTTGCACATATTGAACAGGTAGAACATATATAACATCTATAACGTTAACTTCCGCGTGCCGTAAAAATGATACGGACAGTCTGGAGAATGATGTAGATATCGAGGAGCAGCGAACGGCGGCGGAAGTAAAAAAGATCGTACGCCAACTTTTCTTTCGTCTCCAGGACATCGGTACCGTGGTGCGGATGCTGGTCGTGTTTTATTTGCGCCCATCCTGTGAGACCCGGCGTAATGAGGTAGCGCGCATTGTAATAGGGGATGCGGGAGCTGTAATGCGCCGCGAGCGCCGGGAGTTCTGGTCTCGGCCCCACGAACGATAGGTCACCCTTGATGATATTCCAGAGCTGCGGCAGCTCATCGAGACGAAGCCGACGGAGAACGCGCCCGACACGCGTGATCTCGTGTTTACTTTTGAGGACATCTGCTCCCGCATCGCTTCCGCTCATACTGCGGAACTTATAGACAAAGATAGGCTGCTGGTAGCGGCCAACGCGATGCTGCGTGATGAATAGGGAGCCGCCATCGTCGAGCTTTATCGCGAGCATCACAAACGGATAAAAAACCAAAGAGATTACTCCCGCGAGAACACCGAGGACAATGTCGATGACGCGCTTTAAACCGTCGTATGCGCGCGAGCGAGCGAGATTCCCTAGCACCCACTCGTAGGTAACGAATGAGAGCGGCACGCGGTCGAAGACTTCTTGGTAGAGATCCTTGACGTCGACGAGAACGAACCGGCGTTTCTGGAATGCCGCGTCGTACACTATTGGAAGCGCAACATTGAGCGCAGGATCAGAGAAATCAACGACAAGGACAGCGAGCCCGTCTTCTTCCACGACGCGACATGCTTGCTGCACGATCTCATGGGCTTTCGCTTGTTTCGTATCAATAACGTAATCAAACGTAACGGGATAGCGAGAATCAGCATTCACTTCTTCGGCGAGAACCTTCGCATCGGGCCCCGACGCGATGAGAACACCGTGCAGATTGCGCGCGACGCGGACGCGCGGAAATACGATCACGCGCCAGATGACGATGAGAATGGAAGATACAACGAGGTAGAGCGCGAGGATGGTCTTCGGTGCAATGCCGAACGCCGGGATGAAGAAGAAAAAGAGTGCGGCGAGAATTACGTTGAGAAGCTGCGTGGAGATGATTATGGAGAACAGACGGATCCTGAAAAGTCGCGTATGTTTACCGTACAGGCCTGCAAGAAAGAATACGCCGAGCCACAGGGCGAAAAGAATCAAGAATGGCGGAAAATTGAGTTGGATGAGGTGTGGACTCGGTATCGCAAGATTTCGGAAGGCGAGCGATAACCACAATGACGCGGCGAATATCGCGAGGTCCCCCGCAAGGAGCACGAGGTATTCGCGCTTGGGGATGAAGGTCATGTTAGTGGCATAATGCAACAAAAAGGGCTAGAATTCAACCCGCACACTAACCTGTGTCTTGTGTTTTTGTTGCCCATTAAGCGTTAGTCAACAAGACCAAATTTCGAGATGAGCGCCGATCATGAACAGCGAAGATCGCAAAAACACGCGGCAACGAGACACAAGTTAGTGTGCGGGCAAAGCCACAATTTTCCGGCCCTATGAGACAAAAAGTCCTCATCCTCATCACGAAAGCAACCTATGGAGGCGCGCAGAAATTTGTGTTCGATGAGGCAACGAAGCTGCAGCGCGAGAACATCGAGCCGGTAGTGATATACGGAGAAGAAGGCATGCTTCTCGGACGACTGAAATCCGCCGGCATCGAGACGCATCGCTCTCCAGCTCTCGCGCGAGATGTCGCGCTCATTTCTGATATAGCAAGCTTCTTCCAGATATACCGATATATCGGCATAATGCGACCTGACGAGATACATCTGAATAGTTCAAAAGCAGCCGGGATTGGCGCTCTCGCCGCCCGCCTCTACAACATGGTCCAAGCTCCAAGCTCCCCGCCTACGCCGGGGCTTCGGCGGGCAGGCAAGCTCCAAGCTCGCATTATTTTCACGGTACACGGCTGGCCGTTCAAGGAACGTAGGAACGCTGTGGCGCGAGCAGGGATATATTTCGCAAGCTGGCTGACTGCGCTCATGAGCCATGAAGTGCGCGTCGTCTCGAAGAAAGACGAAGATCTAGGAAAACGCATGTGGGGCATCGCGAAAAAGATACGCTACGTGCCGCTTTCGCTCGCGCCTCCGGAATTTCTTGCACGAGCCGAAGCAGAAAGAGCATTATCCATACATGCACATTCGCCGCGCATCGTGACAATAGCCGAACTCACGCCGAATAAAGGAATTACATATGCGATAGAGGCGATGGAGGAACTACAGCAACGCGGAGTTGATGCTGCCTATTACGTTATAGGCGAGGGTGAGGAGGCGGCCCCCCGCGCGGGGCGCGCGCGCGGGGGCGGGGGAGATGTGTAAAAACAAATATTTTGTGGGGTGAACGACCCCACCAAAAAAA
>CAYJVW010000016.1:0-4449 GCA_964373725.1 uncultured Candidatus Saccharibacteria bacterium | reverse complement strand
TTCCGATCTGGCTTACGAGAGAACGTACATTTCTTGGGATTCGTACCGGACGCAGCGAAATATCTGAAGGCGTTCGATGTTTTCCTGCTCCCCTCGATAAAAGAAGGCATGCCGTACGTCTTGCTTGAGGCTGCGCAGGCAAAGCTCCCTATCGTAACGACGGACATCATAGATCCGGAATTCCTTGAAAAAAATCCGGGCGCTGTTGCGGTAAGGCCAGCGAACCCGATGGCTATCGCCGATGCCATCGCGCGGGCGCTACTGGCGACGTAGGGCGAGAGAAATGAGAATGTACACATTCTCATTTAGAGCGAGGTGCCAGAAATCGACGGAGTCGATTACATCCTTGCCACTGACTCGGTCTTGTCGACGATGGGGACAGTCGGTTTGTGCCAGCGTCGGAGTCCCATCAGGATCCCGAGCGCGGCAAATTCGGTCACCAAATGCGAGCCGCCATAGCTCATGAACGGAACCGTCGTGCCGGTAACCGGCAAGAGGCCGATGTTCATGCCAACGTGGACAAGAAAATTGCTGGTGAGCATGACCGCAACGCCGACGCCAAAGAGCGTTGCGAAATTATCCGGAGCGCGCGCGGCGTTCGCAAGCGTGCGAAAAATGACGACCGCGTAGAGACCAAACAAAAGCATGACGCCGATGAATCCCCACTCTTCAGCGTACGCGGCAAAAATAAAATCAGTCTGGTATTCGGGCAGGAAGCGGAGTTTCGACTGGCTCCCCTGTCCGATGCCTTTCCCGATCCATTCTCCCGAACCAACAGCGATCGTCGCTTGATACGCGTTATAACCCGCGCCCCGAATGTCGGCGAGTGGGTGAATAAAGGTGCGTATTCTCTCTTTTTGATAGTCTGCAAGGCCGTACTGCCACAGAGCACCGGCAGAAAGTGCAGCAACCAAAAAGAGAGTCGCGAGATGCTTCCACGAGATCCCTGCCACCAAGACCATGCCAAGCCATATGGACGCAATGATGATTGCTCCCCCGAAATCGGGCTGGAGAAATACCAAGACGCTGAGGAGAGACGCGTACATACCCGAGACAAGAATGTGCCGGATGTGTCCTATAGCTACGTGTCTTCTCGCGAAATATTTGGCAAGCATGATGACCAAGATAAGTTTCGCGGGATCGGAAGGTTGCACTGAAAGAAAGCCGAGATCGAATCTGCTCTGCGCACCTTTCACGACTGCACCAAAAAGAAATACGAACACGAGAAGCGTTATCGTAAGTGCGTAGAGTGCAATCACAACGCGGCTGCGCCGCAAAAAACTGTATTCAGGAAGACTTGCGAGGAAAAAGACGGCGATGGAGAATGCGATCCAGAACATCTGCTTATCGAAAAAAGCACCCGGATCGTCCGCAAAAGGGCGCATCGTCATGAGCCCAAGCAAGGAAATGGCAACTGCGGACGCAAACAGATACCAATCAACCCCATTAAAAATAGAGCGAGTGCGCGCCATATTTGCACTACGAAATGAGCGGCCAGACAACATATCAACAACTTTCATATATTCACAAGCATGCACACTCGATTTTTAACGGGGCAAGTATGCGAGAATCAGCGGGAGTACTCGCGACTCCCCGTTTTTAATATTTCGATCATACTCGCACACGCCTAAAAGAAACCCCTGTTTGAGACTGCCGACTCCGGCGCTCGAAGCGGTATCACGTCGAGCCGTCCGACCGCGAGGGTGAACGGGTCGGGCCATGAAAAAATAATCGTTTGCTGCTCGTCTGCGGCAAGCCGCGGTATTTCCGTCCGGGACGCAGCTATCGCGTTGCCCGAAGGATCGAACACAATCGAAACGAACTGCACGTCTTTCGCGTCCGCGACCGACGTATTGTGAACGATCGCAGTAACGCGCGGCGTCGTCTCTGCATCCGTCACCGTTTTGCTTGTGACGTCTATGACGCGCGATGTGTCTTTGACGCGCTCCCATACAAGCGGAGCGGCGAATTCAAAATAGGCGCGGGCAACAGAGCGATTTCCGGTCTCGATTCCGCCCTCAAAGATCGGCGTTACCGCGCTTGGCATGATATATGTCGCGCCTTCCCTCTCCGCAACTAAGATATTACGATCGTCGTACAGTTTGAAGCGATACGGCACCGAGACGACGCCACCTTCGTCGTTCGGATTCTCCACGTAGGCAACCGCACTCCACGTGCCGTCGCGCACTGGAAACGCACGCGCCCACTGCACCGCATGTGGAATAAGCGTGCGTTCGTCGAGGAGCGGACAATTCCCCCCGCGATCGATTGCGGTTTCTTTGCCATTCATCTCCCCGTCAGTGCAATTCGGCGCCTCGTACCACCAAAAAGCAAACGGCACACCCAGTACGATCGCAAAAAAAAGAAATACGCCAAAGCCGTAGATAGCGCGACGTCGTGAAGCCCAGGTCATAACAGGTACAGCGTATAGCGAATAGCGGATAGCGTCTAGGGAATCAGAGGAGGAAGTCAAACAGACGTAGCGAGAGCGACGAAATTCTTCAATATTCTAAATATCGTTGACAAGATACGTATGTCCAATACAATCTGAAATATGTCGGACACGCATATTAATAGAAGCACTCTCCTTGGACTCCTCCTTACCCACTGTGGTGGAGGTTTTGCTTGTGTCTAGTTAGGAAATAAAAGTAGATACAGACAAGCCCTCCACCGGGAGGGCTTTTTTAATGGTGGCTCGGAGTTTGTGCAGAAAATTCCGCATAAGCTCGGCGCGATCATCCTGGTCGTCAGCCGCCATGGCAGAAAGCGAGGTGACCTATGCCTTGGAATCGTTCATTTACCCCAGAACAAAAAGTGGTGTTGAACCACGACGGCACGCAAGTGTCGGAGCCGGCCCCGAAAACACCTATTCGGAGGAGACAGCCTCGTTGGAGGCAACTTCTCGTTGAAGCTGCAAACCGGCCTGAACTCCTCGCGGAGTTACAGGACGATTACGGTAAGCGGTTTTGACGAGCTTACCAGGGGCGCGCCGCGCCCCTGGATCTTTTGTATAAAAGAAAGGCCACCGCACTCAAATGCGTGAGGGCTCTGCGTGAGGGCTCCCCTTACACAATATGTGATTGAATTCTCTGTGCTAGCGCCGACCTACTCTCGCTTTTCAACTACCATCGGCCCTGAAGAGCTTAACTGCCGTGTTCGGAATGAGAACGGGTGTATCCTCTTCGGCAAAGCACTAGCACAGAACATTCAATACTTTTAAAAGAACGACGCCTTCGGCAACCGAAGAACGACACAAATCCCTACTTCGTCCTACTTCGCCCGAAGGCTACGAAGGACTACGAAGGGCAAGAAAGAATCTTAGGATCTGGATTTTGTATTACCAGTAACTAGTATCCAGCAACTAGCAACCAGCTTGCGATTCCCAAAATTCCTATCCCCAGCACCACTTTTTGAATCCAAGGTTCGACCTTGGGACCCGGATTCTTAAGGTCGAACCTTAAGAGCCTGATTCAAAAAGTGATGCTGGGTAAAGAGAATTCTGATTCGACTTATTAGTACACCTCGGCTCAACGCATTACTGCGCTTCCACCTGGTGCCTATCAACGTGGTCATCTCCCACGAGTCTGATTCTGGAAGCTGGAAACCAGAGACTAGAGAACTGGAGATGCAAAATTCAATTCTGCATTTTTCCAGCTTCTAGCTATCCAGTGTCCAGCCTCCAGTTTTCGATTCCTAATCTTGGAGTTGGCTTCCCGCTTAGATGCTTTCAGCGGTTATCCTATCCCGACATAGCTACGGGGCGGTGCCGTTGGTACGACAGCCCCCAGACCAGAGGTCAGTTCATTTCGGTCCTCTCGTCGCATCTGGAGACTGGAGGCTAGAAGCTGGAGACTGGAAAATCCAGAATTCAACAACTAGAAACCATCTTTCAGATATTCCCCGATTTCTCGGAGCGCAGACTATATCTTCAACTCTGGAGACTAGAGACTGGAGGCTAGGGCCTAGAAAATGCAAACGCATTATCCAGCCCCTAGTCCCTAGTATCCAGTCGCCAGTGTTGGCGGCATGTTACCCATATGAGCTGTCAGTTTCGAGAACTGATTCCTCTACGTATGGGTCGGGTGCGAGGGCACCACAGTCGTTACGGGGTCATAATCTAGAAGCTAGAAACCGGAAACTAGAATCTGGAGGCAAAATCGCATTGCGATTTCGCCGAACTTCCAGCTTCTAGCATCTAGTGTCTAGCCTCCAGTATTAGACTTCCCACGGTATTATCGGCAGCATTTGTGATCTTCAAACGAGTCAATTCTGCGGGACCGCCGCACAATCGCACTCTACAATCACACACCTGTTTCGACTCCACCGTTATAAGCCGCATTGTCATCGGGGATCTCTCCCCGAAGTAGCAATTACTTTACTAGAAACGAATCTCCTCAAGAATCAACGCCTGCAGCAGATTAAGACCAACCTGTCTCACGCACTCTAGAT
>CAYJVW010000015.1:6690-18349 GCA_964373725.1 uncultured Candidatus Saccharibacteria bacterium | reverse complement strand
GCGGCATCGCCGTCCATGTGTTGCCCTGGAGCGCTGCCGCGTATCTGGCTTATCCTGCCATCCACAGTATAGATCGCCACGCCCGCATCTTTTTCTCCTCGAAAACAGACATGTATGAGCGAGTTTCGGTGCATGAGGTAGGTGTGATACCCCGATTCAAAACCGGCGATGCACCATCCTGTCCCCTTATCTGCGAGATCTTTTTCGAGTTCTCTCGCACCTTTTTGTCCTGCATAGGTCTTCCATGTGCTGGGAATGCCCTCAAATTTCTTGCCCACCTTCTCCCGCGCGATCTTTTCTACACGGTGGAGTTCCGCTTCGTACCGGCGGATGAAATTTGCTTCGCCCTCTTGCCGGCCCTCGGATATGGCGACGAGCGAGGTCATGACATTGCCGAGCGCTTCGCGATTCAAACGCGGATACGGGGCGTAGGTCTCTGGGGTGCGTCGCTCGAACGGCTGGTCGCCTATTGAATCTCTTGCGCCGAGAACCTGCGGCGCAAGTATTTTGTGGATGATAAAGGTGTATTTTTTGTCGGCATACTCTTCGTCGAGATACGAGATCCATTCGTTGAGGCTTGCCTCTTGCTCACGCATTCGGCGCTCGACTTCCGCATCGCCGTTCTGCTCACGATTTTTGAGCACACGACGCATTTCCGCGAAGGAGAGCGGGCGGTACCGGGTACGCTGGCCGGTCTTGTCGGGTTCGCTGTCCCGTATCGAAGTAACGAGCCGATGCAGAGCTTTTACGCGCTCTCTGTCATTTGGGAACGTCTTTTTGAATCGCTCGAGACGGCTTGGGTGCGGCGTATCTTCAGCCATATCTGAAATAGTATCACCGATATATTACGTTTCGAGCATGCGCTTGAAGTCACGCTCGGTCAGGATTTTGACCCCAAGCTCCCTTGCTTTCTCCAATTTCGAGCCCGAATTCTCTCTCGCAACGATACACGGAGTTTCCGTGGCAACTGAACCAGAAACCGAGCTGACGGTTTTGTATATATTTGGTTGCTTTTGCTCATTGATGTGCCTTGACTTGACACACGAAAGTAACACTTATAGACTGCCGGTATTACTCATCCTAATATGTAATACACATGATATACACATCTACGATGACACAAAAAGGGCAGGTGGTAATTCCAAAACGCCTGCGCGATGCCATGAAGGTTGCCCCTCGACAAAACGTGACAGTCTCGGGTCGCGTCGAGGGAGACAAGACTGTCGTCGTTATCGAGAAAGCGGGAGACATGATGGAGCTCGCGGGAAAATTTAAAGCTCCAAAGGGAAAGAACGCCTTGAAGGCCCGCGAGTACATGCAAAAACATTATGAGCGTCGATGAATATTTCCTCGACACAAATATTTTCGTGCGATTCTTTGTACGAGACTCCGAGAAGACCTTTCGAGAATGCAAAGCCCTGTTCGAAGTGCTTACGCAGGGGAGTATGCACGCGACAACGTCAAGCACCGTTGTCGCTGAAGTCCACTGGCTCTTGAAAAGCTATTACAAGATCAACAAGGCGGACAGTACTGATTATGTTGATCGCATTCTTGGAAATCCCTCTATTACCATCGACAATAGAGATGACGCGCGATTCGCAAATACCCTCTTCCGTGAGCATGGAATAAAATTCATTGACGCCCTCATCGCGTCGCACCCTCTCATTCAAGATGGATCAATGACCATCATCTCGTACGACAAAGATTTCGACGCGCTCGGCGTAAAGCGTATCGAACCACGAGCTCTGAAAAAGAAGCGGTGAGCAGTGGACGATGCGTATTATTTCAATAGATCGAGAAATTTGCTCTCACTAAGCACGATAACGTCAAGAGAGAGCGCTTTCTCCAATTTCGAGCCAGCATTCTCCCCCGCGACCACGTACGATGTCTTTTTTGAAACGGAACCTGATGCAGAGCCTCCGAGAGAGCGGATTTTGGCTTCGGCCTCTTCGCGTGACATCGTCGTAAGCGTACCCGTAAGCACAAATGTCTTTCCGGAAAATTTTCCATCCGCAGGAATCTCGTCCGCTAGAATCGTGAGGTACCGCAAGAGTCGGTCAAGAATCGCGACTTTTTCCCTCCGACGGAACCAGTCATAGACAGACTGCGCAACCACCTCCCCGATTCCTTTCACCACAGCAAGCTCCTCCGCGGACGCGGCGCGCAGTTTCTTCAACGTTTTCCAATGGTGCGATAAAAGTCGGGCAGTTTCTTCGCCGACGTGGTCGATCGAAATGCCGTACAAGAGACGCGAGAGCGTAACGTGGCGCGCCTTCTTGATATTTTCAATAAGCTTTTTTGCGGAAATTTCGGCAAACCCTTCAAGTTCAAGGAGATCGCCTTCGGTAAGTGAAAATAATTCATCGAACGTACTCACCAACCTCTCTTCAACGAGAAGCGCCGCCGTTTCCTTACCGAGTCCCTCGATATTCAAGGCTGCACGTGAGGCAAAGTGGCGCAGACGCCTTTTTGCCAATTCCGATGAGTCCCGATTGACACAGCGCCATGCCGAATTCCCGGGCACGCGCTCGATTGAACCGTCCCCGCCACAGGCCGCTACTTTTTTTGGCCATACGAATTTTTTCTCCCGACCGGAGCGCATATCCGTCAATACCTTCACAATATCCGGTATTACATCTCCCGCTTTTTGCAGGACGACGGTGTCCCCGAGACGCACGTCGAGCCGTTTAATCTCGTCTTCATTGTGCAGAGTTGCGCGTGAGACGGTCGTGCCCGCAACGGAAACCGGCCTCAAATGCGCAACGGGAGTGAGGACGCCGGTGCGTCCGATCTGGAGGACGATATCTTCAACGATGGTGGTTACTTGCTCCGCGGGAAATTTGAAGGCGATCGCAAAACGAGGGCCTTTTCCTGTGTATCCAAGTGCTTTTTCGTATTCTCCCTCGTTCACTTTGACGACCACACCATCCACCCAATAATCCTGTTTTTGCCACTTTTCTCCCGACGCTTCGGTCGAGACCCCGACCTTTTGGCGTCGGGGTTTCCATCGCTCCCAAAACGCTACTATCTCCTCAACCGTTTTCGCATGTTTGTAATTCTGGTTTACTTTAAAACCGAGCTCGCGCAGATATTCTAATTCTCCGATCTGATCTTTCGGAAACGCCTCGGACGTTTGCGCGAGTTCATAGAGGAAGACATCAAGATTGCGAGATGCGGCAACCTTCGGATCGAGCTGACGGATAGAGCCTGCAGCGGCATTGCGCGGATTCGAAAACGGCAACTCGTCATGCTTGATTCGTTCCTTATTAATGCGTCCAAGTTCCTTTGCGGGAAGCCATACTTCCCCTTCCACAATTACATCGATTGGACGCGAGAGCGAGAGTGGCACCGACTCGATCGTGCGCACATTATGCGTTACATCTTCGCCGAACGTCCCGTCGCCGCGCGTCGCAGCGGTTTTTAACATTCCTTTTTCGTACGAAAGGACCACCTTAAGCCCATCTATTTTTAGTTCGCACAGATATGTCGGCTTTGGGTCTTTAAAGGAGTTTGCAAGAAATCTTTTTACACGCGCATCGAATTCGCGAATATCTTCGGGTGTAAACGCGTCGTTGAGAGACCATTGCGGAACCGCATGGCGAATTTTCTTAAACCCCGGCAAAGGCTTCCCCGCTACGCGCTGCGAGGGACTGTCCGGCGCGATTAGCGCGGGATATGCCGCCTCTATCTCTGAAAGCTCATGCTTCAGCGAATCGAGCGCTTCTTGTGATAGTTCTTCTTTGCCGTAGACATGGTAGAGAGTCCGGTGGCGGTTTATAGAATTTTTCAACTTATCGTAACGAGTCCGGATTTGTTTCGGTATCATTCCAATAGAATATAGCTTCTAGGTGCTAGGTGCTAGCTTCTAGAAAAAACTCACGGCATTTCGAGCTAGAAGCTCCACGCTAGTCGCTAGAAGCTATCAATAACGTATTTCCACCGAGCGCTGCAGTGTGCGCGGGTTATTTGCGATCGCAGCGCAATTCATGCTGTACCCGTCTGCTCTGATAGTCGTTCTCGGGTGCGTCGTTTTTTTCGTCACCGTAACATCCGCGCAGCGACCATTCGGCTCGTATTGGAACGTCGACACGACGGGATTAGAGCCTACGACCGTCAGTGTTTTTGTCTCGTTATCGCACGTGATCTGTACTGCTCCCGACGGGGTCGTCGTCGGAAAACGGTCAAACCTTATATCCCAATAAAGTGCGCACTCGGATGCCGTATCAGCAGTATAAAATGCAAACTGCGAATCGCGCCCAATCGAAGACAAATTGACGCTCTTTCTCGCGATTGATACGATCACGAGACCAAGCGTTAAGACGAGCGACGATACGAGAGCAGCGAGGAGAAGGGTGAAGCCACGCGAGTACGCGCGAGCTTGGAGCTTGGAGCTTGGAGAATGCGGAATGCGGAATGCGAGCCTCTTGCCAAGTCCTAAGTTCCAAGTTCTAAGTTCTTTTTTCATATCGTTGTTCCATCATTCAGCCACCGGTACATATTTTCAGTAATCGTGAACGAGCGCGTGTTGAATGCGCCCGTTCGCCATGAGACAGTCACAGACATCAGGATCTCTTGCGGAACTGCACCATCGCTTCGAACTACCGTGGTGCTTGCGGTCCTCGTAAAACGGGTCGTCGTCCATCCAGAGAGACCGTGTCCATATCCGTACAAGCCCAGATTCGCATTCACTTCGAGCGGAGGACACGTGCCGCCGAGGCATGCAGTTTCGTCGATGTAGTCCGGATCCGAGGTAGGCAGGCGTGTGTCTACGGTAAACGGCGTGTTGATGGGTATCCCCAAAAGAATGTCTGTCTGCGTGCCGAGCGCATTTTGGAGGATGTTTCCATCGCGAATCGCGCGCACGCTCTCGATCGCTTCTTGAGCCAAATGGAACGCGGTCACCTGATCGCGCGCATAATACGCACTTGCAAGGCTTCTCGAGGCAAGCGACATCGGCGCCACAATCGAGAGCGTGAGGAGCGCGACCGCAACCAGAGTTTCAAGCAGCGTAAACGCGCGAGCGTTTAGCGAGTAGCGTCTAGCGTTAAGAGAAAATCCGGAAAACCAAAAAGTAGCCTGCATTTTCTTAACTATACGCTGAACGCTATACGCTATACGCTGTGTCATATGTCAAGTACTCGCTGCACGGCAGTCGCTTGTATCTGGAATGTCGTGCGCGTCTTTACCTTATCAGCACCGGCCGTGCCCCTGATAACGATGACAATTTTCGGCTGTACGGCATCACCTTCCGTCGTTCCTACGACATAGAACTTCATGTCATCGATCGTAATCTCGGGAGCCGTAACGGGAAACCGATGGCCTCCGCTATCTTCCGATCGATACAACCTTTTTGTAACCGTGTCATACGAATACACCCACTGATTGTCGGGGTTCCCCGAGCTTCCACCATATGGCTCGAAGGCAATCGATGTTCCCGGCGTCGTGGAGCAATCCAATGTCGTTGTTATCGCGCCGGATCCGCAGTGATACGTGCTCCCCATGCGTATAGCGCGGACCATGCCATCAAGAGCGACATTAAGGTTGTTCATGACGCTCTCGAGCGCGCGCGCTTTCCTGTTCGCGTCGACAAGCGCGAGAAGCGCCGCAACTGAAACCAGCATGATGATCGCAAACAGACCCACCGCGACGATCATTTCAATAAGTGAAAACCCTCGCTGCGCTTCCCCCAACGTCTGATTTTTGATTTTTGATTTTTGATTTGTCATTGTATGGATATCTGTCCCGTCGCCTCAACGACAATATCAGCCGTTTCGCTCCGCGGCGAAGAGATGACGATGCGTCCCGCCTCATGAAGAGTAGAGTTCCCGTTCGCGCGAATGTATGCATCAGGCTCTGGCCGCTTAAACACAATATCCAACTTTGTAATACCACACGTCTCGCTCCCGGCGCCGAGCGTTCGGACGCATAGATCGCTGACGCGATATCCGCCACCCATTGTGGTCGCTTGCAGTAGCTCTCCGGAATCATAGAGTCCGTTCACAGACACGGAATCTCCGAATAATTCATACGTTTGTGCGCTTGCAGTATCAAAATGCATGCCATACGATGCGCTATAATTGCTGGCTCCTATGCGCTGCACTGCGATCGAATACACTTGCGACTGACGAATGGAGAGCGCGACATCGTAGGCAAAGTTCTCGAGCGTTATCTTCCCCCCGAAACGCGCGTGATTTGCAAGCACTACACTGGAAATAATAACGAATATGCCGGTAACGATCAGTAGTTCGATCAAAGTATAACCCTGGCTAGCTGGAGACTGGAGAGTGGAGACTGGACGCAGAAGGCGCCTAACGCAGCTTCCTTCCACTTTCCAGCTTCCAAGATATTTGAAATTCATAACTAGAAAAGATGGGCAAACGGTTCGTATCCATACACCGTCACTAACCAGACGACAAGCGTGCTCCAGATAAGAAACGGCCCGAATGGGACCTCGCTCTGCATTGTAAACCCGCACACCAATTTTGGCATGGTTCTTTGCTGCAAAGCTGTGGATTGAGACTCGGATTGACCCTGGCGCGTCATATGCGCATCGTTGCTTGACCTGAAAAAAGAACGCAGCAATGCCAAATTTGGTGTGCGGGTAAATCCCATGACCGACCGCCATATGTGTATGATGCGCGGTAGCGGAAGCAATATGCACACGCTGACGAGAGCTCCCAGCATGAACGCCCCTAAGATCGCCGCAAGTCCGAGAAAAGGTCCGAGTAGCCAGCCGATAGAAAGCGCGAGTTTCGCGTCCCCAAGACCCATCCACCGACCCTTCGAGACAAACCAGAGGGAGAAAAGAGGAAGCGCTGCGATGGGACCAGCGAATACTACATACGAGAGGTCCGAGCCGGCGGCAGCGAAAAGTCCATAGAAAAAAGAAAGTATCGAGGCAGTATAGCTCCACATGTCAGGAATAAGCGTGTGATATATGTCATAGACCGTGATCGCTACAAACAATGACACGATCAACACACCAAGGATCTTTTGAATGATGGGAAGGGACGAGTAGCCGATAATCGCAAAAAGTACGGCGGTCAGCGCTTCGACAAGCGGGTACTGCAGAGAGATACTGCTGCCGCAATGGCGACACCGTCCCTGTAAGACAATCCAAGAAACAACGGGAACGAGATCGAGCCACTCGAGTTTCGTCCCGCACTCTCTGCATGAACTTCTACCCGCGACTGAACGTCCCTCTCCTTCCCGGAGTATGAGCACGTTCAGAAAACTCCCGACGATCAATCCAAATATCCCAAATATGACGGCTTCCACGGCTTCCATGCGATGGCATTATCGCACAAAAACACCCGCAAGCTGCGGGTGTTTTTGTGCCTAGAAGCTAGAAGCTAGAAGCTAGAAGCTAGAAGCTAGAAGCTAGAAGCTAGAAGCTACCCCTTACGGCTTCACGCAGTACGCCGAGTTCGGCGCAGCTGCATCGTCGCATGCCGTGGCGCCGCCGGTTAGTCCCGCCCATGCCCCATCAACATCTCCGACTGGAACTGCACTAGGGCCTCCCTCGACATTCGCCTTGATCACATAGCTCGCACACGGAGTTGCGGTGCAACCTGCACCAATTCCGTCAGCTGATGCGTACGAATAGACGTACGTGGCCGCATTTGTCGGGTCAAGGGGAACCTGCGATATGAACTGTCCGGTGACCAACGCACTAAGCCCCAGAGTTCCTCCCGCCACGCCGCCAGCAGCCGTTGCAGGATACGTTTGATTCGAGTCGTAGTAGAGCTCGAGCGCAAGCTGCAGTTGCTTTAAGTCCGCAATACGACGAGCGTCTCGTCCCTTCTTTCGAGCGCTGTTAAGCGATGCGAGCACAACGGACGAAAGAATGCCGATGATCGCGATCACGACCAAGAGTTCAATGAGAGTGAATCCTCTCGAAGTTTTTTTCATATGAATTATTATTGATTATTAACGTTTCTAATAAGGTATGATCGACCCTTTAATTGCAACCGGAGCGCACGCTACCGTTTGCATCAACATAAATCATGCCGGGTGTTGTTCGCGGCCCGACACCAACTTCAAGATACGCGCACACTTCCCAATCTTGAGACGTTGGGTTTGCCGTTGCCAGCGTCCCTTTCCCAATCGCGTAGTCGCACGTCGCGGCTGATGAGGTCGTGCACGCTGACGTTGAACCCGATGGATCTTTGTATGCGCTCAAATCCGGCGTGGTACACGTCGACACGCGCGAACCTGCGGCAGTGCAACCGGCAAATGTAATCCCCGCAGTCCCGCTATCCGATATTGCTATAACGTTCCCGATCTGACGAAGATCTTCGACACGCCTTGTATCTCTGCCTTTCTTTCTTGCGGTATTGAGCGATACCATAATGACCGACGAGAGCAACCCAATGATCGAAACAACGACCAAGAGCTCAATGAGCGTAAAGCCTCGCGTTCCCGCTGATGGTTTCTTCATGCAAATGCAATCGCACAAGCCCTTGGTGCGAATGTTCTCATTATACGAACTTGCACCTGTGGCGTCCTGAACGGGTGTGCATAACCGGGCTCATAGGTTAGAGCCCGGAGGCCAGGTTATAGATCGGCACGAGAACAGCCGCGAGAAGAACCGCGACACCAAGCGCCAAGCCGACGATCATGACCGGTTCTATCAAAGAAACCAGAGTATCGATGGCATTGTTCACTTCCCGACGGTAAAATCGGGCCATTGTATCCAGAATATTGCCCATATTGCCTGTCTCTTCGCCGATCTTTATCATCGCAACGACGATGCCGGGCATCTCGGGATGCTTCCGAAATGCCTCGGAAACCGGCAACCCTGCTTTCACGTCAGTTGCCGCTTCGGTGAGGACTTTTTCATACGTCGGATCATCCACGACGCTCGCGGTGATCTCAAGCCCGCGCAGCATCTGGATGCCGCTTTTAAGCATTGTGGATAAGTTGTCCGATATACGAGACAGGAAGAGTTTCCGATAGATGACACCGATTATCGGTATCTGCAGCCGCGCGCGGGAAAGAAACAACTTTCCGTTCACACTCTTCCCATACCGGTAGAGAAACACGACGGAGATACCGAACAAGATCGCAAGCAACAAGATATAATCCGAGATAAACGTGCTGATGCCGACGACAATCCGCGTGTAGATCGGTACCGCTTGCCCCACCTCTTCGAGCATCAAGGCGAGACGCGGAATAACCAGCGTGAGCATGAGCATCATCACCACGATAAATGTGAGGAGGATAAACGCCGGGTAAATGAGCGCGTTCTTTGCTTTCTGCGTGATCTCATAATTGCGATCCAGATAATCAGCAAGGAACGCGAACGTTTCGTCCAGTTTTCCGGTCTCTTCGCCCGCACGAACCATGTTGACGTAGAACGGCGAGAACACATCCGGCTGCCGCGAGAGCGCGGAGGCGATAGAGGTGCCGCTTTGTATATCATCGGCAACTGCCGTCAGTTTTTCAGCAAGCTTCGGCGTGCGTGCCTCGGCGGCGAGAAGTCTGAACGCGCGGAGGGCGGATACCTGTGCTTCAAACAGGGTCGTTATCTGCCGAGATACCATGACGATATCCGCATTCTTAATGCGATCAAACAGAGACAGCCGGCCCGTGAAGGAAATCTTGCTCTCCACCGGTTCGATGCCGGAGATGATGAGACCGCGCCGCTGCAAGGCGGTGATCGCGAGATCGATGTTCACGGCATCGATCGTGCCTTCCCTTTCTGCGCCTCCTTTCTCATCGAGTGCTTTGTAGGTGAAGAGAGACATATTAGTTCGTAGTACGTAGTTCGTAGTACGTAGTGGAAAATGCGATTTTAGTCATATTAACTTGTGTTGAATTTACTACGCTCTACGTACTACTCACTACGTTCTGTTACAAAAGTTTCTGCAGCACATTCGGATTCAGCGAATACTGGTATGCACTCTCAACAGTAATCTCTCCCCGGCCGACAAGATCCGCAAGAGAGCGGTTCATGTCGATCATGCCCTCGGTCGAGGAAGTCTCGATCACGGTGTTGATCTCGTGCGTTCTTTTTTCACGTATAAGGTTCGCCACCGCTTTGTTGTTGATAAGCAGTTCGTAGGCGGGAATCAAACCGCCGGAAACTCTCGGAATAAGGCGTTGCGAGAAGATGCCCGCAAGAGAGGAGCCGAGCTGCAGGCGAATCTGGTCTTGCTGATTGGCGGGAAACGTATCAATGATGCGATCGATCGTCTGCGCGGCGTTGTTCGTGTGCAGTGTGGAAAACACGAGGTGGCCTGTTTCCGCCGCAGTAACCGCCGCGGCCATCGTTTCCGGGCCCCGCATCTCGCCCACGAGCAAGACGTCGACATCTTCGCGAAACGCGGAGAGAAGCGCGGAGGCAAAATCTTTCGTGTCGATCCCGACTTCTCGCTGATCGATAAGGGATTGCTTCGGCATGTGGATATACTCTATCGGATCCTCGATTGTCACAATGTGCTCCATGCGCTCGGTATTGATGAGCTCTACAAGAGCTGCCAAGGTTGTCGTTTTCCCTTGCCCAACGGGCCCTACGACTAGGAAAAAGCCTTGCGATTTCCTGGCGAACGACTCGAGCACGTCCGGCAAGTTGAGTTCGGCAATGGAACGAATCGTTTTCGGGATTAAGCGGAGCGCGACTCCTATAGCTCCTCGCTGAAAGAATGTATTGCCCCGAAATCTGGCTCCTTCGTCCGTCTGAAACGCAAAATCCATCTCCTTCTTCTCCAGAAAGTGCTTTTGTTGATCAGGGGTCAAAAGCACCTTCGCAAACCCCGCAGTGTCTTCGTGCGTCAGTACCGGCTCCTTCAGCATCGGAGAGAGATTCCCAGCAACACGTATAGTGGGATGCGCTTCGGTGGAAAAGTGAAGGTCAGAGGCTCCCTCATGGAGAACAACGTTGATGTACTTTTTGAGCGATTGCGCGTAATCAAGTGCCATATGGTTGTAAGTATCAAGTATCAAGTATCAAGTATCAAGGAAGTACCAGGTGATAAGTATCAAATGCATTAAGTGAAAATCTACCGTATGGTACTTAGTATTGATACTTGTTTTACTTGTTTGATACCTGATACTTGCTACTTGATACTTTTCTTCTTTGCGATCTCCTCCATCGCCATATCAACAACTTCAGAGGGTATCATGCTTGCTTTCACCACATAGTGGTCCGCTCCCAGTTTCTCGATCTGCGCACGATCACCGTCGTTGTTCTGATTCGTGAGCGCTATAACTGTCGCGCCTTCTGCAAGCTTTTCGCCTTTCAGCGTGCTGAGGAAACTAAATCCGTCCTCACCCGGCATTACGATATCGAATAGAATAGCAATCGGCTTTAGGCCCCCGCGAAGCGCTGCGAGCGCTTCGGCGGTCGACTGACACGCTTCGACCGTATATCCTTTTTGCATAAATTTCATGCTGTACATGTCAAGCAAAAAATGATCATCGTCAAGAAGTAAAACCGTCTTACCAGCACCTATGTGTGAATCAGTCATACCCGCACACCAACTTGTGTCTCATTGCATCGTGTTTTCATACGTCTCACTGCTTATAGTACACTAGTATAGAAATATTCGCTCCGCTGACTAACGCTTGCCCCCACACCAACTTTGGTATGGTTGCATCATGCTTTTGTAATTTCTGCTCTCGACCCGGCCAAACCTTCGGGACCAAAGTTGGTGTG
>CAYJVW010000015.1:0-6590 GCA_964373725.1 uncultured Candidatus Saccharibacteria bacterium | reverse complement strand
AAGTTGGTGTGCGGGTCATATATTATGTCTCGCTCGCGGTTTCTACTGGAGAGGCCTCGACAATTTTTTCTGGCTCATCCTCCGCCGCAAGGAGAGTACTCAAGGTAGCCACTTCCGAATAGGGAATCTGTTTCGCAAACGATTTCAGCATAGCATCCTCGCGCATCGTGAGCATTCCCTGCAGTCGCGCTGCCCTCCAGAGCTCGGATTCGACCGGGCGTTTCAATATAATGCGCTCGATCTCGGGAGACATCTCGAGCGCCTCGAACACCGCCATACGTCCGCGGAGCCCCGTCGTGCAACCGGGAGAGCGTTCCGGTTCATGCACGGTCTTTGGTATCTCGAATCGGTACTGTGCCGGCAAGGTCGAGAGCTGTTCTTCAATGTTCGTCCGAATTGACGGCGTCATCTCTACTTCCTTCCCGGTACCTTCGCACAGTGTGCGCACAAGCCTCTGCGCAACCGATGCGATCAAAACCGGCGGAATAAGGTAGGGTTCGACGCCCATGTCGATAAGACGCGGAATAGTCCCGATCGCGTCATTCGTGTGAATAGTAGAGAGCACGAGGTGTCCTGTGAGCGCCGCTTGAATGGCGAGTTTCGCCGTCTCGGAGTCTCTGATCTCCCCCACCATAATGATGTCAGGATCTTGGCGAAGCGTCGTGCGGAGGCCGGTTGCAAATGTGTAACCGATCTCCGGCCGCACTTGCGATTGCGTGATGCCCTCCACGTAGTATTCGATCGGATCCTCGAGCGAGAGCACGTTCTTGTGTTCGCGGTCGAGCTCTGTCAGCATCGAATAGAGCGTCGTTGATTTGCCGCTTCCCGTGGGACCCGAGATCAAGACGAGCCCATGAGGCTGTATGATCGCTTTTCGAAGCAGCGCCAAGTTGCGCGCGGAAAGTCCTATGGAGTCGAGCGGGATGAATCCCCGCTCGCGATCAAGAATTCGGATCACGACTTTCTCGCCATTCGATGAAGGAAAGGTCGAGACGCGAAAGTCTATTTGCCGCTTTGCAATAGACGCAGAGAAACGGCCGTCTTGCGGTTTTCGCTGCTCGTCGAGTCGAATGGACGCAAGCACTTTAATCCGCGCAACGAGCGCGCGATGCGTATTCGCGGGAAGGATGACGCTTGTATGGAGATCGCCGTCCACGCGGTACCGTACGCGCACTCCCGTGGGCGTCGGCTCGATGTGGATGTCTGATGCATCGCCGTCTATAGCATACCTGAGAATCGTGGAAGCGATCTTGATGGTCGGGGCATCTTCTTGTATCGATTGGATATTAGTAGTCTCCCGCTTTGGCGAATCCCCAAGATCGAGAAGTATCGCATCTGATTCAATGGCTACGCGTGGTTTTGCACGTTGCTCGGTTTGCAGATCGGACACCGCGCGATCCACGTCTCCTCCAAGAACGCGATACATCGCAAGCACTTTCTTCAGGTCATCTTCCGAAATACGAAACACTTTGAACGGAACGCCTGTCTTTCGCGCGATGAAATTCAAAGCATCGATGCCTTCGATGTCGTCCGGATCAACCATGCCGACTTCAAGCACGCCCTCTTGGAGCGCGAGAGGTACAAATTTGTAGTGATCGGCACTCTCTTGCGAGATAAATTTCAAGACTTCGTACGGAACTTTCTGATCGCCCATCTCGCGGATCGGGACATCAACGGAAAAATCGCCCGAGGACGGACTCGAGGGAGTCATAGAGCTTACTGCTACTCTTGGTTCTGCGGTTGCCATAGCACGTAGTTGCTACGGCCGAGGCGGCGCCTGCGGACCGAAGATGAGCGGCGCAAACGGATTCGGCCGACCGACCGGCTCGGGGATTATCTCTGTCCCGAAATCTTGCAAACTCTGAAATGCAGCATCGGAAAAAATAGTGCCTTCGAGCGACACCGAACGAAGCTGCAGGAGTGTCGTGACGATATCCCTGTCAGATTCGCCACTCGAAGTTGTGAAATCTTCTGTCACTAAGAGATCCGCGGGAGAGGAATTGCCCGAGAGTCCCCACCACGCACCGACACCGACCAAAATCGCAAGTCCGATGATGACAATTTTGTTCCTAGAGAGCATTTCGATCATACCCGTACACTAATTTTGCCGTAATTCCTGTCGTGGAAAATCCAGCGACCTCTGGAATATCAACGGCTTGGTACACATACTGAGATTGTATAGGATAGTGTTCATAAGAGACAACGACAAATTTAGTGTGCGGGCATACAATTATTTGAGCCAATAGGTTCGTACCGTCACATCGAATCGGTATCGCAGTTCCGGAGGAGGAATGTTTTTGGCATCCTTGCCGCTCGGAATGTTGGCACTTCCTCCGCCTCCGACGGATGCCATCGAGAGGGATACTAGATCGACGATGCGAAGACTCTTCTCGAGATCTTCCATAAAACGCACAAAGTCTTCGTACGATCCTTCGGTCGTAAATTTGAAGGTGAGAGAATCGTACGATTGGCTTCCTCCGATAGCGCCTATAGCGGTCGTCGCCTCGGGCAAAACGGCGCCCACGATCACGTTCTGGAGCGCGAGATTGTACCTCTGCGCCATATTGTCGAGATCCAAAACCAGACGCACGTTGTCGACATGATCGGGCAGAAGCTTGTGCAGACGTTCTATGTCGGACGGATTGAACGCATTGTAACGGGAGAGCAGAGCTTGTTTCAGACGCTGCAGCTCGCCGGCTTTGTCGAGCGCCTGATTGTATTCTGCGATCAATCCTTGCAGAGAGCGAGCGTTATCATACGTCGGTTTGGTATAGAGAAAGAAGATCGCGATCGCGATCGCGAATCCGGAGAGAGCTACGATCATGCGGGTCATATGAGTTATATATCAGAGCCCTCTGCGGGAGCTTGTGGCAATCCCTCCCGCGGCGCAAATGGAAAACCTCCCTGCTCCTCTTGCGGCACGATCGGAGCAAGTGCGGCGCTGAGTTGGGCGTAGCGCAGTGCGACAGGATTGATGATCGCTGACAAATCAAAATTCACGCCGGATGGTTCACGATCGATATTCGAGAAGATGGGACTCGTTATGGCACCGCTTTTACTCAAATAATCCGCCTGAAGCGCTATAGAATTGACACTTTGGGCGACACCGCGCATTTTAACGCGCATATTTTGCGGATCGACCGCTTGAAAATCAAGGTTGGAAAATGCGACTGTCTGCAGTGTCAACCCTTCCAGAAGATGGAAAAAGACGGAGGGAGCGAGGTGGTCGGAAAGCACTTGGTCTGCGGCGCGCATGCGATCGTCAAGACGCGTCAATTCCTGGATCAACGACGGTTCGAATGCCTGTTTTGCGCGCTCAAGCTGTTCGAGCTTGCTCGAACTCGATGTCTGCAGAAACTGCACGTATAAGAATACGCCGATCGCAAGCGCAACCGACGCGACCAAGAGCACGATCGCGATCAGTATCAAGAGATCGGCAAAACCCGGACCGCGCGCCACGCGAGACGCTGCCGGCACTGCGGCGTCGCGAGGAATGAACGAAGATTTTATGCCGGTTTCCATAGTCTTTTAAGTATCAGGTATCAAGTATCAAACAAGTGACAAGTGCATAAGTATCAAACAATTTCGGATTCATACTTGATACTTTAGTATTGATACTTCCTTGTTACTTGATACTTGTGATTTGATACTTTGCATGTCATCGGTGCTGCAAATCCCGTAGCGCGAGTCCTACTGCAACCGCAAATCCGGGCCCGATTTCTTGCAGTACTTTGTCAAGAAACGCCGGCGTTTCTGTACGCGAAAACGGATGCGCTATCTCGACCTCTGTCTGCAACAACTCGTTCGCATGCACCCCGAGGCCAGGAAGCGAAGCCCCGCCACCGGTCAGGACTGCCCGCGACACATTCTTATTGTATCGCTTCCCGTAGCTCAATAGTACCCGATTCGCTTCCGAAAACACTCGCTCGAGTGTTGATAACAGAGCCGTCTTTATTTTGTCGTTTTCATCAGTCGAATACGAAGACGTCTCGACCATGCCGCGCTGGCGTTTTACACGCTCTGCTTGTTCAAATTCCCAATTCATAGATCGCGCGAGGTTTTCGGTCATGTGCTGTCCGCCGTGCGTCACGAGATGCGTAGCGCGCACGATGCCCCGCTCTACGATATACATTTTTGTCGTCGCAGCGCCAAGATCGATGACAAGAACGGGCGCGACTCCGTGTAGAAGTGAGGAGCGTATCGCGCTAAATATCTCTATCTCATAAAAACGAACTGTGAGACCGGTTTCAGCTGCGATCGTCTGATAAGCACGCACCGTTTCGTTGTGAATCGCGACCAACAGCACCTCTTGGCCCTTCGTTTGCATCTGTGTCTTCTGTTCGATTCTATCGAACGCAGCATCCGAAGGTTCATCCGCCGGGACGACAAACCAATCGAGCATGACCTCGGATGCCGGCAACGGAATGTATTTACGCGCCTCTATAGGTATCATCCGTTTCAGTTGTTCGGAATCGACTTTCGGCATATCCAGTATCGAGACGAGACTCGACGAGAACGGAATCGAGAGCCCGCCTTGGCGCGCATTTACATTCGCTTCCCGCATGAGGTCGATCAAGGCTTCGGCTGTTTTCTCGGGCGTCAGTTTGACAGCCTTCCCGATCGCGACATCGCCGTAGGGACCGAGCGCGATCTCGCCATACGTTTCAAGGATCGCCGCGCCATGCGCTGGACGAAGTTGGACGATCTTGGCGGACGATGCGCCGATATCAATGCCGAGTACGCTCCCGCTGCCGCCGACGCCGAATGCGGAACTAATTTGCTGTGATAGCGCTCCGAGTGAAAAAGCCATAATGAATCAGCGTATTGCGTATAGCGTATAGCGTATAGGAAAAGGGGCCCTGAAATTCAAAAAGACCTCAGCACGCATGAGGCATGTATTGTACCACGCGCACATTTCGCGGAACGTCAATGATTCACAGGGCATCTATCTTTGCCGCGAGAATAAAATCGTTTTCAGAGAGTCCTTTGATCGAATGAGTAGAAAGTTCTATCATCACTTTTCCCCATGAGAGCTGAATGTCGGGATGATGGCCTTCGGCTTCAGCGACTTCTCCAACCTTATTTACAAACGCAAGCGCATCCTTGAAATTCTTGAATTTGAATCTTTTCGAGATTTTCTTAGCGCCATCATCTAATTGCCAATCTACGGTTTGTTTCAGCAACTCTTCGGCTTCGACGAGCGTAAGCGGAACTGTGCCGACTTCGCAGGGAAAGCAGCGCTTATCAACTAAAGCCATGAGAGAATCTTAGCATGTGGCAATTGTTGCAGGAGCTTTTGGATATCGTATTACCTCGCAAAGACAGAGTTGTTCGCATTGATTCGTATTCGCTTCAGGACCTGTCGATCCAACCCACGGTGCATGCGTTACATGGCACAGAGATCACGGCACTTATGTCATATCGAACGAAAGCAGTCGATGACTTAATTCGCGCACTGAAGTACGACCACGCCGGAAGCGCGGCGGCGCTCCTTTCCGCCGCGCTCGCAGAATATCTGCGCGAAGAGGTGGCAAATATGAAGATGTTTTCCGCCAAACCTGTCGTTCTTGTTCCTGTTCCCTTGCACTCCTCGCGCGTCGTGGAGCGTGGATTCAATCAAGTGGAGCGAGTGCTCGAAAAATTGCCCGCCGAATTCCGTGATGGGACTCTTTCACGAGTCGCGACCGATGTTCTTGTGCGCACTCGCGCTACGCCGCAGCAGACGCGACTTTCTCGGAGAGAGCGATTAAAGAATGTCGCGGGGGCGTTTTCTGTTCCCGACGTCTCCGCGGTGCAGAATACGAATATCATTCTTGTTGATGACGTAACAACAACAGGCGCGACGCTTGCGGAAGCGGCAAAACCATTCGGCAAGATCTCTGTTACCCTACTCGCCCTCGCTCATGCGTAATATGGTACACTGACTCCCTATGGCAACACAAACCAAAACTCGAATGATAGCTACAACGCGTCCCGTTCCTGACAGTATGCTGAAGGCGGCAGGAATTTTGAAGCGCCACAAAAAAGCGCTTGAAGCACATATAAAAAAAGTTCGCAAAGAGTGGTCGAGAATATAACAGAGCGACATGATTCCCGACACAAACATTGTGATCGCCCACCTTCTGGGAGAAGAAGTAGTCGTGCAAGCATTTATTGAATGGAAACGGAACGGTACCCTTTTTCTCCCGACCGTCGTCGAGTCTGAAGTGCTCTCATTCAGCAAATGGGACGGTGCAGAGCGAAGCACGACAGAACAATTCCTTATTGAAAATTTCATTTCTGTTCCCTTCGATCGTTCGATCGCCTATGTTGCAGCAGACATACGGCGCACAGTACGTATTAAATTCCCCGATGCCGCTGTCGCGGCTAGCGCATTGCATTTGCATGTACCACTCATCACCAGAAATATCAAAGACTTCGGGCGAATTCCAAACCTTGACCTCCGAACAATTTAACGATTTGAAAAGGTACACCAAATAAAGTACGATGCGCCCTACAGGAGGGATGCGTGAATGGTCAAACGGACAGATTGCTAATCTGTGGACGTCTAAAAGCGTCCTGTGGGTTCGAGTCCCACTCCCTCCGAAATT
>CAYJVW010000014.1:0-18654 GCA_964373725.1 uncultured Candidatus Saccharibacteria bacterium | reverse complement strand
ACCGCACCCTTGAGAGCTTTCATACATTGTCCGATAAGAAATTGCAGCGCTGCTTCTTTGCCTTTTTTATAATCCGAAACCACACTCTGATGTTTGGCGATCACCTCTTCTATTGCGCCATCAACATTGTCGGAAGCCGTATCGATGAAAAGCCGCTCCTCTCGCGCGACGTCCTCGGGATCCTTTTTCTCGGAAATTGTTCGCGCCAATAGGTCCTTAGCCGAACGCGATGATATTCTGCCACGTCCGATCATTTTGATAATTTCTATAAAATGCTTTGGAGAAATGGGAATATTAAGCGGTAAATCTGTATCACGAGTAGCAATATCTCGCCTGTCCGCCATAGCGTTGGCGAAGGCGGAGATAATCATTACCAAATCGTTGGCCACGTAATTAGATGCGAGTTGTATAAGCTTTGCGTCATGTAATTCTTCCGCCACCTCCTCGAAGAATGCGCCGAGGGCAGTATCTTGCACATACTGCTCTGTATCCTCCCTCTTTATACCTAGCTTTATATACCGGTCTCTCTTAGCTTCAGGGAGCTCGGGCAAACCAGCTTTCAGGATGTTAGGACTAAACTCCGGTATCTGGGAGAGCGTGAGACTCGGTAGATCGGGGTCCGGAAAGTATCGATAGTCTGCTGACACTTCTTTTACCCTCTGGGGAAATGTTCGTTGCTTTGCTTCATCCCATCCTCGAGTCTCTTGCGCTATCGTCTCGCCTTTATCCAATAGCTCTGACTGTCTCTTGATCTCATATTCAACCGCACGCTCCATGGCGCGAAATGAATTTAGGTTCTTAACCTCTACTTTCGTACCCATTTCACCATCTCGGGCAACCGAGATATTAGCTTCGACTCGCATCTCTCCCTTCTCCATATTCGCATCGGACGCGCCGAGATATCGCAAAAGCAGTTGTAATTCGCGTGCGAAATCTCCTGCTTGTTGAGCACTATGTATCACTGGCTCCGTTACAAGCTCCATTAACGGCACGCCTGCGCGATTGTAATCGATGAGGGTCTCGCCTGTCTGCGCCGAAGCTTCGACAAGCAGGCCCGCATCGGTATGGATAGAGCTGGCAGTATCCTCTTCCAGATGTACACGAGTTATCTGAACACCCAAAAGCTCACCCCCCGAGACTAGCGGATATTCATATTGGCTTATTTGATACCCCTTCGGCAGATCAGGGTAAAAGTAGTTTTTCCTGTCAAATTCAGTGTAATCCGCCAACTTGCCATTTAACGCCGCGCCCACCCTAAGAACATGCCGTACCGCTTCCCTATTAATGACCGGCAACGTCCCAGGATGAGCAAGGCATACAGGGCAAATATTTACATTGGGGCGCGTCTCATTCGCATCGTTTTTAGAGTTGCAAAACATCTTCGTGCGAGTCTTTAACTCTGCATGTATTTCCAGTCCAATCGTAGGTACGTATTCATTCATACATATTAATGACAGTACATGAGATTGCAGAGTATCACATCGTACCAGATGCGCAGCCTTGAAATTGGACACCCGATGTCCAATTTGTGATAATGAAAACGTGGAAGGGATATGTCACATACTTAATAGAGGCGTTGATAAGCGAGCTATCGTCACGGACGACCGCGACAGAATTCGATTCATTCACGACCTCTTTGTTTTCAATGACGCAGATCCTGTTCCCAACTACTTGCAGCCTGGTCGTCAAACGGAACACGCCCGAGATCTTCTAGTACACATTCACGCGTATTGCCTCATGCCTAATCACTATCACCTTCTTCTGTCCCCCGCTCTTGAGAATGGAATATCTTTATTCATGCAAAAACTTAACATGGGCTACACAAAATACTTCAACGAGCGACATAAGAGAAATGGAGCGCTGTGGCAAGGAAAGTACAAGCGTATCGCTGTCGGGCGCGACGCGCATATGCTCTACATCCCCTATTACATCCATCTCAATCCTCTGGACATGTCGCACCCGAAATGGCGGGAAGGGGCGGTCGGAGATGTCAAAAGTGCTTTACAAAAATTGGAAACATATAGGTGGAGCAGTCACTTGGACTACGCGGGCATCCGTAACTTCCCCTCTGTCATTCAGCGGACATTGCTTGATGACATGTTTGGCTCAACAAAAAAATACCTCGCAGAAATGATCGACATTATGACATCATCTATCAATACAAAGACGGCTCTGCTTATTGAGTCGTAAATTGGACATCCGATGTCCAATTTATAATCGCTCGACTATTTTCCAACCGTCAGCAAGAAACGGTTCGGCTTTTTTGAATTTAATTTCTTTCGTCTCAGTGCCGTTTGTGATAGTCACTTTATCGTTGCGACCGTATTTTTTTTTACCGTACGCCGCCTTCCCTACCGTAATTGACGAAATACTTTTCCCGAACGAAGATCGCAGAGGGGCGCTGGATGGCGCGCCCTGCGACGAGAGCACATTCGGGAGAGAGTGCAGGATTGCTGCGTCATACGAGGCTTCCATCGTTTGAAAGAGCTTCAGGCCTTCTTTCTTATATTCGATGAGAGGATCCCGCTGCCCGTATGCGCGCAAGTTGACGCTCGAGCGAAGGTACTCCATCGCTTCCAAATGTTCTACCCATAAAAAGTCGATGCTTTGAAGGAGAAAGCGTCGCGAAGTCGCGTGGAAAACGGGGCCCATTTCTTTTTTCTTCTCGTCGAGAGTTCGCATGATGTCGGAGTCAGGTTCGACAATGCGAGCTATCTCAGCATCAACTGCCTCGTTCTCTCCCGTGAGAAGCGCGCGACGGCGCAGATAGATACTTTGCCGCTGAATATTCAGAATGTCATCGTACGCAAGAACGTGTTTGCGCGCATCGAAATTCAGTTCTTCAATTCGCGTTTGAGCTTTTTCAAGAGATTTCGTGATCATCCCGTTGTGGATCGGCTCATCTTCGGGAATCTTAAATGTTCCCATGACGCGTTTAATGACGTCGGATGCGAATATGCGCATCAAAGAATCCTCGAGGGAGATGAAGAACTGCGTCGCGCCCGGATCTCCCTGGCGACCTGCGCGCCCCCGAAGCTGATTGTCGATGCGCCTCGCTTCGTGCCGTTCGGTTCCCAACACAAACAAACCACCCAAATTTTTCACAGCCTCATATTCTTCGTTCGTCGCCGGGTTCCCGCCGAGCTTGATATCAACGCCGCGGCCGGCCATGTTGGTCGCAATTGTGACCGCCCCCTTTCGCCCTGCCTGTGCAATAACCTCTCCTTCCCGTTCATGATTCTTGGCGTTCAACAGTTCATGCGGTATGCCTTCTTGTTTAAAGTGGATTGAAAGGAGCTCGTTCTTCTCGACGGAAACAGTGCCCACCAAGACAGGCTGCCCCGAGGTGTACAGCTCTTTCACTTTGCGCGCGATCGCTTTCATCTTTCCGCTTTCGGTCTGCAGTATCAGATCGTCATAATCCGTACGAGCCGACGGCTTATTCGTCGGTACCGCAACCGTGTTGAGGCCGTATACTTTATAAAATTCTTCCGAAGAGGTGGCCGCGGTGCCTGTCATGCCGGCGAGCTTTCCGTACAGACGAAAATAATTCTGGAACGTGATCGAGGCGAATGTCCGGGATTCTTGCTGCACTGCCACACCCTCTTTCGCCTCTATCGCTTGGTGCAAGCCGTCGCTCCAGCGCCTGCCCGGCTGCATGCGTCCGGTCGATTCGTCTACGATGATCACTTCCCCGCCGCGCACGACATACTCCTGATCTTTATGGAAGAGCGCCTTGGCACGAACTGCAGTTTCCAGATGATGCACAAGCTTGATGCCCGCGTCCGTGTAAATATTTTCGACACCGAGCGCTTTTTCCGCTTTCTCTATGCCAGAATCGGTAAGCGCGATCTGCCGATGTTTTTCGTCTACGGTATAGTCTTCTTCCAGAATGAGATTTCTGGCTATCGCGGTAAATTTCTCATACAAACGTTCGGCATCAGAAACCGGCGCAGAAATGATGAGAGGCGTGCGCGCCTCGTCTATAAGAATCGAGTCTATCTCGTCGACGATCGCAAAATTGTAACCTCCCTCGTTTGGCAAGCGTTGGCGCAATTTCTCCTGCTCGTATTCCAAATTGTCGCGCAAGTAATCGAAACCGTATTCGTTGTTCGTTCCATACGTGATGTCTGCTTGGTACGCTTCCCGCCGTGAGCATGGCCGCAAAAATTCGTGCTCCACTTTGAATGCGCCGAGAGCGTCTCTTTCGGCATCGGACATCGCTTCTTGTTGCGGCGGAAGATGTGCCGGATCATACAGATACGACGCCTCGTGATTCAAGACTCCTACCGAAAGACCAAGCGCGTGGTAGATCTGCCCCATCCAAGCCGCGTCTCGTTGCGAAAGATAATCGTTGACGGTGATGATGTGCACGCCCTTACTCTCGAGCGCGTTTAAGTACGCAGGCAGTGTCGCGACCAACGTTTTCCCCTCTCCTGTGCGCATCTCGGCGATATCGCCATAGTGCAAGATCATGCCGCCGATGAGTTGCACGTCGAAATGACGCTGGCCGAGCGTCCTTCGAGAAGCTTCCCGTACGGCAGCAAAAGCTTCGGGCGCTAACTCGTCAAGTGTTTCTCCTTTTTGTATTCGAGTTTTAAATTCCTGCGTCTTTGCCTTCAACTCCTCATCGGAAAGCGCCTTCGTCGTCTCTTCGAGCGCATTCACACGCGCGACAATTGGCTCCGCACGTTTCAGGGCGGCCGTATTCTCATCGCCAAATATTCCCTTCAGCCACGACATCGAGTGTACTCTACCTCGAATTCAGACGCTGCGCGACCAGATTTTCTTCGCGGTACTCCGCGTTAGAAAATCGAGAGTGCCCTTGGGTACGAGATCGTAAAAAAACAAATCCCCCCGAGAGGGAGGGATTTGAGATTCGCGAAACGAAGCACTATCTGCGCTTCGACTTCTTTGCCTTCTTCTTTTTCTTTGCCATATATTTTTCAAGTTGCTACAAAGCCTCTAACGTTTCGACCCGCATCGATTGCAATCAAAGAGAAGCGTGATGCGTTTTTTTCATTATTGCACTCATTACGAGAATAAAAAGTTTTTCACTCATGCACTGTGGATAACTTTGGCACAAGAAGATAGATATTAGAAGTTAGAAATTAGAATATTCCTGAAGTAACATGTATTGAACTCTTTTATCTAATTTCTAATATCTAATTTCAAAGACACGATTCGAAAGACAGAAAATACGCAAGAAAAAAATATGCTATCCTGACTCGAGAAGGAAATGTTGCGGAGGGCGGCAGCACTCACAATGACTTTCACTTTGGAGCTCGCACCCGCCTTCCGCAGTGCGTCTTTCGTGTGCGAGCGCTCGGTCACGCATATTTTTCTGCTGAAAAATTGCGCGACCCCGCCTGGCTAGCCAGCGCCTCCGGCCTTGCGACGGGGCCCCACCCCCGTCTCACCCGCCTTCCGCAGTATCTCTTTCGATATCTTAGAACGCAAAACCCCGCCGAAGGCGGGATCTGCGGACTTTCTAGAGGACGCCGTCTTTTCTGCCTGTGCGTACTGCACGCAGACAGGCAATGGCACTCACGCAACAATAATACCACGCGAAGATTTGCACACAAGATCCCGCCAATGACATATCCGTCCGTTGCCAAGGCCGGGCCTTGGCAACATCGCGATTAACATTCACGTATCTTGAGTTTCCTCTTGACGATAAAAGACGCGGGCATCATCCAGAAGCGATGTGAGTGACGGACGTTCTTGTAGATAAGAAAGTATTGCATTAATGTCAATTATCACTCTCTCGGGCCGCTTGCCTTTTTGATAATCGGGCAGACTCGAAAAACGATATAACAGGAGTTTTTGTCTCAACAGTTTTTCGTTTTTTACTTTCCCTCTTTTCCAGTCTCGCTCAAATAACTCAGCGGGGTTTGCATGTATATAATTTATGAGCCTCCGAAGATACTGGTCGCTCGCCACGTGTCGCGCCTTGAATCTACTTGAGAACAAAGCACCAGTCCGCTCGTACTTTCTGTTGAAATACATTGTGTATCCTGTACCAACCTTTTGCATAAATGTCGAAATGCCGCTATACGATCTTTCACGAAGCAGGAGATGAGGGTGATTTTTCATGAGACAGTATGCGCCGATGTCGACTAGCTGGTCTCCTCTTTTCTGGAGTAACACATCCTTAAGCGTTGGTCCGGCACGACCGCCGAGATTGCTAACTTGAATGGATGTCGTGCTATTAGCGGCATACAGCAACATTAAGAAACGCTCTGCATCGCGGTCATTCAAAAAGATCGGACGTTTTTCCACACCTCGCGTGTATATGTGATACCACTCGTCTGGTGCAAATGAAATGGTTCGCATTCCCATTCGTGCAGGATAGCATGTTGCCAAGGCCGTTGCCAAGGCCCGGCCTTGGCATTGTGGGGAAAAGCTACTGAACTTGCAAGGTTCCTGCGCGTATTTCGGCGATCAATGAATCTGCTTGCGCTGCAGAACTGGGCTGGGCGAGTTTCAAATTCTCGAGAGCTGCAATGGCGCGGCTTCTCTCTCCCATTTTGTAGAGCGCTGCTGCATACGTGAGGCGTGGCTGCAATTCTTGCGGATTCTTTTCTATGCGCGCTGCGGCAAGAGAAGCGATTGCATCGTACCTACTCTTGGTTGCATACGCGGAAAGCACGCGCGGCTCCAGCGATTCGCCCTGTTCGATCAAAACCGCTATCATCTCGCGCTCAACTGCTTCGTTCCCCGTGTGGATAGCGACAGCTGTGTAAAAGATACGCGCATCGTAATATTCCGGCGCAAGCGTATATGCCTCTTTGAATACGCGCATGGCCTCTGCTGTATCTCCCCGCGCAAGCGCATTGAGCCCTAATTGAAAAAGAATGCTTTGTTTGTTTGGTGAAAGTTCGCGGGCGCGAGAAAGCGCAACACGCGCATTCTTGTAATCGCCATATGCGTCCAATAGAATTCCAAGAAAGAACGGGAAACGCGCATTCAGTGGCGCATCCTGCATCTGCTTTTGCATCTCTTCCGCAGTCGTCGTAAGAAACGCCTGCCGCACCTCAACAGGCACTTGCGTGTTTGATGCGAATTGCAACGCTGATTGCGAAAGATGCTCTCTTGCTTCTTGAGTTCCATACGTGCCGTACGCAATCGCTCCTTTAAAGTAGTCGAGGTTCTTTGTGAGCCCCTCTTGCTGCGGCGACAGACCCTGTATTACAAGCTTGTTCGCCGCAAGCGCATGCGCGTTCACGAACCACGCAACGCCCCAGAGCAAGATCACCAAGAGCGCTGCGAGAAATGGAAGCGAAGAAGCGGGAATAGAACTTTTCTCAAAAACATGGCGCGAATCTCCGCTCGAGCGAGTGGCAATGTACGCAAGGAGAGAAACGAACAAAAGATAACTTATTATGTTGTCAAACGTGAATAGAAGATAGAACAAATATCCCGAGAGAAGTCCCGTGATAATTGCGCGTTCATACATCGCAAAAGAGGGCGAGCGCCACAGGGCGAGAAGCGCAAAAGCGTACAGCGCGAGGTAGGCAAGCAACCCAAGAATGCCGCCTGCAGTCAGCCAGTCGAAAATCACATTGTGTACGCGATCAAACCACGGCTCCTGCGCGTACATGCGCGGATCGTAATATTTGTCGAACACAACCGCATAATTTTCTTGTCCCCATCCGAGGATCGGCCGCTCGTAGAAACCCTGCAGGGCCATGCCCACATTCATAAAACGCGACTTGATAGTCGACTCACTGAATGAAAGGGATGCGAGGCGCTGCAGCGGTTCAATGCGTTGGACAAATTGGCTGTCGCGCCCCAACCAGATCGCGCCGACGAGAAGTACCACTAGACAGACGCCTACCCCCGCCCGCCACGCGACGCGGGAGCGAGGCGCCTGGATGATGAGAATGAGAGATGCGAGAAGCGCGCCGCCGATGAGACCCAGCATCGCGCCGCGCGTCGCGGTAAAGAAAAGCACCAGTGTTTCAACAAGGATCAAACCTCCGTATATAAAGACAGCCATGGGACGCTGCCTCTTTTCTTCCACCCAACTCTTGGATAAAAAAAGTGCCGCTATAAAAATGTGGAATAGCATGTAGATTGCGAGGTACGTCGCGTTTCCAAGCGTCGCATCGAGCCGCACTCCTCCTTGATTTATCGTGACGTACCCCATGAGCTGCAAGAGCCCATAGAACGCAACCATGGCCGAAACAGCGAGAGATGTCTGCCACCAGCGCTTCCACAGAGTTTCGGTCGAGAGAAGCGACACTGAAGCCGCGAAATAGACGAGCAAGTGCGCGAGCGTTACCCATCCTTCCATTCGCTCATAGTTGCTCCAAAAACTTTTGAACGGATTGACGCCGAACGAATCTGCGATGCCGATCACCACTACAAAGATTACGAGCGCCGCGAATATCCATGAGCGCCGAGGCCGGTACTGCGGGTATACAAAGGCCAGCGCAAGCCAAGCAGCGCCGATGATCTCTACGATGATGCGGAACGTAAAATTTTTCCCCGTTATGAAGGGAAAAAAGAGCGTACGCGAAACGATAAGAACGATGAACGGAAGCGCAAAAATGCCCGCAAGCGCAACCCACCGCAGAGTTTTTTCCAATGTCATTCTCGAAATCCTATCACGAGGCACGGTGACCGACTAGCCGACGAGTTCAACCGGCACGGTAGTGTTCAACGCAATTGTACCACCAAGGAGGTACCACCTACCACCTAGGAGGTGTCGCCTCCTAGGTCGACTCGGCCGTGATCATCATGGAGCCGTACGATATCATTCTCGTCGAAATCCCCGTAGGCAACTTCCACGATAGTGCCGCCGCGTTTCGATCCAAGCCGATGCACCTGCCGCTTCATGACACGCAACACCTCGCCCCTCCGGAGAGGTATCGTATGTTCTCCAGTCTTATCGTGAAGAACAGCGTATGCGTCTCCTGATACAAGCAGCCACCACTCTTCTCGATGATGATGGTATTGAAGCGACACGCGCTTGTTCGGTTTAATGTAAATAGTCTTCAAGTTCCATCCCCTGCCGCTGTCCCACCCATAATACTCGCCCCAAGGCCGCACCGATTTGGATGCGGGCTTACGAGATGCGTTAATCATCCACGAAGACGATTGGACTTTCCCGCCGCGCCCAATATTAAATCGCATTTGGATCCCGAGTTTTTTACATACCGCGACTTCAGGAATATTTTTTGCGAACCTGTCCCCGCCATTCGCAAAAACGTGCGGCCGAAGCCTCGTCAGAGTGCGTACAACCGATCGATCTACGTCTCCTTTTGTATGTTCAGTAATGACAACCTTATCAACAAAGGGCAGCGCCTCGATCAATTCCTTACGCTCTTTTTCCGGCATAAATGCAAAACCCTTTTTGCTTCGGAGCCAGTTATCATTGTTGAGAATAACCACGAGATTATCGCCGAGCTTTCTGGCCGCTTCGAACAAGCGCACATGCCCTATGTGAATCGGATCAAAACCGCCGGAAACTGCCACCCATTTCTGCTTCTTCTTTACCATTCCAGGCACAGTATCACAAAAGGATTCAGGTTTGAACCGTCGGAATTTTTTGGACAACAGTACTGTTTAGTGCGACGAGATCCGGGCGCTTTTTCAAAAACGCGACGACATCTTCTGCAGAAAAATCGGGATTGCTTCCGTAGAGCGCGTCGTAGACTGCCAAAATCAATTGATAATCCTCTGTTGTATCCAACGTGAGGCGGAGTGTGGGCCAACGCATATCCCCCGCTGCTTCCCAGTTGACGAGCTTAAATTTCTCCGGCTGCGAACGAATTGAATAACCAGCGTGTTCGCGATATGCGGGATCGGTGTCATCTTTTTCCGCACGTTGCAACGCCTGGAACGAATACGCGCGAACATCTAAGCCAATAGGATACGTCTCAACAAATTCATTGCTGGCACAGTCGTATTCTCCTCGCATAAGGAGCTGGATGCACTCATCAACAAGCCGCCAATCCACAAGAGGACTGTCAGCCATTCCTTGCACGAGGATATCGGCACCGTATTTTGTTCCTGCCCCGACAACACGACCCATAACGTCATCCTCGCTCCCTCTAAACACCGGGCACTCCATTTCCTTGCACAGCGCCGCGACCGGATCATCAGTTGCGTTCGTGGTCGTCGCAACCACGACTTCGTCAGTGTATGTACTTCGCCTGTGCCGCTCAATCATATGTTGCATGACCGGTTTTCCGGCAAGCGGCATCATGATCTTTCCCGGAAGCCGCGTAGACGTCATCCTTCCTTCAATCGTAGCTATCACTTTTTTCCCCTGGATCATGAGAAATGTTTGATTGTCCGCCGCAAAATATCCGCCTGTTTCTCTGCTCGTTTCCAATCCCAATAATTCGTTTTAAACGCGAGGATTTGTTTCTGGACTCTTTCCGCGACCGGGCAGAGACCGGATTCCCACGTCTGAAATTTTCCCTTGTACGTCGCTTCCATGACTTTTTCTTTACCGGAGAAATTGCGTGTCAAAGGTTGGAACATCGGTTCCTGATACGTTAGTTTCCATGCGGCATAAATGCCGTCTCCGCCGAGCTCCATAAACTTCTTGCGAAACGCCGTCCATTCGAGCGTTGGATGCGTGAGACGCACCGCGAGCGCCCAGTGCGAGTGTACGCAGTAATCCGGTGTCCTCTGCGGTTTCAGCCATTCGCAACCTTTCATCGCTTCAGTAAAAAGATTCGCGGAATCGATTCGCCGCTGCACCAGTTCATCAAGATGCTCGAGTTGTCCAAGAGCCACAGCGGCGCACAACTCCGGCATACGGTAGTTGTATCCCATCTGCACATGCCGCTCGTAATTCGGATGTTGAATGTCGTCCTTGGTGATAATTCCTTTTGCGCGAGACACGCTACCATACCCTAGAACGCAAAAACGCCGAATATTGTCTGCCACTTCGGCATCATTTGTACACACGAGTCCCCCTTCTCCCGGCGTCATGTGCTTCGTGGATTGCAAACTAAAACTCGAAAAATCGCCGATAGAGCCGACCATGCGCCCTTTGTAGTAACCTAAGAAACATTGCGCGGAATCTTCAATGACTTTGAGATTGTGTTTTTTTGCAATTGCCATGATCTCATCCATCTCCGGTGCGAGTCCGTAGAGCGCCACCGGCATAATCGCCTTCGTTCGGGGCGTGATCAGTTTTTCGATAGATGCAGGATCAATTTGAAACGTGTCCTCAACAACGTCCGCAAACACCGGCACGGCATCGGCGTGCATGATGGACATCGCGGTCGCCGACATTGTGAGGGGTGTCGTGATCACTTCGTCGCCTGCGCGCACACCCGCGGCAAAAAGCGCCGAGTGCAGCGTCGCCGTACCATTCGTATGCGCGATCGCGTATTTAACTTGGAATTTCTCTGCAAACGCTTTTTCAAAACGTGCAAGAATGCCGCAATTTTTCGAATTGGCGAAATTCGTCGCGAGCAGCTCTTCGACGTACTTCCGCTCACGCGCGCCTATCCGTTCGATCTTTGGCTTCATCATAAAGCCAGACTATCATACAATTACGTTGGCTGTTATTATTGCCAACATGCGAAATGTCGTGCTTGTGTCCTGTGCGTTCTTTTTCATCTTTTTTGGCTTCGGTACAGCACAACAATACTTAGTTATCCTGTTTAGTGAGCTCGGGCACGGATCACTTGCGCTCACATCTCTGCTCCTCCTCTACAGCGCATTCCTATTGACCGGCATTATTGTACCTAAATTCGTCCCGATTCTGGGAGGATTGAAATCATCGCTGATTCTTGGAGCATGTACCTATGTCTTTTTCTCCGTCGCAGTCGCTTTGGATATCGTTCCGCTTCTCCTCTTCGCATCAGTCGTTATCGGCATTGGTGCGGGATTTTTATGGGTCACGTCAGGAAAAATAATCACCGATAGCTCTGAAGCGCATGCGGTCGGCCAAAATCTCTCGCTGCAACAAATTGGCATGTACAGCGGGAACATTCTGGGCGTCTGGATTGGAGGATTCTTGGTGCAAACGCTGTCGCTCCAGAACATGTTTGCACTTCTCGCTTTTGTAACCTTCCTTGGCACGGTACTCCTCTTTTTTGTGCTTCCCGTTCGAGAAGATGTGCAGACACGCCCCTTTAAGCCGTACTACCTTTTCGCGCCGCACATGCTCATGCTCCTTCCTCTCATTTTTGGCGCATACTACCTCCAAGCGCAAGTCTTTACTGCGATGAACCTCGCGATCGTCGGTTTGGTTGGCATTGGATTTATTCCTCTCATTATCAGCGTCCTGAAAGTAAGCAATATCATTGGCAGTTTCTCGAGTGGCACGCTTTCAGGGTGGTATAGCAAATCGGGATTGCTCATTACGCTTGTTGCAATAGCACTATGCGGTATCGTTGTTTTCACCTTATTCTCTACTCTCTCTTCACTTCTCCTCGGTGCGATACTGCTCGGATTCTCTATGGCGGCAATTTATCCCGTAGCCCTTGCGTGGCTCAAGGAAAAACTGCCGGGAGATGAATACCTCTATGCCTTAAGCACATTCCATGTATACACAAATATTGCTGTCTTGGGAGCTATTGGAGTAAACCTCTACCTCCCTGCACAGACAAGCTTCATTCCCGGCGCTCTTGCTCTCCTTCTTGCGATTCCCGGCATCATCATGTTCCAAAAATTCAGACCATTGGTATAATACGGGACGTATGGATACCAATCTCAGCGAGAATGAAGAGAAAGCATTGGTGGGACTGCTCTATAATCATGTATCATTCGGCACGACACTCCAGGTTTTCGGCGAAGCGAGTGTAGAGAATGCGCGCATCGAGACCCTTCGTGCCATTCTCGAGAAACTGCTCGTCAAATATGAGCTCATTGATAAGCTTTCTCCCGAAAACCTCCTGATGCTCGGCATCGCGAATCGGGTTCCTAAAGCAGATCTTGAGATCTTCGCCGCAAATGACGCCAACAAACACCTGCAGCTCCGAGCTCAGTATTTTTTAAAGAAACTCAATTCGTAACTTCAGGCGCTGCGCTATACGCAGGACGCAGCGCGAGATGCCGGTGGATATTGAATCCATTTTTATTAACGCCTGTGGGATCTTCATACCTGCCGACATAAATTCGATCGCCATTGTGGTCTCTATCTCTGCACCAGAGAAAGTCGTGTTTCCACAAAATCTCGCCATGAAGTGCGTGCCACGCGAAAAATGTAAATGCTGCGGTGACTGCCGTAGGAAATTGTTCCCCAGAAAGTGACGCTTCAATATCTTCTGGTCTTTTTGCGCGAGCCTCTTCAAGCACACTTTTCCGCACCAAATGCCACTTCCCATCGGGCGGAGTATTCGCAAATTCTTCCTTCAGATACCAATCTTGGTTGTACATGCACGGCTCGCTTTTCGAAGGATCCATTCCAAACATCGCTCGCATCTCTACTAGTGTAAGTTTCGAAATGCTCGGCGTCAATATGAGAATGTGCGTGCCTGCGTGCACATCAAGCACTTCTTTGGAAAAAGAAATTTTCGGCGCATCAATCGCCATGCCCACTAAAAACGGCAATTGTTTCAACTCGTCCGGTCCAATAATGTTTTTCATGCATGATTCTCAAGATAGAGAATGCCGTCCTGGTATGATGCAACATCGCCTTTTTTCTGGTACTCGTCAATTTTATCAAATTCTTTGCATAGGAAATCGACTCTCCTTCCCCAGGAATTTTGTTCAAACCATGAAAGTGGCGCAGGAGCGTTTACGAGCACGAGATCACACTCTGCATCCTTCATCGCCTTGAGATAGGTGAGAAACGTCCTGTACTGATGATGTGGTGAAGTCACGATCAGAATAGTTTTCCAGTTTTTTTCTTTTGCTATCTGTATGGCACGTTCTGCTTCAGCACGAGTGTGCGCACCCATTTTTTCTTCACAAAAAATTGTCTCCTCCGGTGCACCAAGACGGATCATCTCATCTCGGATTTCCCGAGATGGAAAGCTGCCATACGAGCGATTGTCAGCACTTCCGACGATGCTAGCTGTGCCCGCGAAACCGTCTTTTAGGAGCGCGGTAGCATGTTCCGCGCGAGAAAGCCCGTCTCCCTGCATCACAAAAATCACATCTCCCTTTTGCAGAGCTTGTGTATGCAAGAGCGCGATGAATCGTTCGCGGTCGTACATGGCTTATGCAATATCCTCCCAACGGATCGGCTCACCCGTCTTGAGGTTCCTTTTGGCCAATTTTCCTACAATAACATTCTTAAACTTCGGTAGTATTCCTAACTGCGGGCGGAGCAGGGTGACATCTCCCTTTTTTATCGAGGTGCCTTTTTTGATATCGCGTGCTGCCGTCAACCCTCGCCGCTGAACGATCACCGTTTCCGACTCTTCGGCTACTACATCTTTTACCGATGTGCCCATCGCTTTTTCCAGATTTCTGACGCGTTCGATCATGCGTGCAAATTCGTCCGGCTCCATTGAATGAGGGTGGTCCGGCCCCTTCGCGCTACGGTCGAGCGTAAAATGTTTTTCGATGACCTTCGCGCCAAGTGCGACTGCACCGAGCGGCACGACGTCATCTGGCGTGTGGTCGGAGTACCCGAGAATTGCGCCGAATGCTTCTCGATACGTGTTGAGGACATTGATATTCGCGCTTTCGAATTTTGACGGATAATTCGTGATGCATTGCATCAGAACAAGATTCTTATTTTTCGTTCTCTCTATTGTGCGTACGGCATCATCTACTTCAGCGAGAGTTGCCGCACCGGTAGCCAGCATCACTGGTTTCCCTTTTCGGGCGATGTATTCAATCATTTCGAGCCACGAAATATCCCCCGAACCTATTTTGTAGAATTCGATACCGATATCATCTACCAAATCTACCGCTTCATAATCATATGCGGCCGTCGAAGGTGTGATACCGATGTTCCAGCAGTATTCGAAAAAATCCTTATGCCATCTGCGCGGAAACTCAACCTCTTTGAAAACTTCATCAACAGGACGTTTCCACGAACCATGCACTCCCTTCAACTTCATCGACGCGAAACCTCTTCGCGAGACAATCTTTTTTGCTTTAAAGCTCTGAATTTTGGCGCAGTCTGCTCCCAGCTGCTTCGCTTCGTAGGCATACTGCTTCGCTTTTTTTAGATCGCCGTCAAAATTCGCGCCAATCTCGGCAATGAAGTATGTTTTTTGCCCCTCGCCTACTTTTTTCTTCCCGACCGAAAAAGATGTGGACCAGTTCATATTACCCGATAGTTTTCTCAATTTTCCGTACAATGTCAAGCAACACAGATTTCAACATCGGCTTGGAGTTCGCGTCGCTTGCGAAATGGAAGTCGGCTTTAAGAGACTTTCCTTTTTTGCGGAATTTATCGAGCCGTTTCGCGTCGCTCTCGGTTGCATTCTCGGGCAACACCACAAAGTAGTCGCCGTAATCGACGGCGTGCCGCGCCTCATCCTTTGTAAGCAGCATCTCGTGCAATTTCTCGCCCGGCCGGATGCCGATCACCTTTCGTTTGGCATTCGGAACAATAATATCGAAGAGATCGGCCAGCTTCATCGTCGGCGCTTTTGGGATGAAAATTTCGCCGCCTTCCATTTCAGAAAGCGAAAACAGTACGAGTTCGATCGCCTGTTCAAGGTCGATCCAGAAGCGCGTCATGCGCTCATCAGTAATATGTACGGTGTGGGCATCGCGATTCTTTATCAACATCTCGACAACAGAGCCGCGGCTACCAACAACGTTGCCATACCGCACCACAGAAAATCGCGTCTTCCCGCCGCCATACGCGTTGCTCGCGATAAACAATTTTTCCGCACAGAGTTTCGTTGACCCGTATAAATTCACCGGCATCGCCGCTTTATCCGTCGAAACGAGAATGGCCCGCTCGACGCCCTTATTAAGCGCCGCCTCGATGACATTCTGACTGCCAAGAACATTTGTCTTTATGGCTTCGTATGGATTGTATTCGAGCGCCGGCACTTGCTTCAGCGCCGCCGCGTGTATGACAATATCAACGCCCTCAAAAGCGCGCTCGAGACGCGCTTGGTCACGCACGTCGCCAATAAAAAAACGGAGGCGCGGATCGCGCATTTCCGCCTCCATGAGGGATTGCTTCAATTCGTCTCGCGAGAAAATAATGAGTTTCTTCAACTTCGAATGAGCAAGAAGGTGCTTCGCAAAATTCCGGCCAAACGAGCCCGTTCCGCCTGTAATAAGAACCGTCTTGCCTGCCAAAATGTCGCGCGACATAAAAAAATACCGTACCACATTTCACCCTCAAATGCAAAAAATCGGTAAAGCAAAAAATAGCGGGGGCGAATTACACATTCGTATGTCTTCATCATTCTAGCTTTTTGCAAAATGCTAGAATGATGACCGCCCTGTCGGTAAGTTTGTGCCGTACGCTCCAACCATCGCTCCTTTTTAATACAAGACCGGCAATCGCGAGTTTCCGAATGTGATCCGAAGCGTTCTCATAGCCAATAGCTAGACGTTCGGAAATTTCGTCCACGGAGAGCTCGGGATGTTTCTTTAGAAGCGTGAGAATCTCGATCCTGCGATGATTCGCAAATCCTTTCACTATTCTCTCAAGTTTTCTAAACGGGTTGCCACGCGGAATCTCGTTCGCGACAGAGTTACTCATATTTTGGCATTATATATCATTCTAGTATTTTGCAAAAAGCTAGAATGATATACGTCATAACTGGCACCTTTATTGCATCGAAGCGATAGTATTGCTAAAGCACTGTGTGAGACATAATCCAGTCCGAGCTTCAAACAGCGCCACGTGAGCCACCAACTGCTCTCACCTAATCCCTATATGACGCCTGGCAGAGCGAGCAGAGTAAGCGCACAACAAATACATATGAAAAGGGCAAGTCGTATCAGAAAATGTTTTTCATGAAAATAGTACCGACCTGATACGAGTGCGAACAAGATCGCTGATGATCGTAGTGCGGCTGTTATTATCGCCGCCGGGGCAAACAGATAAGCAAACGATGCGATGACCGCGGAAAGAGCACTGGCACTCGCCTGAATGGAGTATCCGCGCACGCGCAAAAACTGGAGCGGATTTTCCCTTTTTTGCACGACTGCCATGACAAAGAAATACAACGCGATGAAAAGACCGATAATCGCCTGCTCCGCCTCGACCGAATTGAAGTGTGTGATGTCGTATTTATAGAGCGAAATTGTTACCGCACCAAGAAACGCGACTGAAAGGAGTAACTTTAGGATTTTCACTTTCGGCTTTTCAAGAATAATAAGAAAAGCGATCACAAGAAATATCAGTCCCATGCCGAGGTACTGAACATTCGAAAATGAGTAACCGAGAGCGAGGTCAACAATAAGCAGAAGCGGGATCGTTAAAAGTCGTAAGAAACTGAAATCGCCTCGTTCGGCTTTTACAACCGCGAGCATGGTGAGGTGTATCTGCAATGTTTCGAGGATAACGCGGGGTACGAAGAACGGGAGAGAGGCAAGAGAGAACACAAAGCTGTCGCGCAAAAAGCCGGTAGCAACAAAAAACATCGTCCCGAAAAAGACCGTGAGAAACCCGAACGTGTAGATACTGCCTACTCGATGCTTGAGTTCGTACTTCCCAATTGAGCTCGAGACCTCATCGAGCCCGCTGCAAAATATCGCGAGCAGAACGCCGTACATACCTCAAGTATATCGCCTTTAGAGAAGCTCTCGGACTTTTTCGCAGTGTATCGACAACGCTTGACCGGATGCGATATGTAGATACAATTGTATCTATGTCTAAAACAACCGCGGCCAAATGGGGAAATAGCATCGCCGTGCGCATTCCCGATCGGATCGTGCGGGAGGCGGGCATCGTACCCGGTAGCCGGGTTTCTGTCGCGTGGAAGCGCGGTAAGATCACGATCGCGAAAGTGCAGCCGAACAAGCGGCCCACGCTGAACGATCTCATCGAACGCATCACTCCGGAGAATAGGCACGACTACGCATGGAAAGATATCGAAGATATCGGTTCGGAGATATGGGAAAAATAGAAAAGTCGTATGTACCCGATCGCGGCGACATCGTATGGGTGACTTTTTCACCGCGGCGCGGACACGAACAAGCGGGGCGACGGCCAGCACTTGTGCTCTCGCCGCGCCGCTACTCTGAACAGACCTCATTCATGTTCTGCTGCCCCATTACGAGCCGCGTAAAAGGGTATCCGTTTGAGGTTCCCGTCTCCGCAAAAGCGGTACATGGCGTCGTACTTGCGGATCAGGCGTACACATTTGACTGGCGGGCGCGGCGCACCAAGTTTGTCGGCCGGGCACCTGAAGCTACTATCGCAAAGGCTGGCGAATTTGTGGCAACGCTTGCGCGCGGCTAGAGTATCAACCGTCACGCATCCAAAAAAATACTGTCCTAGAAAGGATATTGAATACCGTTTCCGCTGTTGTAGAGAGCGCTGACTTCAGTTGACGTCAACTTTTGATTCCATATGCCAAGCTCATCGAGCTGGCCATCCAGAATTCGTATCGGGGACCCTGCATTTAGCGCAGCTCCCACAATAAGTGGCGCAGTCCCGTTGAATATACTCGAGGCATTACTTCCTCCTCTCTTAGTAAGAACAGTTGGTACGTTATTTTTATACACGGTTACCGTTTGATTCACCACATCCGCAACGACAGCGATGTGAACCCAGTTTCCTACATCTCCGCTTACGAAATAATT
>CAYJVW010000013.1:18134-20740 GCA_964373725.1 uncultured Candidatus Saccharibacteria bacterium | reverse complement strand
CCTTGTTCAAAGCTCACGTCTTGCTTGTTCAAGAGCGTGTTTATCGTCACCACGTTTGGCGTCACGTTATACGGCGCAGCGGAGAATTTCCGAACCGCCTGCAGAGCGTTCTTGAAAGACATAGCTCGTATCCTTTTCGTTAAATCCTTCACGTTCCGGGGAGTCCATTCCTGCTCGGGATTTTGGGGTTGGTTTGGCATGACGGTCTTGTCTGATAGTTACTAACCTTGCCTCTACTCTACAACAAAAATCTTTTCTGTCCCATAATACTCCGGCCAGTGTTTGTTATAGAACGCGAACATGCGGGCGAGGCGGTCTTGCTTCAATTCAGACACACCAAGTTCCTGCATCAAGTTTCGAATCTCGTGTTGCGCTTGCGCGACTTCTGATTCGTCGTGTACGACGCGCTCAAATTCAGCCAGCCAACCGTACCCGGCGTTTTTATCGAGCGTTACGTTTGTTCCTTTGCACAGATACTCTTCGCGCTCCCGCGACCATTTTGCTTCGTACTCAAATCCTGCGGATAGGACCAGCTTGTCTAATTCGTCGAGCGTCATGTCGATTTTTTCTTCGAATTCCATTCGCGAGATGCCGTTCGCGCTTGTAGTGTCATCAACGGAAGCTTTTACGACCAAGAGGACGGTACCATCCTTTTCTCTCGTCCTTACCGAGAATTCTTTTGCATTCGCGGCGAGGTCACTCAGTTTCGACTTTGCTTCGTCGGAGAGGTACGAACAGGCAACCCCGTACAATTTCAGCAACGTCCCATTCTTGAAATAGTGATTGAGCTGTTTGTTTTTCGACAGGAGCAAACACGAAGGGTCGGCTGCTTTCAGTGCTGCCCGCACCTCATTTGCCCTCTCCGAACTTCCTAAAAGAGACTTAATCTCTACTTCGTATGTTTGCATGAGGGAGCCCGCCCAGCACCAAAATCAGCGAAGATGTCCGCGCAGGTACGCAGAGTTTATCACGAACCATGATTCGGTCGTAAAGTCCTAAGGTTTAACCTTAGGACTAAGGTTAAACCTTAGGGTGCTCAATACTGTATTTTGTATCGAATCAGCAATGTGCCGCTTTTATTGAGTTGTTTTACGCTCGACAATTTCAGTCGCGCATGTCCCATGTTGCCGTCCAAGACGGGCAGTCCCGCTCCGAACAATTTCGGTTCGATCGTGATATGCAGATCGGTTACGAGTTTTGCTTTTATGAATGCGGCGCTTAAACGGGGGCCTCCCGCCAAAACCGCCTGCCGATAACCGCCTTTTTGCAGAGCTTTGACGAGGCGCGTTGGCGAGAGAGAAAGAAATTCAAGCCGCCCTTTGACTTCATCTTTTTTCATTTTGCCGGGATCTGCGGTCATGACGATCCTGCGGATATTCGGCGTGAGCTTCAGTTGTTTTCGATGTGCGAGGTAGGTGTTTCGCCCGATGATGACGACGCCGTGTTCTCGTATCAGTTTTTGGAAATACTGTTGGTCTTCAGTCGAAGCCCATGCATGCGGCTGCTCGCCTTTAGGTCCCGTGATTCTTCCGTCTGCGGACGCGACGACGGCGAGTATGAGTCTCATATTCGTATTCTACTCCGTATCGCGTTTCAGCCAACGGACGCCAGCGTATACGAGCGGCGTTACGAGTCCGGACATGACATTTTTCAGCATCCAGTAGGGGAGGATGATGCTCCAGAGAAATGCGGCGTTGTCACCAAAGCCTTTATCGAACGCATAGAAAGCGAGAACCATGAATACAACAGTATCCACAAACTGCGCAAGAATGTTGGAGGCGTTGTTGCGGAGCCACAGTTTAGAAGTGCCGAGCGCCTGTCGAATCCGGGAAAATAGATAGACGTCAAAGAATTGCGAGACCGCGAACGCAACGAGGGACGCAAACGACATCCGCATCGAGAATTGAAAAACCGCGTCATAGGACGCTTCTATTCCTGCGAATCGCGCGGTCGGTGGGAGCGCGGTCGAAAGGAGTGCGAACAGGAACAGTAGGACAATGACAAAGAGTCCGGAGCGGATGACGCTTCGCGCGCGCGCGGGCCCGAACACTTCCACGATTATGTCGTTAATGGAGAAGATGAGAGGAATGACGAATATTGCGACTGATGCATTGAGTTTGAACGGCCATTCGAGAAGCGGAAATGTCTTCGCTCCCATCAATTCTGCTGCCGCGATGCAGAAGATGTAGATTGCGATGAGGAGGTCCATTCGACGTACTCCGAAAAACGAGGTCGCTGCGTGCGTCGGCATGTTGCGAGTATAGCCTGCGTGAGCGCCACGGCAAATCGAATTTCGCATGACTGTGGTATAATGCGCGTGTATGAAAACGACAACCCGAAAAAACGTTCTAAGCATAGCGGAGTCCCGTCGTAGGGATAGAGAAATCCCGCCGATATGGCATAAAGTCCGAGGGATGTTGAAGGGAAGGACACATTTGAATCCAGTGGAAATTCAACGCCGGATGCGGGCGGGCTGGGGCAAGCGATTGCGGAGGCAGATTACACTCGGTCGAAAGAAGCATGTTGCTTGATACGAATATACTCATTGCGTAGAATGTCGGAAAATGAGGAATCAAAGAATTGATCCTGCGGTAGCAACTATCTAT
>CAYJVW010000013.1:0-18034 GCA_964373725.1 uncultured Candidatus Saccharibacteria bacterium | reverse complement strand
AGAATGTCGGAAAATGAGGAATCAAAGAATTGATCCTGCGGTAGCAACTATCTATGTGGGTCTCGGATCGAACGTGGGCAACAGAATCCAGAATCTACGGCAGGCAATTCAAATGGTACGACCCGACATTGTTGTGGATCGTATATCGCCGGTGTACGAAACCTCTCCAGTTGGCTTTCTCGATCAGCGCGATTTTTTTAATGTTGTTTTCGAAGCGCATACATCACTGACTCCGGAAAAAACGCTCGAGGCTCTCACGTCAATTGAAAAAAAGCTGGGGCGCGTCGCCTCGGTCCGCTATGGGCCCCGAACCATCGATCTGGATCTTTTGTTTTATGATGATGCGATACTGCACACCGCAGAACTTACGGTGCCGCATCCGCGTTTGCACGAGAGAGCATTTGTACTTGTTCCACTTTCTGACATTGCTCCCGACTTTTTGCACCCGGTCATGCGCAAGACCGTTCGGGAGCTCTGTGATATGTTGCAAGACAAGAATCAAACAGTGCATCTCGCTGGGGAGCAGATATGAAAGCTCTAACAATCGGCAACTCTGAATTCAAGTGGGGGACGCGGACGTACCTCGTCGGGATTATTAACGTCACACCAGATTCCTTTTCCGGCGATGGCGTTATGCAAGGAACCAATTGGGTAGAGAGAGCGGTTGAACAGGGAATTCAGCAGGAAGCAGACGGTGCGGATATGCTCGATATAGGAGGGGAGTCGACGAGACCGGGAAGCACGCCAGTTTCTTTAGAAGAAGAACTGCGACGCGTCATTCCTGTGATCGCGCAGCTTGTAAAAGAAGTGAAGGTTCCTATCTCGATAGATACATACAAGGCAGAAACAGCACGGCATGCTCTGGAAGCAGGAGCACGCATCGTTAATGACGTATGGAGTTTCAAAAAAGATCCGCACATGGCGGCTGTCGTGGCAAAATTCAACGTTCCTGTTGTTCTGATGCATAACCGAAGTATGCAGGCGCAAGTTGCGCGCGGGGCAGAGCTCGGCGCACGGTACGTCGGCATGGCGTACAAAGACCTCGTTTCCGATATACGGCGCGAACTACTGCAATCGGTTGATGAAGCGCGTACCGCAGGCATACCGCCGGAACATATCATCCTGGATCCTGGCATAGGATTCGGAAAGACTGTAGAGCAGAATCTTGAGCTTGTGTATCGGCTGCGAGAGTTTTCTGATAGTGGGTATCCACTCCTCGTCGGGCCATCGAGAAAGTCGTTTGTCGGCTACACCCTTAATCTCCCGATGGAAGAGCGGCTTGAAGGAACTGCAGCAGCCGTCGCGTTATGCATTCAAGGGGGCGCTGATGTGGTGCGAGTGCATGACGTGAAAGCGATGAGTAGGGTCGCGAAATTTACAGACGCAGTCGTCCGAAGGAGATAGACGTGCTATATTTTTTCATGCGTAATGGACACGTCGCAGCTATAGCAGCAATCGGGAGGAATCGCGAGCTAGGGAAAGGTAATCGTCTTCTCTGGCACATTCCGGACGACTTGAAGCGGTTCAAAGAACTTTCGATGGGGCACCCAATAATTCTGGGGCGAAAGACATTCGAATCTATTGTCGAAGCGATAGGCAAACCACTACCCGGCCGCACCAACATCGTTGTTACCCGCGCAAATATGGACTTCGTAAGTCCATATATGAACGGACTTACGAAGTCCGTCATTCAGGTACATTCTATAGAGGAAGCGCTTGAGAAGGCAAAAGCAGCACTGGGTAGCGAAGAAATTATCATCGGCGGCGGAGCGCAAATCTATGAACAAGCGTTGCCATTCATCGATAAGCTCTACCTCACCCTTATCGACGACTCAAAGGAAGCCGACTCATTTTTCCCGCCATATGAAGATGAATTTACAAAAAGAGTGTTTGAAGAGGAGAGAGAATGGGACGGTCTCAAGTACCAATGGGTCGATTTGGAGCGATGTTAAAGCTTCGTGACTGTCCCTTTTGGTATTGCGTCGCGAGGTAACAGGTGTCTATTAACCACAGTAGCTTTTACTTTAATTGTGGGTTCCGCACTTTGCGGACTTCCAGGAGCGCGACGCATGAATGCGCGCCTGTGATGTGGAGATTTTGGGCCGCCTTCGTATTCGGATCCTTCAGTTTCTGCCAAGGGATCGAAATTATGCACATGACCAATTGTCAGAACGTGCGCTGGATCAGTGATGACGTTCATATGCTTTAGATTCTTTATTGGAGGGCGAGGTGGGAGCGGCATTATTGGTGGATCGGATTTTTTGCGTTTTCTCGATAAATAAATGCATGCTCCAGCAATTATCTTTCGCGTGAGATTAGTTAAGTCACTTAAGTCACGCGAGGTCACCGACTCTAATTCGTCCACTCGAAAAGAGAGAAGAGCATGTGGCCCGATTTTAGTAAGGGCTGCAATGGCCGTTTTGCGCAAGACCTCATCGAGCTGATCAATGTTTTTCTGACCCTTTGCCGCCGCTTTTAATTTTTTCAAGTCATCTTTTGATAGGTCGCCTTCATGTACGTTGTTATTTTTGTCCGTAGTTAAGTGTACGCATTCAAAATGGCCCGCAGGAGTCCCTGGATCGATTGAAGCTATTCTAGTAACCAAAATTCCGTGGATATGAACTACACCCCATGATGTATCATGAACGATGGGTCTTCGAAGTTCAATTAAGAAAGAGTCGAATGGAGCAAGAATTTCCTCCCACTTACGATCCGCATATTCCGCTTCAGTCCACTTATCGATCGCTTCTGCGGATAATGAGAATATCCTTTGTGAGCCTCGCACCCAAGCGGCAATTTGCATCGGAGTTACTCCTCCCGCTTGTTCTTTTACTGTTCTTTGAAACGCTTGAATGACAGCAGGACTACCGACACCTTTGTCTGTCATATCTCGCGCCGCAGCGTCGTTTATCGAATCTAGCGTCTCTTGGGTTATTGCAAAGCGAGACGTATCAAAAGAAACTGGTTGAGGACTGTTATGCAATGTAAGAAGATATTTCCGGAATTCATCCCAATGTTTAACTATCCCACCAAAGTTCTTTTGGGGTAAATATCCCCTCTTGAGAAGGTCGCGCACATTTGCGGCCAGAGACATAATATCTTCCTCCCAATCCTTATGAAATGCATTTAACAACGCCTTCCCCATTGCTCCTGGCTTTTCGAGATTTTCAGGGCTTTCGTGCGCATTGTCAGTTTGCGGCACAAACATTGGTTGTAATTCCTTGACCATGTTGGGAATAATAGCATCTACCAATCCGTGATCCCAAGGACAACGAGAAGGCAGGACTTTGTCGATTTTCTTGGAGAAAAATAAAAATAGGTGTATAGTCTGGCATGACCCCGAAGCAGAACGGCCCCGAGAACAGGGGCTTTTTGTGTCTTATAGTATAGCTATGACGAGGCAAACTAACATCAGGCAAGTGAGTGGCCGTTCGCAACGGAGCACGGCGCATCGGATAACGGTACGGGCAAAAGGGGAAGATGCCAGGGCCGCAGGATACCTGCGAACACTCAAAAACCGGTTCCCGAAGGTTAAACTTCGGGGTCTCGCCGTTACGGAGAGCTACACGATAGATGCAAAACTATCGTCGCGTGAGCTTGAAAGTTCCGCGAAAAGTCTCGCAAATCCGATCATAGAAGAACATGCGCTGGGGGTCGTCTTGGCCCCCAAAACTTTTTCTGTAGTTATTGAGATTGGATTTCTGCCCGGTGTTACCGACAACGTTGGCCACACGGTGCAGGAAATGATCGAAGACGCCACGGGACGGGATTTCAAAGAGGGCGAAGCGGTATACACATCGCGTTTTCTTTTTCTGTCCGGCTCTGTATCGTCGCAGGAAGCTAAAATAATGGCGGCAGAATTCTACAACCCACTCATTCAACGTGCGTCTGTTATTTCTGCGGCAGAGTTCAAGAAAGGTGTTCCGATCGTGGTACCGAAAGTTAATTTGCATGAGTCAGCAAAAGCAGAGGAAGTGAATCTCGAAGTTGATGACGATGAACTTGTCCGAATCGGAAAAGAAGGGATATCAGATTCGAGTGGATCGCGGCGCGGGCCGTTGGCGCTTTCGCTCCGTGCCATGCATGTGATTCGCGATCATTTCCGCTCAATGGCGAGAAACCCGACAGACATCGAACTCGAAGCGCTCGCGCAGACATGGTCGGAGCATTGCAAACACACTATCTTCGCCGATCCACTGGACGAGATCAATGAAGGGATCTTCAAGCGATATATCAAGGGCGCTACGCAAAAAATACGAAAAGACAAAGGGAAAAAAGATTTCTGCGTATCCGTATTCACCGATAATTCCGGCGGCATCGTATTCGACGATACGTATCTCATCACGCACAAAGTCGAGACGCACAATTCGCCATCTGCACTCGACCCATTTGGAGGCGCGATAACCGGCATCGTCGGCGTGAATCGTGATTGTCTCGGATTCGGGTTAGGAGCCAAGCCCATCGCGAACGTCTACGGGTTCTGCGTCGGTGACCCGAAAGATACGGCGGAGTATTTCAGGAACGCTGAAAAATCAAGGACGGTCCTTCCTGCTCGTCGAATTTTGGAAGGCGTCGTTGCGGGAGTAAATGCGGGGGGAAATCAGAGCGGCATCCCCACGCCGCTTGGATTTGTTGCGACTGACCCGAGCTTCAACGCAAAACCTCTTGTGTTTGCTGGCACTGTTGGATTGATCCCCCGTAAATCCAAAGGGAGGAAATCGCATGAGAAAAAGGCAAAAGCTGGAGACTACATTGTCATGATAGGTGGCCGGGTAGGGCTCGACGGTATTCACGGCGCGACGTTCTCGTCAGAGGCGCTCACCAAAGGTTCCCCCGCGACAGCGGTGCAGATAGGAGACCCTATCACGCAGAAGAAATTTTCGGACGCGATCGTGCGCGAAGCGCGTGACGCAGGGCTTTTCAATAGCATCACCGACAACGGCGCCGGCGGTCTCTCATCGTCCGTGGGAGAAATGGCAAAAGATTCGGGTGGGTTCGTCGTCGATCTCGAGAAAGTCCCGCTCAAATATCCGGGACTGATCCCCTGGCAGATTTGGATTTCAGAATCGCAGGAGCGCATGACGCTTGCGGTACCGAAATCGAAATGGAATGCGCTCAAGAAGATTTTCGACCGTCACGGCGTTGATGCGTGGCGGATAGGAGAGTTCACAAAGTCTGGAACAGCAGTCGTGAGATGGAAGGGGAAGAAAGTTATGGATATGGCGATGGATTTCCTCCACAACGGCCGCCCGATCGAAAATCAGAAAAGTCGTGTGCCATATCGGGAGATCGTAGCTCCCGATATATATCGGGAGCTACGATCTCCCGACGTTGGATCTCCCGACGTTGAGAAGGTTATTTTGGATATGCTGAAACGGCCGAATATAGGGTCGACATCTTTCGTTTCGGAGCAGTACGACCATGAAGTACAAGGGACATCGGTGACGAAACCGCTGCAGGGCAGGGGGCGCGTGAATGCGGAAAGTGGCGTGATACAGCCGTTGCCTGACTCTAATCGCGGTGTGGTTCTCGCGCATGGATACGCTCCGTGGTATTCGAATATAGATACGTATGCGATGGCAGCTGCTTCGATAGATACAGCAATCCGCAACGCGGTTGCTGCCGGAGCATCACTGGATCATCTTGCGATCCTCGACAACTTCTGTTGGTCTTCGTCAAACGAACCGGGACGATTGTGTGAATTGAAGCGTGCTGCCGAAGCCTGCTACGATGTCGCAGTTGCCTACGGCACGCCGTACATTTCAGGGAAGGACAGTATGTTCAATGACTTCCGCGGCTTCGATGTGCGAGGGGAGCCCTTACACATCGCCGCGCTTCCGACACTTCTTATTTCCGCTATCGGTGTGATTCACGACGTTCGTAAAGCGGTCACGCTCGATCTCAAGCAGCCCGGCGATCTCTTGTATCTAATCGGCGAAACGAACGATGAGCTTGGCGCGTCTGAATATTTCACCATGCTCTCTGATAAAAAATATGGGTTTACGAAACCCATATATGACAATGACCGACTTACGATGTCGGTCATTGGGAATCGGGTGCCCCGCGTGGATACGGCGAAAAATATGAAAGCGTATCGGGCGTTATCGCAAGCCATTCAAAAGGGACTTGTAGCGTCAGCGATTTCCGTCGGGCGCGGCGGGCTCGCAGTTGCGCTCGCGAAAACCGCCATGGCAGGGAAGTTGGGCATCAAAGCAGACCTGACTAAGCAGCACGGTGATGCTCGCGAATCGGATGCAATTCTATTTTCCGAAAGTCAGGGGCGTTTGCTCGTGAGCGTCAATCCGAAATCAAAGCGGTCGTTCGAGTCAGTATGTCAAGGCGTCGCCTTGACATTGATAGGCGAGGTAACAAAACAGGAATCACTAAATATAAAGTTTTCGGATACTAAGATAAATATTCCGCTCAAGAAACTTTCGACCGCCTATCAGGCGCCGTTCAAAAATTGGTAACCATGAAAACTAAAAACTATAAACTAAAAACAAAAAAAAGAGTCAAGCCGCAGGCGCTTGTATTTTCAGGGTATGGACTCAATTGCGAAGAGGAGACTAAAGTCGCGTTTGAAATGGCTGGCGCGCAGGCCGATATCGTGCATATCAATGATCTTATTGCAAAGCCTTCTTTGCTTAAGCAGTATCAGATAGTTGCTATCCCGGGCGGGTTTGCGTACGGCGATGATACGGGTGCGGGGAAAGCGTATGGGGCAAAATTAAAGCAGCATCTCGGTGATGAGATAGAGAAGTTTCTAGAACGGGACACACTTTTTATTGCCATTTGCAACGGATTTCAGGTCGCGACGAGCGCAGGGATTTTGCCCGGTGCGTTGATTGCGAATGATTCTGCCCGCTATATCTGCAGGTGGGTAGATTTGAAAGTGACAAGCGACAGTCCGTGGCTCAAGGGCATTTCAAAACTCTCGATTCCGATTGCGCACGGAGAGGGGAAGTATGTGGCGTCACCAGAAATATTAAAAACATTAAACAACAAACATCAAATTGCGCTCACCTACACGAAAGGGGAAATCGCAAAGCATTTCGATCTACCGGCAAATCCAAACGGTTCAACAATGAATATCGCAGGCGTGACGGCTCGCAACGGCCGAGTTCTCGGCCTCATGCCTCACCCGGAGCGTGCCGTACGATTCACCCATCTGCCGCATTGGACGTATCTGAAGGAAAAACTGGTGCGAACGGGGAAGAAGTTACCTCACGATGGACCTGGGCTCCAAATCTTCAAGAATGCGGTACAATACTTTGCATAAACTATAACTAAACCGCTTGTAGGAATTTTGATGGGCTCGGATTCGGATTTGTAGGTGCTGCTGGTTTAGGAAGGAGCAGAGGATGTCTTCAGAGTCTATGAATCAAGAACCAAAAGTTATTGGCATCGCGGGAGGAGGGCAGCTCGGAAGAATGCTAACAGACGCAGCGCACGCACATGGATTTGAAGTGATTGTGCTCGATCCGACGCCGCGTTCTCCTGCGGGACAAGTTGCGGATTTTCAAATCGTTGGCGATTTCAAGGATTACGCTGCGATTCTCGGATTAGCGGACAAGTGTGACTTTTTGACGTATGAAATCGAAACAGTGAATACACAAGCTCTTCAAGAGTTGAAGGATCAAGGGTTTCCGGTTCATCCGACTCCTCACACACTCGCCGTCATTAAAGACAAGTTGTCTCAAAAGCGTTTTTTGGAAAGCCATGGCATTCCCGTTGCGCCTTTTGTCGCCGTAGATTCTGAAGAAGCTGTGGGAGGTGCAGGAAATAAATTTGGATACCCTTTTATCCTCAAGGCCCGCAGTGGTGGATACGATGGGCGAGGGAATGCTACTGTCGAGCTTGAAAGAGACATTCCGAAGGCGCGTGAGAAACTGAAAGGCCAGGAGTTGTATGCAGAACAATTTATTTCGTTTGAAAAAGAGCTTGCGGTCGTTGCAGCACGGACGGTCGAGGGCGAAGTGGCTATCTACCCTCTGGTCGAGACAATCCACAAGAATCATATTTGTCATATGGTTCTTGCACCCGCACCGGTATCAAAAAGCATTACTGAGAAGGCGCACGGACTTGCAGAAAAGGTTCTCAAAGCGTTTGACGGTGCAGGAGTGTTCAGTATCGAAATGTTTTTGACGAAAGAAGGCAACGTCCTCGTGAATGAAGTTGCGCCACGGGTACACAATAGTGGGCATTTCGCAACCGAGGCATGTGCGACATCACAATTTGAGCAGCATATTCGGGCAATTACTGGTATGTCGCTTGGAAGTACCGCAATGAAAGTTCCCGCCGCTGTCATGGTGAACATATTGGGCGCGAGAAGAGGACCTGCTGAACCAAGGGGCATTAAGGAAGCAGAAAAAATCCCCGGCGTCAAAGTTCACATCTATGGTAAAGTGGAAACGCGCCCAAAGCGTAAAATGGGCCATCTGACCGCTATCGCGAGTGCGCTTGAAGAGGCGAGAGAAAAAGCGGAGAAAGCGCACCTAATGATTTCAATATGACACAGAAACCACACGTAGGTATCATTATGGGATCGGATTCTGACTTGTCGATCATGCAGGAGGTGGCGAAAGTCTTGGATGAGTTTGAGATTTCTCACGAAGTGATGATTGTCTCTGCGCATCGGACGCCTGATCGTTTAGTTGAATATGCAAAAAGTGCGGAATCTCGTGAACTTAAAGTTATTGTAGCGGGAGCGGGAGGTTCCGCGCACCTTCCAGGAATGACGGCAGCCATGACGATGCTTCCTGTGATAGGAGTTCCCATTGAAACAAAGACCACGAGAGGTATTGACTCGCTATTTTCTATTGTCCAGATGCCACCGGGAATTCCTGTAGCAACAGTTGGCATAAATGGCGCAAAAAATGCTGGCATTCTCGCGGCTCAAATTATTGGAACTGGGGATCCGGAAGTACGCGCAAAAGTGAAAGCGTACAAAGAAAAAATGGCGAAGGATATCGTCGCGAAAGATGCCGAATTGCAAGAAAAAGGATTTAAGAAATATCTCGAAGAGAAAGGTTTAGTATGATGAAAAAGCTCTCGTATGCCGCGTCGGGAGTAAATAGAGACACCGAGAATGAGACGAAGGAAGAGATGGCAGCCGCTCTCGATACTCATGATCTGCGCGTCTTGAACAAGATCGGCGCGTTTGCATCCCTCTATGACGCCGCTTTTCCTGAATATAAGCATCCTGTCTTAGTACTTAAAACAGAAGAGCCGGGGACAAAGCAGTTGCTTGCGCTCCAACAAAACCAAGTCGAATCGGTGTGCCACGATCTTATCAACCATCTCGTGAACGACTGCATTGTGATGGGTGCACGGCCCCTTTCGATCCAGGATTGTATCGTGTGCGGCAAGGTCGAGAAACCGATCGTTCTCCGTATGGTCAAGGCATTCGCGGAGGCCGCGAAAAACAACGAATGCACGCTCACCGGCGGGGAGACGTCGTGGCAGCCGGGCGTCATACCCGAAGGCACGTATATTCTGACCGCGAGCATCGTCGGCGTTGTTGATAAAGATAAAATTATCGACGGATCAAAAATCCAGGAAGGCGACGTCGTTCTTGCGCTTGCTTCGAGCGGAGTGCATACGAACGGCATTTCTCTTGTCCGGAAGCTGATGGAATCGTCGCCTGATATTTTGAAAGAAATGTTTGGCGGTAAAACCTTTATACAAGAGGTGTTGACCCCGCATCGCGCATACTACACGGCGCTTAAAGACTTATTCAGCTCGGAAGGCCTTGTTGGTCTTGCGCACATTACTGGCGGGGGAATTCAAGAGAACCTCAATAGAATTCTTCCCGCGGGTCTGGATGCCGAAATCGACCTTTCCAAAATGCGTGTTCACCCGATTTTCAAAATCCTTAAAAAATTCGGCAGTCTTGATGATGCAGATATGCTCCGAACGTTCAATATGGGTGTCGGGATTGCCGCAGTTGTGAAGCCTGTTTTTGTCGAGAAGGCCATTTCCCATCTCCAAAAGCAAGGAATTGAGACCTACGAAATCGGCAGAATAGTGGATGGTAAAAGAGAGGTTACGTTTACTGATGCATTGCATTGGAGCTGATACAGGTATATGTCTATGAGTGAGAATGCCGGCTCGGGATATGTCAAGGATGAGAATTTCTATGAGGGACGCATATTGGATGACCAAGACCGGCGGCAAATCATAGTGGATCGTAATCCCAGCGTGATATCCAAAGCGCTCAGAAGAATATTTTCCCCAAAAGAAACTGGTAAAGGAGAAGCATTGAAGAGTTTGTTAACTCACGTCGCGACTGCTGTAACAAAGAAACGGTGCAGACAGTATCCTTTTTTGACGCTATTTGGAGATGAGGATTTTGACAAACGAATTTTGACTGACTCGATTCGATCGTACACTCAGCGAGTACGGAACGATAAAAAGAATTGGCGGGCTTTTTACAACCCGGTCTCATTTGAAGAACAAACCGTCGGGATTAGACATGCCGTTAATTCAGTGTACAAACACCATATACCAACCTATGAAAGCGTCTTTGCAGATCTGGACCAACGTAAAGCCGCGCAAGAGATATTTATCGGACGTGACGCGATCTTTATGTACTTTGCCCGCAAGGCTCAGCTATGGGGAAAGGGACAAAGCGGTGCAGGCAGGGTGAAGTATCTCGTCTAACTTTAAGGATGCGCCAATGACCACATCTGAACGAAAGCAATATCTTCAAGACAGAGGAATCGAAGATGTATCGAGCGCTGTTTTTGTGGATGTTGGACATATTGGAACTGTGCCCGAATATATTCTCAGGGATGTTTTCGGGCTTACTGATCCCAAAGAAATTGATAAGAGAATTACGATGGTAGCGAGTCCATTTCCTGTGCGCAAAGCGACTAGAGGAATGAGCACTGAGGAGAGTATGCGTCATTCCGTTGGGATTGAGACAACCGCCATGCCGGTTATGTCCGCAACCGGGCTGCATCGACATTCGGTGACTGGGAAGATAACACCCACCGAGGAGCCACAAAGCCCAGAGACAATTTTGCAGCATGAATGTGTCAAATATCTCTGCATGCGGCACTTTTACCTGAAGGGCAAGAGCGAAAAAATGAGCTAGAATATTCTCTTATGTCAGATGTGCTGAAAGGAACCGATTTTCCGTGGCTTGGGCAGAAGTACAGCGAAAACACATGAAAAAAAAGAGGAATAACTACGCGTTTATCGATAGCCAGAATCTCAATCTTGGCATCCAAAAACTTGGCTGGAAATTGGATTACAAGAAATTTCGAGTGTATTTGAAGGAGAAATATGGAGTGACCAAGGCATATATTTTTATTGGATTCGTCGCACTGAATCAGTCGCTGTACGATCGTCTGCAAGAAGCTGGTTTTGTCCTGAAGTTCAAACCCACTATTCCGGACGCGGACGGGAAGATTAAAGGCAACATTGATGCTGATCTTGTGCTACGAGCGGCACTTGAGATTTCGGAGTATGATAAAGTCGTTATCGTGTCTAGCGATGGTGACTTCTACTCGCTCGTGCAGCATTTGTATGAGAAAGACAAACTTGAGGCTGTTCTCAGTCCAGATGTAGAAAATTGTTCGGGCTTGCTCAAGCAAACCGCAAAGGAAAGGATTCAATTCATGAATGATTTGCGCAACAAACTCGAATACAAAAAGAAAAACACCGCATGAGGACAAAACCTCACGAAGTGCTTTTCCCTAGAAATACACCGTAATTCTATACTATGGCACATGAACGTCAAGGGAAAGAAACAGCCGATAAACACATCTCCGATATCTTGCGCGGAACTGATTTCTCGTGGCTGGGGAAAAAGCATACAGGCAAGGTGCGAGATGTGTACGAGCAGGCAGATACACTGATATTGATAACTACAGACCGAATGACAGGATTCGACAGGCTTCTCGCACATGTGCCGTGGAAGGGGCAGGTGCTCAATCAGGTGTCAGGTTTCTGGTTTCAGGTTACAGAAGATATTATTCCAAATCACGTCATTGAGATTCCAGATCCTAATGTAACAATCGCAAAGAAGTGTAAGCCGATACGAGTCGAGGGCGTCGTGCGCGGGTATTTGACGGGTGTCACTGATACTGCGATTTGGACGAGGTATTCAAAAGGAATGCGCGAGTTTGGCGATGTGACGCTTCCGGATGGGATGAAGAAAAATCAGAAACTTCCTCAGCCGATATTCGATCCTACGACCAAAGAAGATATACACGATAGGGCACTGACACCGGACGAGATGGTTGCAGAGGGATTCATCACGAAAGAGATGTTTGAGAATGTAAAAGAGAAGTCTCTGGCGCTTTTTGCACGCGGTCAGGAGCTTGCAGCAAAGAGGGGTCTCATTCTGGTGGACACCAAGTATGAATTCGGCACAGACGAGAAAGGGGAGTTGATGCTTATCGATGAGATCCATACGCCGGATTCCTCGCGCTATTGGTATTTGGAATCATACGAGCAGCGTTTTGCCGAAGATAAAGAACCGGAATATTTCGACAAAGAATTTTTGCGGCTTTGGTTTAAGGAACATTCTGATCCATACAAAGACAAAACCCTTCCTGAAGCACCAGCCGAAAAGATAGAAGAATTATCCCGCCGCTATATCAAGATGTACGAGCAGATTACAGGAGAGAAATTTATACCGGGAGAGACGCCGACAAAGGAACGGTTGATAAAGAATCTGGAACCGTATCGGAAATACGATCACTCCTCGGGATAGTAATAGACTGTGTCCTGGAAATAGTAGTTCTCGGCATAGTCATAGTAGGTTTCGTAGTGTCCGACTCTTTGATCATAATTCGTATCCCATTCATCGTACGTTTCTTGGACGGTATCATTTAACGATGAATTTCCACACCACCAATCCCACCAGCAATCGTCAGCTTCCTCGTACTCATCTACGTACGTATCATCGTAGTAGTCTTCGGCGTAATCGTCATAGTAGTAATCGTCGTCTATGTAATCGTCATACGAATCGTCCGAGTATTCATCGTATTCATATTCTTCCCATTCATCGTAGCCTTTGTCATCGAAGTACCACGTGTCCTCATACGTCGTATCGTACAAGTTTCCTTTATTGCTCTGTGGGATAAATGGCGAGAATAAACTCTTTATCACGTTCGGGAAGTAACCGTATTTAGATTCCTGTTTGTTAACGACAATGTGCGCGGTTTCCGTGCAAATACCACTCTCGCCTTTTGCGGAGATAGCATAGGTTGTCGTGTGGGAAGGCCGTACGGTGCGAGTGCCGCTCGGCAGAACGGAGCCGAGGCCGGTAATAAAGAGTGATGTGGCGTGCGATGACCCCCACGAAACGGTTGCATTTTGACCTTCCGTAATCGAAGTCGGCCAGACAGTTATGAAGCACGACGGCCGGGCAGCTACCACAGTGACGGATGTCTCGCAGCTATACGGCTGATTTTTACTGCTGACAACAGTTAATTTGTATGTTCGTGAAGCGGTTGGTGTGACCGTACGATTGCCGGATGTTTGCACCGAGCCGATTCCTTCTATTGATGCGCTTTTCGCGCCGAAGGAGGACCACGTAAGTTTGACGGTTTCTCCTGCGGCAACGGTGCCGGGCTGGCTCTGTATGGAGCAGCGGATGGTCTCTACATTGCTTTGACCGAATGCGAAAAACGGGAGTATTGCCGCCAGTACTACCGCTTCAACCGCACGCTTCCACAGCGTCATACCGACAAGTATACCCCATGCGAGAACAGTTAAAGATTCCAGCTCACGTGCCTGTAGATAACCATCCTTTGCGATCGGTCGATACGATAACTATGTCCTATAGGACATAGTTATCGTATGTGGAAATATGTGGATTCGCTTGGGTCGTGTTTGACTGATTCCACCCTGAATTTGGCAACGTATAATGCTATAATACTCAACGCTTATGTCTCAAGAAGCGCTTCTAGCAGTTTCGTCCGTAGACGGACGCTACAGCGCGTCCGTCCAGGATCTCGCGAAGCATCTCAGCGAATACGCGCTTATAAAAAGCCGCGTGCACGTAGAGTGCGAATATCTGATCGCGCTTTCCGAGACGAAAGAAATCGGCGTGAGAGAGCTTACCTCTGCGGAAAAGAAAACGTTGCGCGGCATCACATCGAATTTTTCGGTTGCGGACGCGGAGATTGTTAAGAAAATAGAACGGGAAGGGCATAACGAAATTCCGGCGACGAATCACGATGTTAAGGCGGTAGAGTATTTTCTAAAACACGCGCTCGAGCGCACATCGCTCTCCGACGTCCGCGAGTGGATCCATTTCGCACTCACATCCGAAGACGTGAACTCCGTCGCGCATGCCCTGTGCCTCCGCTCTGCGCTCGAAGAAGTCATACTGCTCTCGCTCGACGAGATACGCGAGCATCTTGAAGGAATGGCGGGGGAATACGCGGCAACTCCCATGCTCTCGCGGACGCATGGGCAGCCGGCGTCGCCGACGACATTTGGAAAAGAAATGCGCGTGTTCGAGCAGCGGCTTGAGAGGCAGTTAAAGAGCATCGGCGTCAGCCCCATCCTCGTCAAATTCGGTGGCGCGACGGGAAATTGGAATGCGCACGTCGTTGCGGTTCCCGACATAAACTGGCGGGATTTCAGCAGCAAATTCATAGAGCGATTCAACGCCGGCTCGGCCATGCGGCTCGCGTTGAATGACGCGACGACGCAGATCGAATCGCATGACACCTACGCAGAATTATTTGACACGCTTCGGCGTATCAATGTAATTCTCATCGATTTCTCGCAGGACATGTGGCGCTACATCAGCGATGGTTGGGTTGTGCAGCAGCCGAAAGAGGGGGAAGTGGGATCTTCCACGATGCCTCATAAAGTGAACCCGATAGATTTTGAGAATGCTGAAGGGAATTTGGGAGTTGCGAATGCGCTCTTCAATCATTTTTCTAATAAATTACCCATCTCCCGCTTGCAGCGCGATCTTTCCGATTCGACGGTTGAGCGAGTGTTCGGAACAGCGTTCGCGCATTCGCTCGTCGCGTACAAGTCGCTTTTGAAAGGTCTCGAAAAAGTGGGTGTCAATAAAGACGCCTTGCAATCAGCGCTCGACGCGCATCCGGAAGTCTTGGCGGAGGCGATTCAAACGGTTCTGCGGAAAGAAGGCGTCGAGGTGCCGTACGAGAAATTGAAAGAACTGACCCGCGGAAAAAGGGTAACCCTTGTGGATTTTGCGAAGTTCATCGCGGGGCTCGACATATCTGACTCGGTGAAGGAGCGCCTCAAAAACTTGCGTCCTCACAATTACATCGGCCTCGCGGCGGAGATCGCGAGACAAAAATGATGCGCACTACTGTTTTAATCCAAGCCCCGTCCTAATGAAATACCAATTGATGGAGGCGAGGACGACGACCAAGACGAGTAGAACTGCTAGGGAAATTGACAAAGCGACATCTGTGATGCCTAAAAAGCCGTATCGGAAGCCGTTGATGAGGTAGAAGACGGGATTCACGTAGGTTACGTACTGCGCAATCTGTGGTAGTGAATGCACGGAGTAGAAAACGCCGCCCAAGTATACGAGCGGTGTGAGGACGAATGTCGGGACGATGTTGATGCCGTCGATCGATTTGGCATAGATGCCATTCACGAGGCCTGCCAGCGCGAACACAAGCGCGGTGAGAAACGCAAAACCGAAGATGACAAGTGCGCTATGGATAGTGAGTGAGAGGCCCGTGAAAAAGAGCGAGACGAGGAGTACGAGCAGGCCAACGAGTAGGCCACGAACGACGCCGCCTCCGACGAACCCTGCGATGAGGAGCCATGGCGGCGTAGGGGAAACGAGTATCTCGTCTATCGAGCGGGCGAAGAATTTCGAGGTGAAGAACATGAATGACGTGTTTGCGTATGAGGTCGTCACGATTGCGAGCATGACGAGACCCGGAACTACGAATGTCATGTAATCCACGCCTTGAACCTCTCCGATTCGTGAGCCGAGAATAGTGCCAAAAATGAGGAAGTAGAGAGACGACGTAATAACGCTCGGCAAGAATGTTTGCACCCAAATCCGAAACATCCGCACGACATCCTTGCGGATCATTGTGTAAAACGCGATCCACTTCTGATATGCACTCATAGATGGTAGAAATTAGATATTAGACAATAGATAAAATGAAGAGAGATTAGTTTGCATAGATCTTGCGCATGTATGCGCCGAGCATTTTCTGGACGCTTTCAAGATGTGCATCCGCGGTTGCCGTCTGTAGAGAAGTATATATTTCTTTGGTGAGATAGAGTTGAGTCTCAAGTTCGGCTGCTGAACCATTTGCGATATAAAGAAATTGCAGGAAATCTTTACTGGTTTTTCGTTTGCTTCCTTCGGCGATGTTAGACGCAATTGAAACTGCGGCGCGCCTCATTTGTGACTGCAAACCAAAAACTTCTTCTCTAGGCAGTTTTTTAGTAAGTACATAAACCTCTTTTGCAAGAGCGACGGCTTGTTGCCACATCTTTAAATCTCGAAAAGAAGTAATCATGGTTGTAAGTCTAATGTCTAACGTCTAATATCTATCTTCTAATTTCTAATCTTTCGTTAGCTGAAGGAACACTTCTTCCAATTTCCCGCCGCGGATACCACCTTGATGCGCGCTCTCGTCGTGAAAAGCGAGAATTTCTTCTTTTGTTCCTGATGCGACTATTTGCCCTTTGTGGATGATAGCGACATGTTTTGCGAGCTGCTCGGCTTCTTCAAGATAGTGTGTCGTGAGGAGGATTGTGAGTCCCTCGGACGTAAGTTTGCGGAGGTATTCCCACATGCCGCGGCGGAGTTCCACGTCGACTCCGGCGGTCGGTTCATCGAGAATGAGAAATCGAGGTTTGTGCACGAGTGCGCGGGCGATCATGAGGCGGCGCTTCATGCCGCCGGAGAGTTGCATCGCTTGGCCGGTCATTTTCTCGCCGAGTCCGAGGTCGGTGAGGAGCTGCTTTGCGCGAGGAATTGCTTCGGAGCGGGGCATGCCGTAGTAGCCGCCCTGGTTAGTAACGATGTCGAGCGGTTTTTCAAATGGGTTGAAATTCAATTCCTGTCCCACGAGCCCAATCTGCGCTTTTGCGACTTCCGTTTCTTTATCAATATCGTGACCAAATACTGAAACCGAGCCCGATGTTTTATTCACGAGCCCCGTAACGATTCCGATGATAGTGGTCTTCCCTGCGCCATTGGGCCCCAGAAGCGCGAAAAAGTCTCCCGCCGGTACCGTAAGCGACACGCCTTTCAAGGCTTCTGTTCCCGTTTTGTAGACTTTCTTGAGGTCTTTAACAACGAGTGCAGGGGTGTCCATAAGGTGGAATAGTGTACCATATTGCCGTGTGATATAATGGGGGCATGAGAAAAAAGAGAAAATTGCAAGGGAAAAAGGAGGGGTATACGCTTGCAGAAATGCGGATCATGACTCGCAAACTAATTGACGAATCAGTCGAGCGACTACGCAAAGAGATCCGCGCTGGCCAATTGAAAAAGACACGAGAGAGACGTGCGGGTCATATACAGCATGGAGTTACTGTTTAGGGAGGCTGCATATACCGACATTCGCTACTTCGTAATGCGTTACGAAAAGGTGTGGCGATCAACGTATCGCGATACCGGAATCTGGAGCGAAGATTTCTTTCTCGAGGGTGTGCATGCAAGCGGAAACCGACTCTTTGATGTGATTTACGATACCATTGGCAAACATTTGTCTCGAAATATCGTAATCGGCAGAAAAAAGATTCGGCAGGACGTCTACGAAGTGCAATTTCGTATTGAAGAGCGACGTCTTTTTGTATTGTATTTCGACGACAGGCGTTCAAACGCGCGCTGGGTCGAATCAATCTCAATCGGTCACGCGTATTCGCCTGCTGGCGAATTGCGCGACCCCACCTCCTTCGCCTTCGCTCAGTCCGGCCTTGCGACGGGGCCACGCATAACTTTCTGCTGAAAGTTTGCCTGGCCACACCTCGCCCCGTCGGGCTCCGGTCTTGCGCTTGGGTCCCACCCCAAGCTCACCCAACCCCGTCTCACGTAAGCCGATTATTTTTT
>CAYJVW010000012.1:4811-22530 GCA_964373725.1 uncultured Candidatus Saccharibacteria bacterium | reverse complement strand
CCCGCACACTAAATTTGCCGTTGTCTGCTGTGTGCGCATGTCGAACAATGTTCAGAAAGTCACCAAAGCCCGGACCGAATAGTAAATCGCTGGTTGCGCCCCGACGGAAATTACGGCAAAATTAGTGTGCGGGTATGCAACAACCCTGGTTTCGAAAAACGACGTACGGATGGTGCTGGAAGCCGCTGACGTGGCAAGCGTGGTTTATTACTCTGGCGTGGATTGCAGGGAACGTCATTTATTTTTTACGGATCGACAAAACATCACATTCCGTCAGCGATACGTTGATAAACTTTGCGCCGTTATTTGTTTTCAGTACGCTCATTTACATTGCGATCATTCGCTCAACGTGCGCGCGTGAATGGTGATAGACGCGCATTCACGCGTAGTATATTCTTCTTTTGTTTGTCATGCGGGCCTATACTAGAGGATCGTATAGACCCGTCGTTCGGAGAAAGAGAAAGCAAGCTTTCTCTTTCGATCCTCACTAGGGCCTATAGTAAAGTGGTATTACGCAGCATTCGCATTGCTGAGGCTCGGGTTCAATCCCCGATAGGTCCAAAGCTCCCATAGTTTAATAGACCCCGAACTGTGCTATAAATTTCTAACGCTTCCGTCGTTCAATGGATAGGATAGTCCCCTCCGAAGGGACTGACGCAAGTTCGATTCTTGCCGGAAGCACAAACGGGGCATGTGCCATGCAAGCTCCCGACCTGCCCGCAAAAGCCTTGGCCCGCCTGTGCGTAGAACGCGGACAGGCGTCGGCGGGAGCTTGCGGAGAGGTGAGGCGCGAGTGAGCGTAGCGCCGCAAGACCTTGCGAGATATTTTTCGAGTCTGCGAGAAAAATATCCGAAAGGTGTGCAGAATCTGTAAGATTCGATTCCTCGTGGGAGCATAACAATGGCAGTGAACGGGCGCAGTAGGATGGCCTCTCCGACTGTGTTCGCCAAAGCCTTGGCGATGGCGGAAGGGACTGATGTCGGTTCGATTCCGGCCGGGAGGACCTGTAAGTTTTATTTGGCATCCTTCGTCTACTAAAGCGATCACCACGCCAACTTCCTCGATCCGGTTGATGTGGTGATTAAGTCAACTTCCTTCTTTTGATATAATCGCGCCATGGAATCCAAGAATATGCTTGCCCTTGCGCTCGCAGCGCTTGCGCTTAGCTTCGTAGCATGGGTAGTCGTTACTTTTTTTGTGCCGGTGCGAGCGCCGCAGATGGCGATCACTAATTTCGAGGAATGTGCGGCAGCGGGCTATCCGGTGATGGAATCGTATCCTCGCCAGTGCCGCTCTGAAGATGGGCAACTGTTTGTAGAAGAATTACCGCCAGAGAGGCAGGTAGGGGACGGCATAGGGCTTGTAGCTAACGGTTGCGCTGTTGCAGGCTGTAGCGGGCAGTTGTGTGTTGCTGCGATCGAAGCAGACAACATCATGACAACGTGCGAGTATCGAGCCGAATACGGCTGTTACCGTGAGGCTTCTTGCGAACCGCAAGCGAGCGGTCAGTGCGGCTGGACGCAAACACCGGAATTGACGCAGTGCCTCGCGAACCCTCCCGCGATAGAAGGGGATTTGGAGGTGATGTAGTTGTCCCAATTGCACTCCTACGCATACACGTGGTTGGCAGTACAATTTGCGCATGACGTTTGCAGTGTTGAAGAATAAGGCCATAGCACTTCGTAAAAAAGGAAAAACATATTCGGAAATTCAAACATTACTTGGTCGAAGTATACCAAAAAGCACGCTTTCATATTGGTGTAGCTAGATACATTTCAGCGTATTCCAACTGAACCGTGTCGAGGAAAAAATACGACGCGGAGGCGCGGCGGGCAGGGCGGTCGCACTGGCCGCAAAACGTAAGCGCAGATATGACTACATTGCGACACTTTATAAGGATAATTCTCAACTTCGAGATTTGCTCTTCAAGGATAAACAAATATCAAAAATGATTTTGGCAACCCTGTATCTTGCCGAGGGTGGGAAGCATGGAAATGGATTAATCCAGCTTGGCAATTCAGATCCTGGAATAATTAGATTATTTATGGATTTAATGCGATATGTATATAGTATCGATCCCTCAAAACTTCGATGCACTGTTCAATGCCGTGCTGATCAAAATATTCCCGCACTTGAAAAATTTTGGTCATCAATAACTCAAGTACCTTTGTCTCAATTTTACAAAGCACGAGTTGATCAGCGGACGGTCGGAGTGAAATCAATCAAGAAGGACTATAAAGCTGTCTGCCGAATAGATTATTTTTCAGCGCATGTCTATAATGATCTCCTCGTTGCAGGAAAGATTCTTCTCGGCGAGAAATTCGGGCCCATGGTATAGCAGTAACACGGCTCCATGGCATGGAGCAGTCCGGGGTGCGACTCCCCGTGGGTCCAAAAAATATGTCACGTTCAAATATTGTCAAAAAAGCCGAAGAATATGCGACAGCGCACCATGCTGGGCAGTTTTTGAAAACCGCGAGTGCGGAGCCTTTCATCGAACATCCGCGGCGGGTTGTTCAGCTCGTAGAGCTTTCCGTCGCAACGCATGACGAGATCGCGGCTGCGTGGCTTCACGACATCGTCGAAGATACTCAGGTAACCATCGAAGATATCGAGAGGGAATTCGGTGCGGATATCGCCGAGATGGTCGATGGACTTACGGATCCTCTGGAGTTTAATGGAAATCCAAACAGGATACGAAAGAAACGGCAAGCAGAGCGCGTGAAGGATAAGGATGCACGGGTGAAGCGCATCAAGATCGCAGACCAAACGGTGAACACGCTTCTCATGGGCTTCAATCCGCCTATCAATTGGACGCCACAACAGAGACTCGAATATATTGAGGGCGCAAAATGGATCGTGGAGGCATGCGCGGGCGTCAACGAGTTTTTGGAGAAAAAATTTTCAGAAACATATGCGGCAAGCGTTCGAGAAATCGAAAAAGCGGCATAGCCTTCAGTTTTGACGTGATAGAATTTCGGAATGTAGCTCGGTGGTCTTCATCATCTCCACGCGCGACAACGACTTTATCGAAATCTAAGTCCATATCCGCATCCAAAGCGATGGAAGCGCTGGTTTGATTATGTGATGTACGCCGTCGCTATCGGCTCTCCCGTTACCTTTATCCCTCAAATTATCCAGCTGTTTGCATCGCAAGATGCAGGAGCTCTTTCTTTTTCTTCATGGCTGTTCGCGAATCTCATTAATATCCTCTGGCTTCTGTACGGCGCGGTGCACAGGGAATTGGTAGTGTTCATTTCAAGCGCGGTGTGGGTGGGGCTGAATGGCGCGATGCTCTACGGCATTCTGCTGTACAGCTAGTTTACCCAATTAGTAGTCTTTCTCCCCATGGGGACAAAGACTAGTCAAGCTATTCGCTCGCGGGTTCGTCTGGTGGCGGCGGAGGCGGGGGAGCATCTACGGGCGGAGGCGGTTCAGTCGACGGAGCTGGTTCTGGTTCTACTGCGGGTTGTTCCTCCACTGTTGCAGAGGTATCGGCAGGCGCTTGTTCCGACTGTTCTTGCGCTGGTTCGTCAGCAGGCTCGGCCGGTGGCGCATCGGGTTCTACCGCAGCTGGCTCGTCCGACGTGGTTGGTTCTTCGACCGCAGTCTCGGGAGATTCACTCGCGGGCTCTTCTGCAGGAGCAGGAGAAGGAGGAGGGGCGCTCGCGCTGCCGCTAGAAGTCGGTGCAGAGACTTCAGAGACCGGTTCGGTACTCGTCGCACTGTCATCAAAATCTTGCGCACCCAACACGTCACCAAGATTATCGGGCTCATGTGGTGCGAGAGGGGTTTCTACACTCTCTAAGGACGTGGGGGCTTTGAAAATGAACGTAAACGAATCGCGCTCCTCGTCCGTATATCCGGTATTTTCAGGCGCATCTTTATTCCAGCCTCGATAGACAAGATGCACAGTACACTTCTCGCCGTCAGAAAGTCCTGTCGCATCAGGCAGAGAGATAGACAGACCCCAATGGCCGGTTGTTGTCGTTGCTTCTGTCGAAAGAGATGTAAGAGCGCCACTGTAGACGAAAGGCGACGTCGTCGCCACTGCCAGCAACAGTCCACACAGAGGCGCTGGAGTGCCTACCTCCTCTATGAACGCCCGATACATGATAGGCGACGAGCCTGATTCAGTTTTCATCAAAGGTCGGAGAAAAATCTCGCCACCTGCCTCTATTGGCGTGCTTACTTCTCCTGGGTTCATAAGAAAGTCGAGAGAGATAGCGGCGAATACGTTTGCACGCGACGTCTCGTCGTCGCGGAAATAGGCGAGCGTGGATTGGAGTTTTCCGTACGTGATGCCGTACGAGGATGCGAACAGAGACAAGACGAGAACGAGCGCGCTCGCTTGCTGCACGAGAGACGGTCGCCACTGCCGTATTTTTTTTAGGCCGGGAAGCGAAAGTACGTGCCGCGAGACGGGGAATTGCACTGTCCCTCCGTCAACAGTCGGAATTCTCACCAATGCCAAGGCCGGGCCTTGGCATTTCAAGGACGGTCCTTGAAATGCCACCGAGGTCGGACCTCGGGAATTTTTTGGGGGCATGTAAGTATTCGAAGTCATAAATGTCGTAGGTCGAGAATCGAGCTCGGGGAAGGGGAATGCGGCGGCGCTTGCCCTCCGAAGCCTTGGCGAAGGAGGGGCGCCGCGCCGCTTTCTTCCTCCTTTTTCCCGCGTTTGCGCCGCAGACTCCGCACTTCTTGAAATATCCGCAGCAGTTCGTCGAGAATGATGATGGAGGCAGGAATCGCTATCATCAGCGTAAAGCCGAGCGGTTTCTTGGCAAAATCAAGCACGTATCCCGCAAACGGTATGGTTGCGATGACACGCCCTTCCACATCACTTTGTGCTATCTGCACGTTGTCCGCCTCTTCGTTTGCGTCGCCCTTTGTCATGTAAAACACGTTCGAGAAATTACCACCTATTGCTACAACACGGTGCGTCGTCGGAATCTGCGCGCCTGTGTCTTCGCCGAAGGTGATTATGTCGCCAACCGCATACGCCGCCTGCGGCTTCACAATCACAATCGAACCCGTCTTGATTGCCGGTTCCATCGAACCCGATTTCACGATTTTTATCTGCACATTGCCAGGGATGGGCAAGAGGGAAGCGAGAAAGAGTCCGGCAACTCCCAACAAGAGGAGAACGAAGACTGTGTAAAAAAGTTTGCTGATTATCTTCATACCGCTCTATCGACCTCGTAGGTCGCTATACTCTCCATTTTTGGACTTACGAAGTCCATATATGGACTTCGTAAGTCCAAATATCTAATTTCAACGTTCGGGAAAGTTTTCATGGCGTTATCGAATCCGCAGCAAGATGCGATTCAAAATGTTCGTCGTTGTCGCATTAGAATTGGCATCTCCCGTATCTACCGTTCCACCTCCACCCGCAGTATTGCCCCCGGTGGTCGAAGTAGCAGTCGTCGTCGAATTGATGAAGCCGCTGTTGTTGACGGTAATATTGATAGGTCCGTTGCAGTTCGGGCAAGGTGGCGAGACGGGCGGGTAGCCGCCGCATTTGAAATTTGGCTTCGCACGTGCCGATTCCGCGCGGATAGAAACGTCCACGGTGAACGAATCGGTCTGCACTTTGTTTCCCATGGTCTCGGGGTTGCATTTGAATTTTCCGTCGCTTTGCACGGTCAAGTCTCCCGCGCACCAACACATGCCCACATAGCGTTTGGTATTCAAGCGGCACATGCTTCCGCGAGAATCGGCGATTGCATACGTCGTGCTGCTCGCAAATACGTACGACGCAGCCTGCGTCGACGTGCCAAAAATCGCTTTCTCGCCAGGTGGCTCGAATTTCCCGTCGCCGTCGTCCATCCAGCCGAAGAATTCGGTGCCATCCGCCAAATCGGCGCCCGGCGTCCCATCTTCATGACCTTCCGGTTCGTTCACGCCGTTTTCACTTTGTTGCAGATTCTTAACATCGAGACAGAGCCACGCGTTTGCATTCTTTACGTGCATCGAAATCACGTTGCAGCCGTAATCGCCGGGCTTTATGTCGTTAAAGTTGAAGAATTTGTCAGAACCAGGAACCAGGTTTTTCAGCGCCCACGTCGCAGAGGGGACGATGGCACCATTGTAGAAGGCCGCACTGTCTATCTTCAGATCAATTCCGTGCGTCGCAAACGTGATGCCCGGCTCGATATCGCGCGCAAAAAAGGCGAGCACTGCGGCAGTCGCGACTAAAGTCGCGACTGCCGCCCGTACTGAAATGCTTGTCATCATGCGCATGGTTTTACCCGGTAGTGAAATTTCAGCTTGCCCACTTTTCCCCAATGCCAAGGCCGGGCCTTCACCTCAATGTCAAGGCCGGGCCTTGGCATTGAGGCTTTTTCGTCCAATGTCGTGATCACGATGCGCATGTTTCTTTTATTCGCCCAGCCCCAGTTTTCTGCGCACGCGACCGATCAAAACTGGGGCAGGGCCAGCCGAAGTCAATCGCCAATACCATCACCCACTTGGTTGTTCAGGATGTTGCAGGTGATGTTATCGCTTGGATTCAAGGTGAACGGAGACGACGTGCCGTTGTTGATGCTGTTCGTGCACGCACCACTGAATGTCACGGCGAATGTCTTTCCAGATACATTGCCTGTCACTTGTTCGTACACGGTGTATGAACCAGTCGGCAGGCCTGGCACCGGCACTTCGTCCGTTACGATTTGGTCACCACTCGGGCCGACAATGTGCAGCGTGAAGTCTGCAACTTCGATACCAGCCGTAGAAACGAGGAGCGCCTTATTCACCGTCAGTGTCCCAGTTTGTTGATCAGGTGGGTTGCAGCGGAAGCTCTCGTTGTGTCTCGCTTGTTCTGCACGGAACATGATGGTGAGTTCAGAGCTATCGGTCTGTGTTTGGTTACCGAGCGCCTCACCGTTGCAGGTGAATCCGGTCGCGACACGACCGGGAGCCTGCGGGCCATCAGTGCCGGCGCCATCCTGCGCGACCGTCGTCGTTGCGAGTGTCCCAAAGCACCACGCCTTGGCGATGTATACAGTTTCTCCACCCGGCAGGGGATCGCCATCATCACCCCACGCATTATCTACAGAGTCCGCAAGTGTGATTGAGAAGGAGCCAGTTGATGTAGCAAGGTCATAGAGAGTTTCAACGCCATTAGAGAGCGTGGGCTCGGCTGCTTCATAGACGTTGTCTCCGTCGTCCGCCCACCAGAAGAATTGGAGATTTTGTGCAAGCTCTCCATCCCACGCGTTTAGAGGATTCTCTGGAACATCAACTTGACCTTCCGGCCCCGTTGTCGAGACATCATCGTTTGACGTGAGAGTCAAATCCATACACGCCCACGCGTCGTTCTGGACGTGAATCGATATCGTATCTTCACCTTCGTCATCCGGTTTCAAGTCGGTAAAGTTGAAGAAAAGAAGCCCGTCGTCGAGGTCAGAAAGAGGGAAGCTGGTGTCGCATGCGGTCCCCGGAACTGGGAATGGGGCAGTACCAACCCACGCAAATGTATCCGGCGTTTGTGGGTTTTGATCATGATCGCCGAGAGTGCAGCGGTTTCTATTGTAATAACTGTCATTATCAATTTTCAAATCAATCGCGCCGGCCGCAAACGTGTTGCCGGTCGACGTCTCCGTGTCCGAGAAAAAAGCGCCCGTCACTCCCGTTGCGATAGCCGCACCTGCACCAAGAATCACAAAGAGTCCAAATATAATCCGTCTCATAATATTTTTTAATCGCTAGTTTCCCTTGCCTCGCCATAGCTCTTAAGAGCGAAGGCGTGCGACTAGATTAATAAATTTCTTGTAATGACCTTGCTGAATCGTGTTCAGCCCGCTCAATGCAACGCCTAAGGTTCGACCTTTGGGGAGCGCACAAGGCTCGAACCTTGGAATCCCGCGTCGCATTGAGAACGGCTATCCACGAACTTTTCTCTGCGGCTCATTTCGGCCGAAATGAGCCGCAGAGGCTTTAGGTTGCGTAGAGAATTAGATTGGACCAGGACCTGTAATGCCCTCCAAGCATTGGAAGCTCGAGTTGTTTCTCGACTGTACAGCGTTGAAAGAGACATCCAGACGTACGCGGTCGGTTTGCGCAGAGTTGCTCACACCCGCCGCACCTGTGCATGTGTACCCACCGTCGGTTGGCTGTCCTGGAGGTCCGTTGCCATCGTTGTTACCTGCAGGGCTGCGTCCTTGCGAGTCGTCGTCCGCAAGTGGGAGAGCAGCAATGTTCCCGAAGCACCACGCCTTGCCGATGAAGTGTGTCTGTGCGCCAGTCAAAGGATCACCAGGGGCACCAAAGATGTTGTCATCCGAGTCGACAAGTTCGACATGCGCTGTTTGGCCAACATTCAAGAATCCAAGAGGTCCTGCAGGAAGTTGTCTTTCGTTATCCTCAAGAACATTGTCGCCATCGTCTGCCCACCAAAGGAATCGAATTTGATCGGCGAGATCCCCGTTTGTAAGAGCATTTCCACTTCCGCATATCCCGGCACCCTCGGAGTCTTCTTCTGGCTCCACACAGGTATTATCAGCGTCCTCGGTGAGAGTTACGTCTGCGCAAAGCCATGAATCATTGTCATTGACGTGGAGCGAGATTGTGTCCTCGCCATAATCTCCAGGCTTAAGATCGTCGAAATCAAAGAAGAGACATGGCCCACCCTGATCATTGATACACTCATCAATATCGAAGTCGAGTTCCCATGACGTTCCATCGCTCAGAACACCGTTGTAATACGACGTGTTGTCGATTCCGAGGTCAATTGCCCCCGCAGCAAACGTGTTGCCTGTTGACGTTTCAGTGTCCGAGAAGAAAGCGCCCGTGGCTCCCGCCGCGACCGCTCCCACGAACACAATCATCCCCAAACTCACCAAGATTCTTTGTACTGATAGTAATTGCATAATTATTTATTCTTTAATATATGGACTTACGAAGTCCATATATGGGTTTCGTAAATCCATAATTCTAATTTTCTACGGCTTCTAAATTATCAAGGTTTAACCTTGACACATTTTCATGCGTCGTTCGGAAGATCGACCACTCCGATCTCGCGATTGTTTGTACTGCTTCTTTCGATCCGCCCCCATGAAAAGAGGACCTTCTTGTTTCCCGAAAGAAGAACGAAGCAGTATTTGAACCGCGAGGGCGCTTTTCAAGCGCAACTCCAACAAGCTCGCATCGCCTGCGATTAGAGCCGCAACTTATGCGCACGCATCACGCCTCCGCGCAATGCAACGCAGTAACAGTAGCATCGCTGTTCCGCTCGAAATTTTTGTCAATTGTTCCGCTTTAGTGGATAACTCATGTATAAGTCTGTGGATTGGCTAAGGATAAGGAAGGGGAGAAGGTGTGGACAAATTTATCTTTTTCTGTTCCGGTAATTATTTTTTGCATGCGCATCAAATTCTTTTCGGAGTCAACCCCCTAGATCTTTCTTCCCCAATCTAGGTGCTCCGCGCATTGAGCGCGACCACTTTGGGCAAGGCGAGTCTCCTCCGGCTCGCCTTGTTCCTTTTGCATTTGTTAGTGTGAATTGCTATGGTGCCAATGGTTGCTCTTCGGACAGGTTATGCGTACAGGAGGGCGACCCAAAAAATCTCCCTATCAAAAACTCGAGGCCATGGACTGAACATCCCTGGCCTCGCTTTTTAAAAAAACACGCCTCGTTGAAGAGGCGTGTTTTTTTAAACCTGCTGCGTTCGTTACGGAAGCGTCAGGAACGATTGCACCGAACTGGTCGCGGTGTTGTTTGCAGCATCTTTTGACTGGACGACGAAGTAGTGCGTCGTGCTCGCGGCAAGTCCCGTTAGAGAATGCATGTGGAACATTGTCGATGACGCGGTGCCAACCGAAAGCGCCGTCGACACATTCACCGGTGAACTTGTCGCGTAAAAGACCTTGCTGACAGCATTCTCATTCGTGTTCCACGAAATAGCTGCTGTCGTCGAAGAGATTCCCGAAACTCCGATCCCGGAGATGATCGGCGCCGTAGTGTCCACGGCAGGAGGCGTAGTTGTTGCAGTGCCGCTTCCCGCGCATACGCCAACGGTATCGCCGTGCGCGAGATGAGCACCGAGGGCAGGAATTCCGATGACGAGCGTCTGCTTGTTCGCGACATTACCAGGCGGGATGTGGCAGATGGCAAGGAAGCCTGTTCCCGGAGTCGTCGAGCTCATCTCAAGCCCCAGACGCTTGATAATGCCCGGCGGCAATTCGCGTCCTATAAAGAGCGCTAGGATCTTCGCTTGCGTTTTCGGTCCGAAGATGCCGATAGCGTCGATACCATGCTTGCGTTGGAATTTACGAAGCGCCTCTTCGGTTTTTGGACCGAAGAAACCGGTTATCAAGTCCAACGAAAAGATAGTCGGATCTTGCGCCAGGAGTTCCTGGAGATCTCGCACGTCATCGCCCGACATGCCGCGCGCAAGCGAGCGAAAGAATTTCAACTCCCGCTTGGCATCTTTAATTTCCGATTTCGTCTGCTTGATCTCAATCTTAAGCGCATCCCGCGCCGCGCGGTTCGCGTTCCTATCGTCACGATCGCCATCGTCACTATCGTCAGCATCCTCAAGCGCCTCGCGCTCTGCTTTCAGCTTGGCAAGCGCTTCTTGCAAGCTCTTGATCTGCGCCGCAAGCGCATCCGTGGATGTCCCAACAGACGTGAATGGGAAGTTGAACACCCATGACTTCTCGTTTTTCTTTCCCTTAGACCCTCCATGGCCGTTATCGTTGTCATCGTCGCGGGCTTGCGCGAGCCCAGTGCCGAACACAAACACGCCCGCGAGTAGTATTCCAGCAACTTGTAATTTGTACATACTGTGTTCTAATTTCTAACCTATAATGCGTCGCTTCGAGGCGACGTCGTAGGGGAATGATACCACGCTCCTACTGCGGTCTATGACGTATTCACAGTCCCGTTTATTACCGGTGTAGGTGGCGTGCTAGGATTGCGCGCATGCTGTTTCGGAGCATCCGCGCAACATTCCCGAACGTCGGAGTTTATTTATTGTACGCAGGGACGATTTTTCTCTCCGCGTTTCTTCTATTTCAAGTCCAGCCGATAGCGGGGAAACACATGCTCCCGTATTTCGGCGGCTCGTCTAGCGTCTGGGCGACGAGTCTTTTGTTTTTTACGACGATGTTGTTTGTCGGGTATTTATATGTCTATCTCCTCGGCCGATACAGCGATGCGAAGCAGTCGCGCATACATTTGTATGTGGTGGGAGTAGGAGGCGCGGCGGTCTTGGTCTCACCATTGATTTGGCGTTCGTTCTACCCGCCGCTCTACTGGACTCTGGGGAATGCGCTCCATCCTTCGTTAGAAGTTTTGCTCGCGCTCATGATGTCCATCGGCATTCCGTATTTTCTGCTTTCAACGACGGGGCCACTTCTCCAATATTGGTACGGCATCACGGAGAGGCGCGAGCCGTACAAACTGTACGCGCTTTCAAATATCGGCTCGTTCCTTGCACTCGGCACGTATCCGTTCCTTGTAGAACCGAACCTCGCGCTTAGAAACCAAGAGGCGGTCTGGACAGTGCTCTTTATCCTCTACGTTGCACTCGTGGCTCTCGTGTGCAACCGTTTCTTCCGATCACAGCAAGATATACCCGCATACAAGTCTGACTTGTCTACTGACAAGTCAGACTTGTATGTCGAAGTAGGTACAGTCTCGCGGGGTAGAAAAGTGGCATGGGTAGCGCTCGCGGCGCTCCCGTCATTCCTACTCGTCGCGACGACGACGCAGATCACACAGGTCATCGCGCCGATTCCGTTTCTCTGGGTGCTGCCGCTCTCGCTCTATCTTCTATCGTTTATTTTCGCGTTCTGGGGTTTCGGAAGGGGAATGGTTACGTGGATCGGTCTCGTCGTGTTCGCTGCATTCGCGTATGCCGCACTCGATGCATCACACTCGTTTGCGATCTGGCGCTTGATCGCAGACTTGGGGCTCCTCTTTTTCTGCGGTCTGTTTTGCCACGGTGCGATATATAGTCTGCGGCCTACAGTGCGGCACGTTCCGTTTTTCTATCTCGCGATTTCATTCGGCGGCATGGTGGGCGCGCTCCTAGCCAGCATGGTTGCGCCGCTTGTCTTTAACGACTTGCTTGAATTTCCGCTCGGCATACTTCTTTCGGCGATCGCGGCGTTCGTGCTTATTCCTGCCCGCCCCGTTAGAGGCTTCGCGACCACTAACTCACTCACAAATACGGAGGCCTCTAACGGGGCAAGAGTCGGGCCTCTCTTTGAATTCGGCAGTCGCTCCCGCATGGCAGTTCGCTTGCTTCTTTTGGTCTTAATCATTCGCGCAGGCTTCACGTATTTCAACAGCGAAGAGTCGTATTATAGCGTTCTCTCTTCCACGCGTAACTTTTACGGAACTGCAATAGTCGAGGAGGCAGATGGGCAGCGAATTTTGATGAACGGCGGCACGCTTCATGGCATCCAGTCGCTCGATCCAGAATTAGAATTCGTTCCGTCCACCTACTACAGTCCGGAGAGCGGGGTTGCAAGGGCGATCATGCATGCATATCTTAATAATCTCGATCGCACTCTGAAAGTCGGCGTCATCGGGCTCGGTGTCGGAACGCTGAATGCGTATTGCGGCAGCGGGGACGAGTACATATTTTTCGAGATAGACCCCCGCGTCGTCTCGCTTGCCAAAGAATATTTCACCTACGCGTCGCATTGTGCTGGTTTCGAAGTGCGCCTCGGCGACGCGCGCATCGTACTTGAAAACGAGAAGCGGGAAGGGACGTTGAATGGCTTTGATGTGCTCGTGGTGGACGCGTTCAACGACGACACGATTCCGATCCACCTCATCACGAAAGAGGCAATCCAGCTCTATCTGGATCACACGCGCGGTCCGAAAAGTATCCTCGCCATACATACATCTAATCGGTATCTCGACTTGCCGCCGGCAGTTATTAGCGTCGCGGAAAGTTTGGGACTCACGGCAGTCGTCGTAAATTCCTCGGGCGATGAGAACGAACTCGCCTCGTCTTCGGAGTGGGTTTTGATATCAACGGATCCCGATTTCATGAATGCAGATTCGTTCGCGAGCGCGGAGCCGTACGTTCCCGACGAACGTATTCCCGTCTGGACGGACGACTACGCCGACGTGCTCTCGGTCGTGTGGATTCCCGACGAGGCATTTGAATGGAGCACGCTCGTCGGTCTTTTCGATGGCCTCCGCTATCGGATTGCAGCATGGATCGAGCCTGATGCAGAGGAAGAGGTGGATGAGTACGTAGGAGAGCCCGTAGAAGAAGTTGTCGAGGAGTAACTATGTTCAAGGCTGCGATTCGGCAGGCAAATTCAGAAAATGTGAATACGATAACTAGTGCCGACCGGATGGAGTTATCGTATTGCGCGAGAATCGGTGTACGGTGACACACGCATGCTCATGCTAAGCAGATCGTATATACTATACGCAAGCGCCATCTTTCTCTCCGCGTTTTTGCTGTTTCAGATCCAGCCGATAGCGGGAAAACACATGCTCCCGTATTTCGGCGGCTCATCGAGCGTGTGGGCGACGAGCCTTCTCTTTTTCACCGGTATGCTCTTTTTTGGATATCTGTATGCGTATTTGCTATGCCGACTGCCCGAGAAAAAACAGGTGCTTGTACATTTTACAGTCGTTATGTGCGCCACGCTTGCATCTCTTGCAATGCTTCTCGCATGGCGTTCGCTGTTTCCGACTATGGAATGGACGATAGCAAGTCTGCTTTCTCCATGGCTGCAGCTTCTCTTTGCGCTTGCGTTTTCTATTGGTCTTCCGTATTTTTTACTCTCGACCACGGGGCCTTTATTACAGTACTGGTACGGCATAACTGAAAAGCGCGAGCCGTACAAACTGTACGCGCTCTCGAACATAGGTTCGTTCCTCGCGCTCGGAAGCTATCCTTTTCTTGTGGAGCCGAATTCGACTGTTCCCGTACAAGATGGAATATGGCTCGGGCTGTTTCTTGTGTATGCGGCTCTCGCGGCGCTTGTGTGCAACCGTTTCTTCCGATCACAGCGAGATATACCCACATACAAGTCTGACTTGTCTACTGACAAGTCAGACTTGTATGTCGAAGTAGGTACAATCTCGCGGGGTAGAAAAGTGGCATGGGTGGTTCTTGCGGCGCTCCCGTCATTCCTACTCGTCGCAACGACGACGCAAATAACACAGCTCGTTGCTCCCCTTCCGCTCCTCTGGATCGTTCCGCTTTCTCTCTATCTCGTCACATATATTCTCGCATTTTCCGGCTACGGACGCGGGGTATTTACCTGGTTTTTACTTCTCGCATTCGCAATAGCCGCATACGAATACCACGGCACCGGCTACGCAGAATCCACCTGGCGAGTCATTTCCGACACGCTGCTTCTATTCTTCTGCGGTCTCTACTGCCACGCGCAACTGTATGCAAACCGGCCGGATACGAGATCGTCGTCGCTTTTCTATCTCTGTCTTTCGTTCGGCGGAATGATCGGCGCGCTCTTAGCTAGCGTCGTCGCGCCGCTCATCTTTCCCGACCTTTGGGAATTCCCAATCGGTATCGCGCTTGCGGCGCTCGTCGCGATTACCTTCGTGCCAAGTAGCCTCGCGTCGCGCATCCAGCCGGGTTATCTGCGCGCGACGAAAATTCTTCTGCTGTGCTCTATTCTAGTCGCGGCATATAGTCTTGTAAGCGAAGGTGACGAACGAGAGGTACTAGTGCGCTACCGCAATTTCTACGGTACCGCGCTCGTGTATCAAACGCCGGAATTAAAAGTCCTTCTGAATGGCGGGACCATTCACGGCGTCCAGATGCGAGACGCGCATTTCGAATTCATCGGCGCGACGTACTTCAGCGCAAGGAGCGGCATCGCCCGCGCGATCATGGATCGGTACCTCGCGCATCCTGATAGGACGCTCAATATCGGCATCACGGGCCTTGGCGCAGGCGCCATCTCCGCCTATTGCGGCAGCGGCGACACATACGTGTACTACGAGATCGATCCTTCAATCGAAAAAGTCGCGCGCGAGCATTTCTCGTATCTTTCCCGCTGCAAAGGCGTCGAAGTGCGCACGGGAGACGCGCGCATTCTTCTCGAGCAAGAGCGCCGAAGGGGAGAGACGAACGATTTCGACGTTCTCGCGATGGACGCCTTCAACGACGACACGATTCCCGTGCACCTGATAACGAAAGAAGCTATTCAACTGTATCTCGAACACATTCAGGAAGACGGCATTATTGCGATTAACACGTCGAACCGCCTGTTGGACATCGCGCCGGTTATCGTAAGCACCGCCGAAGAGTTGGGGCTTTCGTGGCTGATCGTGATAACAGACGGCTCCGACGACATAACGGAATGGCCGAGCGAATGGGTGCTGCTATCCAAAAACCCCGATACATTCAAATCCGATACTTTCACAAATCTCCCGCGCCGCATTCCTGAAAGCCGCCCTCGTCCCTGGACCGACGATTACTCCGACATTCTTTCGGTGCTGTTGCTCCCGGCCGTCATGGATTCATTGTCCGGGTTCCTCAATTTCTCAGATTAATACGGGAAGTTACGCACTCGCATGCCTAGATCGTCATTTTATGCCGTGGTATGTTTGAATGTATTCCGTATATCTATGAACCAAAAAGGCTCTGCAACAATTATTCTCGTACTCTTGATCGCTGTGCTTCTTGCGGGCGGAGTGGGATATATGTATGTGAGTGAGCAACCACTACCCGTTGATACGGAAGAGTCAAATGAAAACTATTCTCAAAAAGATGAACTCTTGCCCGCATCGCAAAAAACTCAGGTTTCCAAAACGGATTCAACAACGAAGCAGAAAGCCCCGAAAACTGAAAGAGGAACGATTACTGTTGAGGTGCCGAATGGCGGCGAAATTTGGCAGGTCGGACATACTCACACTTTTCGTTGGAGATCAGAAGGCGCAAACAAAAATCAGTCCGTGGAGATTAATCTCCTAAGAAAGTCACCCGGGGATTCACAGTTTTGGCATGTGGCTACTTTAGCAAGCGGCGAGAGCGGTACGGGACAATACAGTTGGGATATTAAGATGCCGGAAGGCTCTTCACCGAATTCGCAGTTCAAAATTCTTGTCGGACGAGCGCTTGCAAGAGGTGATGGTGAATCAGACCAAACGGACGGATATTTCACGATTACGCCGATCCCGAATTATCCGGAAGTATGCGAAACTGGGAAAGAGGATAAGAATTTTTGTTACGCCAATTCGCCGCTATTTAATTTGAATATCATAGATCTCGCGTTCTGTAACAAGATCGGGGGACCTGAAAGCGGTTGGCTAAAGGAGAATTGTATCAATAGTGTGGCGGTCAATCGTAGCGACGTTTCTTTATGTATCGGCAATGTGAATCCAAATAACCGTGGTACGTGTTATGAGCGCATCGCGATCAAGACCAATGATCTCAAGATCTGCGGGATGATGCCGCAGACAGGGGCAACAGGAAGCGCAGATACTTGCTACGATGCGCTCGCGAAGAAAAATCATCTCATCTCGATTTGCGATAAAATGTCGATTGATCCGAGTCCTTGTTACTACTATTCCAGAACTGACGCGCAAAAAAGCGACGTGAATCTTTGTGCCAAGATGAACAATAAATTTTATCGATCATATTGTTATTTGGATGCGGCCGTCGCAAACGATGATGTAAGGATTTGCGAAAACATTGATCCGAATTTCGATGCAGCTGAAATGCAAGGCTCGTATAAACCGTACAATGCATGTCTGGAGAAGTTTGAATGAATATCAGCTACACATAATTTGCACCACAAGAGTACTTCGATTTTCTAAGACGGAATACCGTCAAGAAAATCAGGTCGCTGCTGCAAATTTGCGCGACTCGAAAAACAGTGTCTAAACACTGTTTTTCCGCGTCGACACACTCCGGCCGTTGAAACCTTGCGAATCTCGGTTTCACCCCCATTCGATGGTTGCAGGAGGTTTGTCGGAGACGCGGTAGACGACGGCGCCGACCTCGCGGACTTCGTTCGTGATTCGGCGAGAAACTTTGTTAAGAAAATCGTGAGGCAAGTCCGCTGCGCGAGCGGTGAAGCCGTTCACACTCCACACAGCCCAAAGCGCGACAACGACCCCCATACCAGCGTCATCTCCTTTTGAAACCGTGTGTTCGGAACGGGTAACTACCGCGCCTGCCTGCCAGACGGAATTGTAGAGTTTTGCTTTGCGCAGCTCGTCGATATAGATGCCGTCGATCGCGCGCGCGATTTTCAACGATTCAGGAGTGACTTCGCCTTCGATACGAACGACAAGCCCGGGACCGGGGAACGGATGACGTACGAGCAAGTCTTCCGGCACGCCGATATCGCGCCCGATATCACGCGCGCTGTCTTTCACCATATCTTCGAGCGGCCGCAATTCAGGCACGCTGAAATCGATGCCAGTGTTGTGATGCACCTTAATTTCCGCGATGCGCGCACCCGTCGCATGCCCCATGCCGCTCTCTCGGAGGTCGGTATAGAGCGTTCCTTGCGCGATAAAATCCGCCCCGAACGCCTCGATTTCCTTTTCAAGCACTTGTTTATACACGTCGCGCATCACCACACGCTTGTCGCGCATGCGGGTTTTCCCGGCAAGCGCCTGCAGGAATTCATGCGTCGCGTCCACGACCTCTACATCAATCCATTTTTTCTTTCCGAAATATTTGCGCACGTATGCCTCATCGTCAGGCCTGTCGATGCCTCGAATGTATACTCCGCGCATCTTTGTCATATCGGGAGATC
>CAYJVW010000012.1:3292-4711 GCA_964373725.1 uncultured Candidatus Saccharibacteria bacterium | reverse complement strand
TCATATCGGGAGATCGTATCTCCCGATATCGTGGCGTTGCCGCCCGCTTCAGAAGATATGCAACGACAGACGAATCTGAACCGCCGGAAAGCGCGATTAAAACGCGCTTTCCGGCTACTTTCTCGCGCAGCTCATCGATTTTCTTCTTCGCGACGTTGTGTGCGGGGAAGGGGTCTGTGATGCCGCAGATTGCGTAACAAAAATTCCTATAGATCTTTCCGCCCTCTTTTGTGTCCGTAACCTCGGGATGGAATTGTACGCCCCAAAGATGCTTGTACCTTCCGGCTGCGACGGGTGAATGGTCCGTTGCGCCAAGTATTTCAAGTTTTTTGTACGGAAATATTACGTCGCCATGAGTTTGGAGGACAGGAGAGCTCGCGGGAACGCCTTTGAAAAGCGGATCTTTCTTTTTGAGCTTCAACGTGTGTATGCCGAATTCGCGCGCCTTGCCGGGAGATACTTTTGCACCGACATGTTTCGCCCACTGTTGATACCCGAGGCAGATCCCTAAGGTCGGAATACCAAGATCGAAAATTTTACTATCGAACGGAGGTGGTTCGTCGTGTACCGATGCAGGACCGCCCGAGAGAATGATACCTGCGGGCTTTGCTTTTTTCACATCGTCGGCCTTCACACTGGCAGGATCCGCGACCAGCGCGTAGACGCCGAGTTTCGCGAGCCGCTGCACAATGAGGTGATCGAACTGACTCCCCATCGAAAATAGCAGTATGAATTTCGTGGCCTTGCGAACACGCAGCTCTTCGGCAAGCGCCGAGAGGGCGAGAGGAGTGGCTTTCTTAAATATTGAAAGCAGTGCCATATAAAATGCTACCACATATCACACGCTTGTCAATTTTGATTTAAGGAAATATCCTCGACTTCCGCGTCCTTTTTCTTCGTTTTCCGATTCGATTTTGATTGCGCCACCTGTTAGCAACTGAAGTTTTCTTTTCAAACGATGGATGTGTTGGTAAACCTGCTTGCCAGATGTAAGGGTTTTGTCTGCCGGCTTTCGTGATTCGTCAAACCACCGTTGAAATTCGAGCGTGCTAATTATTCCGCCTTCGCTCATGTCACTGTGTGATACGCCCATAAACATACGCATAATCTCGGCTTCGTTAGGACTTAACTTCACAGGTTTATCGGACTCCGGCCAGTGCAAACTTCTGTCTTCCTTATCGAGCCACAATTTTCCAAATCGTATCGTACCGGCGTCGGCGATGTCATCTACACGTTCTGAAAGCGGTCTATGTGCACTCTCTCGCGTGATGTAAAGTCTATCACTTTTTTGAACTATAAAACTACTGTATTCCATTCGCAATTTCGGTGGAAGCGCTGCACGGCCAATCTATCAGGTGTCCGAGGTCGAACCTCGGACAAAGAACCTCTCAGAGATTGAGGTTTAACCTCAATCTGCGA
>CAYJVW010000012.1:0-3192 GCA_964373725.1 uncultured Candidatus Saccharibacteria bacterium | reverse complement strand
GGTAGCTGGAGGACTAATGCGAAAATGTCATGCGCACGCGACGTTCAGCATCATCCTCCAGCGACCCGGTGTCGTCAAGCCCTTTATGAATACAAGACACCAGACCACACCTCGTCAAGAGGGCCCCTCCTTCGCTAAAACTTCGGAGGGCAAGCGCCCCAAACTATCCGAGGTCGGGCCCGCCTCCGCCAAGGCTATGGCGGACAGGCATACACCAGTTCTTTTACACGAAACACTCGAAGCTCTGCAGATCCGTCCCGACGACGTCGTACTTGATGCGACCCTCGGCGGCGCGGGCCACGCAGCGGCTATTTGCTCTCTCTTGGGGAAAAAGGGAATGCTGATCGGGATAGATGCGGACAAGGCAGCGGTAGAGCGCGCACATAGTGCGCTCTCGGCTGCCAAAGCTCGCATCCATCTTGAGATCAGTAATTTCAGACATCTCAAGGGCGTGCTGGAGAACTGTAGCGAGTTTGGTATCACAAAGGCTTTGTTTGACCTTGGCTGGAGTGCGTACCAGCTCGCTGCGGGAAGAGGATTTTCCTTTCTCGCCGACGAGCCGCTTCTCATGACCTATTCATCAGATACCGCGAGTCCGGCTTTGACCGCGCGGACCATCGTCAACGAATGGGAGGAAGGAAGCATCGCCGACGTTCTCTGGGGCTGGGGCGAAGAGCGGTTTGCGAGGAGAATTGCCCGAGCGATTGTAGAGGCGCGGGCGAGAAAACCGATCGAAACCTCGCGAGAATTGGGGGAGTTGGTACGCGCTGCAGTTCCATTCAGATATCAGAAAGGAAAGCTGCATCCGGCAACCAAGACATTCCAAGCGCTTCGCATCGCGGTCAATGACGAGTTAGGCGCTCTGAAGGAAGGTTTGCGCGCGGCGTGGCTTGCTTTAGAGACTGGAGGAAGGCTCGCGGTCATCAGCTTCCACAGCATCGAGGATAGAGAGGTGAAGCGCCTGATGCTCCTGTGGTCGCAACAAGGAGAGGGCGTCCGGCTCACGAAATCGCCGCAGAAGCCATCGCGAGAAGAGATAGTGGCGAATCCGAGAGCTCGAAGTGCCAAGTTACGTGTTATTGAGAAGGCGTAAGAATTTGGACTTCGTAAGTCCAAATATGGACTTACGAAATCCATATTTTTTAAACTATGAAAAAAGCCATTTCAAGTCTACAGATTCCGTTTTCAAACAAAACCCACCGAAGAAATTCGGTGTTTGTGGGTGCACTGCCGAGCGAAGAAAACGCGACCAGAATACTGTCCTTCATGCTCGCAATCCTCGTTTTTGCGTATATATCATTCGTCAGTTTCTCTATTGTCAACGTAATCGCGCGCAAAGAGGCAAACGATCAGGCGACGGCCCTCCGATCTGTTGTAGGGACTCTCGAGCGTGACTACTTTGCGCTTTCAGAGACAGTAGGCGCAGCAAACGGGGATTCGCTTGGTCTCGCGCCTGTTTCCGACACGCAGTATATCCACCGACCAGGTACTGTTGGTGCAGCTCTCGGTGTGCGCAATGAGATCTAAATTCGTGTTACGCGTTCGACTTCTCTGCGGCATTTTTATTGTCGTCGCGCTGCTCCTGGCGATTCGTCTCTATTTCGTCCAGCTTGTGCACGGGGAGGACTATCGCATCGCGGCGGCGGGGCAGTATGTTGAGGGCGCGGCACAAACAGGACATCGCGGTGATATTTTCTTTACGAGGAAGGACGGAACGGAAGTCGCAGCGGCGGTGATGCAATCCGGTTGGAGGGTGGCGATACGCCCGAGCGATCTTATTGATGCATCCGCAATCTACGAGGCGTTGAATAGCATTACTGCCATCGACAGAGATCGCTTTTTTGCGAATGCCGCGAAGCGTGACGATCCGTATGAAGAGATCGCGGTTCGCGTAGACGATGAAGCGGCGAGCGCGATCCGAAAAAAAGAATTGCCGGGAGTTATCACGGTGCGCGACGAGTGGCGCATGTATCCGGCTCGCGATCTTGCGGCGCACGCGATAGGGTTTGTGGGATTCAAGGGCGACGCACGCGAAGGCGTCTACGGACTCGAGAGATACTACGAGGACACCTTGCGACAAGACAGCACAGGTCTGTATGTAAATCCGTTTGCCGAGATTTTCACCAATATTGCGGCGGTTGTTACCAGCGATCCTTCCGAATTCCAGGGCAGCGTTGTTACGTCGATCGAACCCGACGTCGAAATAGAACTTGAACGCGTTCTCGAAAACATTATGAAAGAGTATTCTCCGCGTCTCGCCGGCGGCATCGTGATGGACCCGTCAACTGGCGAGATTAAAGCGATGGGACTTTTGCCCGATTTTGATCCGAATACGTACAACACCGAATCCGATGCGGGGGTATTTACAAATGCCATCGTTGAAAGTCGCTATGAAATGGGCTCGATCATGAAGCCTCTTACGATGGCGGCGGGGCTCGACGCGGGCGCAATCACGAGGCGCACGACGTACGACGACAAAGGATTTATCATGAAAAGTGGATTGCGCGTCGCGAACTTCGACGGAAAAGGTCGCGGGCTCGTTAGCATGCAGGAAGTTTTGAATCAGTCGCTCAATACCGGCGCGTCGTTCGTCGTAGATCGGATGGGACAAGAAACATTCGCAGACTATTTCGCGGCGTATGGTCTTGGCGAGGAGACGGGCATTGATCTTCACGGCGAGATAGCGGGAGACATTTCGGCGATAACAGAGCGCGGCGCGTCCGATGTCGACTATGCGTCGGCATCTTTCGGGCAGGGAATTGCCGTAACGCCTATCGCGATGATCCGCGCGCTGGGCGCGCTTGCAAACGGCGGCATCTTGCCCGAGCCGCATGTCGCGACGCATATTCGATATCCGAGCGGCGTCTCTCGCGAGACGCCGCAAGCGCCCGAAAAGCGCGTGTTAAAACCGGAGACCGCCGAGATGATAACGACGATGCTCGTCGAAGTGTTCGATGACGCGCTCTTGAAGGGCGAATTGAAGATGGAGCATCATTCCATCGCGGCGAAAACCGGAACGGCGCAGATCGCGAGGCCCGAGTGCGGCGGCTATTGCGACGGCCGCTTTCTCCACTCGTTCTTTGGCTACTTTCCAGCGAACGATCCGAAATTCATCATACTTCTCTACGCCGTCGAGCCGCAACGCCAGCAATACGCCTCGCAAACCCTCGCCCGCCCCTTCATGGACATCGC